>JBBRWT010000149.1:0-4884 GCA_038249035.1 Actinomycetales bacterium
GCTGGGAGGTTCTCGGCCAGCGGGTCGAACTGCCCTTCGGCATCGCGCCGACCGGGTTTACGCGCATGATGCACACCGAGGGCGAGATTGCGGGGGCGACGGCCGCGGCCGCGGCGGGCATCCCGTTCTCACTGTCGACCATGGGCACCAGCAGCATTGAAGACGTAAAGGCAGCGGCCCCCAACGGCCGCAACTGGTTTCAGCTCTACATGTGGAAAGACCGCGAGCGCTCGATGCAGCTCGTCGAGCGCGCGGCGGCCGCGGGGTACGACACACTGCTTGTCACCGTCGACGTTCCCGTGGCCGGCGCGCGCCTGCGCGACAAGCGCAACGGCTTCTCTATTCCCCCGGCCCTCACGGTCGGCACGATTCTAAACGCGATCCCCCGCCCGTGGTGGTGGTGGGATTTCTTGACCACCGAGCCCCTCGCCTTTGCCAGCCTCTCGAGCTGGAACGGCACCGTCGGCGAACTGCTCGACGCAATGTTCGACCCCACCGTGACCTACGACGACCTCAAGTGGATCAAAGAACAGTGGCCCGGCAAGCTCGTCGTCAAAGGCGTTCAGACGGTGGATGACGCCCAGCGCCTGGCGGCGCTCGGCGTAGACGGCATCACCCTGTCAAACCACGGCGGTCGGCAGCTCGACCGCGCGCCGATCCCCTTCCACCTGTTGCCCGAGGTCGTGCGCGAGGTCGGCAAAGACACCGAAGTGCACCTCGACACGGGCATCATGAGCGGTGCCGACATCGTTGCTTCTGTGGCCTTGGGTGCCAGGTTCACCCTGATCGGTCGCGCCTACCTTTACGGCCTCATGGCAGGCGGGCGCGAGGGCGTCGACCGCACGATCACGATTCTGGCCGAGCAGATTGCTCGCACCATGCGCTTGCTCGGCGTGACCTCTCTGGAAGAGCTCGAGCCAGGCCATGTGACTCAGCTGCAGCGGCTTATCCCGCGCGGCTGACGACACCCCCGGGGCCGAGCCCCGTCGCGAGGCTGTGGTGGTCTTCGCGGCGGGGCTCTCTTGCGCGATCGGCGCAACAGTCAGAGGTCGACGGTGACGTGATGAAGATCTAGTGGCTTCCGCGAGTGGGCCCGTAGACCGGTCACACCCAACGCCATGGTGAAGACAGCCCCCGCGTGGGGCGACTGCCGACGCTCGTCGTCGTCGAGCAAGAGATGTGAGGTCGTGACGACAGCAACATCGAGACCGGGTCCAGAGAACGCGAGACTGGTGACGTGGCTCGGACCAACCTCGACGAAGTCGGCCCCTGACCCGTTGGCGCAAATTCTCTGCATACCGCCGCCGCCCCAGACCGCGACCCAGAGATCGCCCGCGGAGTCGACTGCCATACAATCCGGCTCCAGGTCACCGAATTTTGCCACTACTTCTCGTTCGCCAGCGCGGCCTGATGCCGGGTCATAGCTGCGCCGAAAGACACCATGGCGAAGGCTATCGACCGAGTACAGCACGGTGCCGTCAGGTGAGAAGGTCAGACTGTTCGAGAGGCACTGTTGACTGCGCGACTCCGTCGGGCGCGGAAATGGCGACGCAGCACCCGAGCCCGATGAGATAGCAACCGTCACCCAGAGGATGGGCGAAACCTACTCGGTCATCGAACGAGCGCTGCTCGATGAGCGTGAGTTCACCGCTTAAGCCGAGTCCGGCGACACTGAGCGTGCGCCCTTCGATATCGACCCAACTCACCGTATTTCCGGCTGAATTCTATTTGGACCCTTCCCCGAGGGCGTAACGCTCATCGGTCACTGCAAGCACTCCCGTGAAGCCTGCGGTCATGAACGTAGGCCCCGCTGGACCATGAAGCCACCGTCAACAAACAGCGGCGTGCCCGTGATGAACGATGCACGGTCGCTCATCAGAAAGGTGACGGCGTGGGCGACATCGGCCGGTGACGCCATGCGTCCGAGCGGATGAAGACTGGCGGCCATGTTGACCAACGATTCGGGGTCATCCGAGGCCTCCATGGCCTGGTGCGTGAACCCACCATCTACCCACCCCGGGCAGACCGCGTTCACCCGAATGCCATACGGCGCAAGCTCTCCGGCAGTGCCGCTCGTAAAGCTGAGCACGGCACCCTTTGTTGAGGTGTAGGCGGCGCCATCAGCAGAGCCGATGAATGCTGACACCGATGACAGGTTAACGATCGCTCCGCGACCTGCGGCGGTGAAAATGGGCGCGACGGCCCGGGTGGTTCTGAAAATACCCGTCATGTTGACGTCGAAGATCTCTTGCCACGCCTCGTCTGTCATGGCCTCCAGCGCTCCGGTGCGCAGAATTCCGGCCGCATTCACTAGGCCGGTCAGCACAGTTCCAGCCTCCGACAGCGCGCGTGTCACGTCGTTCACCGACTCCGTAGAACGCACGTCCATGACCCACCCTTGCGCCCGCCCACCTGCTGCAACGATCTCGTCGGCAACGGCGCGTGTCGCATCCGCTGACAGGTCTGCGACGATCACGAACGCACCGCCCGCTGCCAGGTCACGGGCGATCTCAGCGCCAATCGATCCCGCGCCGCCGGTGACAAGGATGGTGTCAGCAGTTAGGTCAGTGGTGATCACGTCGGTTCCTCACGCTCGAGAGTGGCTATCGTTCTACGGGTTCGGCAGAGTCGAGCAGGGCAAGCTCTGAGAGCAGGGGCGCCCCCTCCCAGTCACCAGGAACGGTACAGGCAAGGGCTCCCGCGCGCGTTGCGCGATCGAGGCACTGATCAGTGCTGTGATCCTGCAACCACGCCGTCAGGTAGCCGGCGACGAAGGCATCTCCAGCACCCACGGTGTCGTTGACCTGAACGGTATAGGCGGGGTGCGACGTGAGGCCCCGTCCACTCACCGCAGTTGCACCGTGCGCGCCCTCTTTCACGATGACCTGATTAAGGGTGAACCGTTTAAGCAGAGGCTCGGCCGCCGCCGCGGTGTCAATACTCGCGTCAACGAGTCGAAGTTCGTCGAGCCCCCCGAAGAGAAGATCAACGAAAGGAAGCACCTCGATGTACTCTGCCGCCGCCTCGGCGGCAGACCACAGGGCAGATCGGTAGTTAAGGTCCAGGCTCACAGTGACGCCCGCGTCCCGTGCACGTTGTAGCACCGACCTCACCGCCATCCGTGCACTCGGCGACAGTGCTGACGTGATGCCTGTGACGTGCACGAGACGTGCGCTCTGAACCCACTCGTCCGGGATGTCTTCTGGCTCGAGCGCTGTCGCCGCGCTCGACGAGCGATAGTAGTGAACTCGGGTTGAGGTGCTGGTGCGGCGTTCTTTGATCATCAGGCCGGTTGACCGGTGAGGGTCGCGCCGAACCCGAACATCGACTCCCTCGCCCCGCAGCGTGCGCTCGATTTTGTCCCCGAGCCCGTCGGTTCCGAGCCTGCTCACCCACGCCACGGTGGCACCGAGTCGAGTTGCGGCAATCGCGACATTCGACTCAGCGCCACCGAATCGCACCCGTGCCCGATCCGCCGTTGCGAGAGGGCCGATATCGTCCATCACGACCAAGCCCATGGACTCCCCCAGCGTGAGGATGTCGACTGAAGGGTGAGGCGTTGACATCGCTATTTCGCCTCGTGCGATGCCGCTACGGCACGCAAAGCCCGTTCACGAAGAGCGCTGAGTTCTCCGTCGAACGCGTTCTTAATTAAGGACCCACCGAGGCTCACTGCCGACGCGCCCGCAGATAGCCACGCCGCAATATCGTCGATCTCGACCCCGCCGGAAGGCATAAGCGTGATGCCCGGAAATGGCCCAGACAGTTCACGAAGGTATCGGGGACCGACCGCCGATGCAGGAAATACCTTAACGGCGTCGGCGCCGCACACGATGCTCTCGTAGATTTCAGTGGGGCTGAGGGCGCCCGACAGTACAGGAACATCGCGACCGTTCGCTTCGTCAATGACCTCGCGCACAAGTACGGGCGTCACGAGGAACTGGGCGCCAGCATCCATCGCCTGTGTCGCACTCTGGCGCGTGAGTACGGTTCCCATGCCCAGAACTGCCGCCGTGCCGAAGCGATCTCGAAGCCGCTGAAGCTCCTCAATCGCGCCAGGCGTTGTCAACGTCAACTCGATGATGCAGATTCCCGCCTGCACGAGAGTCTCGACAACGGGCTCGCAGTCGCTCGCTCGCGGGGCACGCACAACGGCGACCAATCGTTCGCCGCCCACGACGGCTTTCAGGCGCTCCGCCTGTGCATCGGTCTTCGCGTCAGCCATCGAGCTGGGTGATGCGGCGCATTGTTGTCTCGTCTGCAAGGAAAGTAGGCGAGAGGGTGACGCCGTGCCCGGGAGACAAGGTTGGCGTGATCATGCCGTCAGCAATTGTCGGAAAACCGTCGGCGATCGTGCGGTACCAGCCGTGATAGAAAGCCCGTGCGACTTCTTGCACGTGGCCGTTTGCGACAGCAGTCACGAAGTGTGTGGCAACAGCTAGTGAGACAGGACCAGTGCAATCGTGTGGGGCGACGGGAACCCCGTACTGTTCCGCCAAGGCTGCGGTCTTGATCGCCTGCGTGATTCCTCCACTCCACCCAATATCGATGATGGCGACATCGGTGGCCTGCGCATCGAACAACGGCTTGTAGGCGTTGAAGCCGGCACCGAGATTCTCACCAACCGCGATAGGAACCCCGGTGTTCTGGCGCAGGGCTGCAAGAACGCTGAAGTGGTCGGCACGCACGGGGTCTTCTACCCACGTGAGGTTATAAGGCTGCAGGGCGGTGAGCACGCGTTCCGCACCCTTGGGTTGCCACAGCGAATGCAACTCTACGTACAGCTGCATCGCGTCTCCCATCTCCTCCCTGATTGCATCGAGAACCCCGAGGCCGAATCGCAGATCGGCAGTGTGGTCGCCGCGCGCAGCTTCAGCCGCGAGA
>JBBRWT010000150.1:0-4849 GCA_038249035.1 Actinomycetales bacterium
CTCGACGCCCAACTCGGTCGCCAGGTCGAACGACTGCCGCACGATGCCCATCTCGTCGACTCCCGGGTGGCGGGTACCGAGAAAGAAAAGGCGGATGTTTGGCACACGCGCCCGCGCCACCGCCACCGCCCGAATTAGAGTGAGCGGGTCGAACCAGCTGTAAAGGCCGCCGCCCCAGATCAGCACCCGCGAGTCGGCCTCGATGCCGGGCGTGACGCCGCGCATCCCGGAGCCCGCGTCGGCCACGGGAGGCACCGGCTCGAGCCCGAAGGGCACCACCGCGAGCAGCCCGCGCAGGTCGGGGTCATCGGCGTAGGTCGTGGGGCTCAAGCGCCCGAGACCGGCGAGCTGACCGAGGTAGAACAGCCGCTGCCGCTCGCTCGCGCACAACACCAGGTCGGCGCGGCGCAGTTGGTCGTTGAGGGCGTCGCGCGCCGTCGACACCCGCAACGCCCACGTGGCCGCGGGTAGCTCGCGGCCCTGCTCGAGCATTTCGAGGTGCATGGGGTCGTACGCGTCAGCGATGAGCATGCGGTCGGTGCGTGCGATCGTGCGAAATTGCGTCGTCGCGTAGCCCTGAAAGACAACGACCTCGGCCCAGCGCTCGTGAACGGCGATGCCGCGTTCGTCGCCGGGTGCGACATGAAAAGTCGGAAACGGAGGAGCCGGATGCTCGGCGCGCGTCGTTGACACCAGCCGCACCTCGTGGCCCGCACTCTGCAGCGTGAGCACCATGTTCCACGCCCGAATAGCTGGGCCCGCCATCGCGGCCGCGACCGGGTCGCCGGTAATGATGAGAACGCGGGTCATGCGCTGCTGCTCTCCGCGGGGGCGACAAGGTCACGCACGACATCCATGGCACCCCGACTGTACCGGGCATACCGGCCCGCGAGCGCGCCGCCGAGCACGGCGGGTACCCGGGCGATCCGCACGCGGGGTAGTCGCGCGCGGCGCGCCTCGTGGGCGGCCTTAGCGTCTAGTTGCGCCTGCACCGACTCGGCAACTCCGAGCGCGCGGCCCCGCTCGGCGAGCAACGCCGTGCGTTCAGCCAGCCTGGCCGCTCGCGTGGCCTGCGGTTCGCGCAGTCGGGCGAGCTTGTCGGCCAGCGTGGGGCGACGAGCGCCGATCTGGTTGGCACCGTGCTGGCGGTAGTCGATGAGATCTTCGGGCACCAGCCGCACCCGGCCCACCGCCCCAGCAATCGCGGCGAGCCACTCGTCGTGTACCCACTGCGGCGGAATCGGCGCAGCGCTTTCGAGAAGCGACCGACGCAGCATCACCGTGGCACCCGTGACCAGGTTGCGCCGCAGAAGCACGGTCAGCGCCGCGCCCGCGGCGAGGCCCGCGCGCTCGCCGGCCGTCGCCTCGAGGGCATCGAGCAGTGACAGGCCCAGCGGGGCGCCGTCGGCGTCGACGAGGCGCGCATCGCTGTGGGCGAGCAGCAACTCAGGGTCGGCAGTAAAGGCCGCGGCAAGGGTGTCGAGTTTGCCGGGCATCCACTCGTCGTCTTGATCACTGAGGGCGATGAGGTCGCCAGTGCACGCGGCCAGCGTGGCCGCAAAGTTCGCGGTGACGCCCAGCGCGGGCCGGCGGCGAATAATCTCGAGCCGCGTCGGCAACTCCGGCTCGTCGGCGAGCGCCTCGGCGTGCACGCGCTCGATGATGGCGATCGTGTCGTCGGTCGAGTCGTCGTCGCCCACGATGAGCTCGAACGGTGCGGGCCGTTGATTCAGGATGCTGCGCACTTGCCGCGCGACGTACGCGCCACCGTTGCGGGTGCCGAGAGCCACCGAGATGCGCGCGTCTGCCACCCCGTCAGCCTAAGGGGCGTGCCGCGCCCGGCTAGGATTCGAACCATCATGACCGGGGGCGAGCAGTCGAGCGACACGAGTTCAACGACTAGCGCGGCGGCGATCGCCGTCGTGACCGTGGCGTACCGCTCGAACGATGTGTTGCCCGGCTTTCTTGAGTCGATCGCGGCGGCCAGCGTCGAGCCAGTACATACCGTCGTGGTCGACAATCGGCCCGCTGAGGGCTCGCGCGCGGAGGAGTTTGCGCACGCCATTGGCGCCGACTACCTAGCACTGCCGAGCAACCCCGGCTACGGCGGCGCCGTCAACGCCGGCGTCGCGACCCTGCCGTCGAGTGTGCGGTGGGTGCTCATCAGCAACCCCGACGTCGTGCTCGACCCGGGAGTCATCGACGCCCTCGAGTCGATCGGCGAGAGCGATGAGCGCATCGCGGCGATCGGCCCCGCCGTGCTCAACCCCGACGGCACCGTCTACCCCTCGGCGCGACGCGTGCCGTCGCTGCGCACGGGCGTCGGCCACGCCCTGTTCGTCAATCTGTGGCACGACAACCCGTGGACTCGGCGCTATCGGCAAGATGCCGACGAGGCCGTCACCGCGCGCGATGCCGGCTGGCTGTCAGGCGCGTGTCTGCTCGTGCGACGAGACGTGTTCGACGAGATCGGCGGGTTTGACGAGAGCTACTTCATGTACTTCGAAGACGTCGACTTCGGGTATCGGCTCGGCAAAGCCGGGTACCGAAACCGCTACTACCCCGGCACCGCCGTCACTCACGTGGGAGGCCACACGGCCGCGCGAGATTCGGCGCTGATGATTCGGGCACACCACACCTCGGCCCGTCGGTTCATCACGCGCAAGTATGCGGGTTGGTACTTGTGGCCGGTGCGCGCCGCCCTCTCGGTCGGCCTCGCGGTGCGCTCGGCACTACTGCAGCGGCGCGCGCACTAGCTCGACCGCAACCTAGGTCGACTCGGCCTCGATCGACGCCTCGTAGGCCTCGACCACGTCCTCGGTCGCTCCGATGGCCCGGAGCCGGCCGGCGTGCAGCCACGCCACCTGCTGGCACATGTCGCGAATCTGGGCGAGGGAGTGCGACACCAAAATCACAGTGCGCCCCTGGCCCGTGAACTCGGCGAACTTCTTGCGCGACTTCTCGCGGAATGCTCCATCACCCACCGAAAGAATCTCGTCGACGATGAGAATATCGGGCTCTGTGTGCACGGCGACCGCGAACCCCAGCCGCACATACATGCCTGACGAGTAGTTCTTCACGGGCTGATCGATGAACGCTTCGACCCCCGAGAAGTCGACGATCTCGTCGAATCGGGCGGTCACTTGCTTGCGCGTGAGGCCAAGAATCGAGCCATTGAGAAAGATATTCTCGCGGCCACTGAGCTCGGGGTGGAATCCCGAACCGACTTCGAGCATCGATGAGACCCGCCCGCTCATCACCACTCGGCCTTCGTCGGGCTGATAGATGCGGGCAAGAGTCTTGAGAAGTGTAGATTTGCCCGAGCCGTTGCGGCCGATGAGCCCGAAAGTCTGGCCCTGGGGCACCTCGAACGACACATCGCGCACGGCCCAGAAGTCGTCAGCGACGATACGGCGGCCACGCATGATCGCCGACTTGAGAGTTTGGTTGCGCTCGTGGAACAACCGGAACTTCTTCGACACCCCATCGACCACGATTGCCGTGCCGGCCGTGCCGCGTGCGGTCACCTCGCTCACAGAAGTTCTGCCAATCGCCGCTCGTTGCGCGAGAAGACGAGATACCCCAGCGAGAAGACGACCGAGGCGGCCAGGATCGCGGCAAGCCAGTCGAGCTGACCGGGAAGCGCGTTGTCATAGAGCAACGTGCGGAAGACCTGCACAATGTGCAACATGGGATTGAGCTCGAACACTGTCAGTACCCACGCGCCGGTGCGTTCAGCCGCGGCTTCGACGAGCGAGAACGGGTAGATGATCGGGGTCAAGAACATCCACATAGGCAACAGAATGCTCACGAAGTGTTGCGTATCTCTGAAGTGAACATTCAGAATGGCGAGCATCATCGCCAGGCCAGTGGCGAACATCGCGAGGATTACGACGGCGATCATCACGAGAGGCAGCCAGGGCAGCGGGAATCCGCCGAAGACCCAGAGTGCGATCGTGAGCACGCCCAACTCGACACCGAAGGTGATGGCGGTGGAGAGGGTGATCGACAGAGGCAGGTGCATCCGCGGAAAATAGACTTTCTTAATGAGTCCGGCATTGCTCGTGATCGACGCCACGCCGCCGTTCACGACGCGCGTGAAGTAGGTCCATGGCAACAGACCGCACATGAGCCAGAGTGCGTACACGTCGAGTCCGCTCGGATCGCCCGGTGGCGGCTCAGACCGCAAAAGCAACGAAAAGACGAGCGTGTAGACCACCATGGTCGCGAGTGGGTTGATGATCGACCAGAGTTGACCGAGCGCGGTGCGACGATACTGACCCTTCACCTCGCGCATCGTGAGGTTTAAGAGCAACTCGCGGGTGGCGATCAGCTCGCGGCCGTACGACATTGTCACCGCGGGCTACCGGGTCAACAATCGCTGCAAGTAGACGCCGTACCCGCTCTTGGCGAGAGGGGCTGCGAGAGCTGCGAGCTGCGCGTCGTCGATCCAGCCAGCGCGCCACGCCACCTCTTCAATGCAGCCGATCTTGTACCCTTGCCGGTCTTCGATCACGCGCACATACTCGGAGGCCTGCATCATCGACTCGAAGGTTCCGGTGTCGAGCCACGCGGTTCCGCGGTCGAGCGCATGTACCTTCAGCCGGCCCTCGAGCAAGTAGTGCTCGTTGACGGTCGAGATCTCGAGCTCACCCCGGGCACTCGGGCGGATAGATTTGGCGACCTCGACAACCGAGTTGTCGTAGAAGTAGAGGCCAGGCACCGCGTAGGTGCTTTTGGGCTTCTCGGGCTTCTCTTCGATCGAGACCGCCCGGCCTTCGGCGTCGAACTCGACGACCCCGTAGGCCTCGGGGTTCGCGACCTGGTACGCAAAGATCAGACCCCCGTC
>JBBRWT010000151.1:0-4783 GCA_038249035.1 Actinomycetales bacterium
AGGCGCGCACCCCGCTCATCATTTCCGGTCCCTCCTCGGGCGAGGCGAACCGCTGGTTCACCGAGTTCGCGCGCATCGCCCAACGCCTCCAGGCCGGTACCGACTACGAGGTCGACGAAAAGAAGCGCACGGTCGGCGTGCTCGAGCCCGGAATCGAGAAGGTCGAAGACCACCTCGGCATCGACAACCTGTACGAGTCGGCTAACACGCCCCTCATCTCGTTTCTCAACAACTCCATCAAGGCATCCGCCCTGTTCAAGCGTGATAAGGACTATGTCGTGATGAATGGCGAGGTACTCATCGTTGATGAGCACACCGGCCGCATTCTCGTGGGTCGTCGCTACAACGAGGGCATTCACCAGGCGATCGAGGCCAAAGAAGGTGTCACGGTCAAGGCCGAGAACCAGACACTCGCCACCGTCACCCTGCAGAACTACTTTCGTCTCTACTCCAAGCTCTCGGGTATGACCGGAACGGCCGAGACCGAGGCCGCCGAGTTCATGGGCACCTACAAGCTCGGCGTCGTCGCGATTCCGACCAATCTGCCGATGCAGCGCATCGATAAGTCTGACCTCGTGTACAAGAACGAGCAGGTCAAGTTCGAGCAGGCCGCCGACGACATCGTGCAGCGCCATGCGGTGGGCCAGCCCGTACTCGTCGGAACCACGAGCGTCGAGAAGAGCGAGCTGCTCTCGCGCCTGCTCGCCAAGCGCGGGGTCAAGCACGAGGTTCTCAACGCGAAGAACCACGCGCGTGAGGCCTCGATCATCGCCCAAGCTGGGCGGCTCGGGGCCGTCACCGTCGCCACCAACATGGCGGGCCGCGGCACCGACATCATGTTGGGCGGCAACGCCGAGTTTCTCGCCGTTACCGAAATGAACGGCAAGGGCCTCTCGCCGGTCGAGACTCCTGACGAGTACGAAGCCGAGTGGGATGGCGTGTTCACGCGCGTCAAAGAGCAGGTCGGCATCGAAGCCGCGAAAGTTGTCGACGTCGGCGGGCTGTACGTGCTCGGTACCGAGCGTCACGAGTCGCGACGCATCGACAACCAGTTGCGCGGCCGCTCAGGCCGTCAGGGCGACCCGGGTGAAAGCCGGTTCTATCTCTCGCTACAAGACGACCTCATGCGCCTGTTCAACTCCGGAGCCGCCGAGGCGATCATGGGCCGATCGAACGTTCCCGACGACCTCGCGATCGAGTCGAAGGTCGTCAGCCGCGCCATCCGTTCGGCGCAGTCGCAGGTCGAGGCCCGCAACGCCGAGATTCGCAAGAACGTGCTCAAGTACGACGACGTGCTCAACCGCCAGCGCGAGGCCATCTACACCGACCGCCGGCACATTCTCGAGGGCGATGACCTCAACGATCGCGTGCAGAAGTTCATCGGTCAGGTCGTGACTGAGATAGTCGAGACCCACACGTCGTCAGGCCACAACGACGACTGGGACTTCGAGCAGCTCTGGACAGAGCTGAAGACCCTGTACCCCATCACTCTCACGATCGACGAGGTCATTAGCGAGGGTGGCACGAAGCTCACCCCGGCCTTCCTCGTTCGCGAGATCTCGAGCGACGCCAAGCTCGCCTACGAGCGCCGCGAAGAAAGCCTGGGCCACACGGCGACGCGCGAGCTCGAGCGCCGCGTCGTGCTGAGTGTCGTCGACCGCCGCTGGCGCGACCACCTCTACGAGATGGACTACCTGAAAGACGGCATCGGCTTGCGCGCCATGGCGCAGCGCGACCCGCTCGTCGAGTACCAGCGTGAGGGTTTCGCGCTCTTCCAGTCGATGATGAGCGCCATTCGCGAAGACGCGGTCGGGTTCCTCTACAACCTCGAGGTCGAGGTCACCGGCAGCAAGGGCACCGCGCAGGTCACCGCCAAGGGTCTCAACGCTCCGCAGACGCCCCAGAACCTCAGCTACACGTCGCCCAGCGCCGATGGCGAGGTCGAGGTGCGTAACCAGCGCGGCCAGGTCATGCAGGCGCCGACGGATGCGGCCCGCGAAGCCGCACCCCAGGTCTCTGCCGCATTCGGTGGCCCGGCCGCAGCCCCGGCAACCGCGCCCACACGTCGCGCCCCGCAGGGTCAGCCGCAGAACGGCCAGGGCCAGGGTGGCGTGCAGGCCACGGGCGCCTTCGGGCAGAAGCAAGCCGCCGCACCAGCTGGCCCGGCGCCGGTAAACCGCGCTCAGCGCCGCGCACAAGAAAAGAAGAAGGGCCGCTAGAGCACGGAGATCGCGCTGGCGCGCCAGCGTCGGTCGAGGCCCTCGAGTCGGATCGCCACCGCGCGTGCTCGAGCCCGACTCGTGACGATCACGACCGCCTCGACGACGCCGTCGCGCGGCTCAGTGATGCGGGGCGTTCCCACTGAAAACGTGGGCCGAATGGTGGGGGCTCCGCGCGCCGCTCGCGCTCGCGCGCTGATCGAGGCTCGAGTGAGAAGCGTGCGGTAGACGTCGTCGGTGACCCAGCGCGCCACTTGCTCAAGCTCACGGGCTCCGGCGAGAATCTCGATCACGCAGCGCGTGAGGTTCTCGACCAGGGGCTGTGGGTCGGGCAGATCGGCAGTCGAGGTGGGTTGGTAGTCGAAATATTCCTCGTGCGCGATGCGGGCACGAGAACCTCGACCGCGCAGTGCTTTTGTGCGCTCGGCGTTGGGCTCGAGGTTGTCGTGTTGGGCGGCGATCACTGTCGGCTCCTTCTCCCCTGAGGCTGACGGTATGGTTACGGCCGTCCCCCGGGCGGTAGACCGATTGGTGTACCCCACTACGGGTGCCAATACTCAACCAAAAGTTTGCTCATTCGTAAAGAGGAATATTCGAACTGTGGATAACTGCGTTGCCGACGTCGGTGGCGATCGCTACCGTCTCGGCATGCGCTGGGACCATCTCTTCGACGACCTTGCCGGCCAGCTTGAGCACGAGCTGCAGTCTGAGCAGGCCGACCTGCAGCAAGAAGAAGAGCGGCTCAGGCTCGGCCGACTGCCCTTGCGCGACCGGTTAGTGGCGCTGCGGGGCGCTGCGGATTCGTCGGCGGCGGGCATCCGGTGCCGAGTGCGGTCGGGCGAAGTCGTGCGGCTGCGGCTCGTCACGGTGGGGCGCGATTGGATGGCGGGCGACCTCGACGCGCCGCCAGGCAGCGACCAAGTGATCGTTCCATTCTCGGCGGTGGACGCTCTGCTCCTCGATCCCGCGCAGGCGTTGCTCTCGCTGGAGCCGATGGTTGAGCGTTCCGAACTGGCCGCGCGACTCGGTATCGCTTTTCTGTTGCGCGACCTGTGCCGACGCCGCACGGTCGTGACGGTTCGCACGCTCACCGGCGACGCCACGGGAACGATTGACCGGGTCGGGCGCGATCACCTCGATCTGGCGGAACACGACCGCGATCAGGTACGACGGGCACGCGAGGTGAATCAGGTGCGCGTGATCCCCACAGAACAAGTGCTACTCGTCAGGCTGTGAGGCCCCCGCCGCGCCGTTCACCGAACAACTCCGCGACGTCGGCGTACTGAGCCTCGTTCCAGAGAGCGAGCCGGCGGCTCTCGTCGTACTTGTCAGCAATGAAAGACTCAAGCACAGTCTTCTCGACGCGCCACTGGCCGATCGTGCCCAGCCGGATCGCGGATAGCTCGCCCGATCGCACTAGCGCCAGCACCTCGGCGGCGCTGAGGCTCAGCACCTCGGCGACATCAGTGAGTGTCAGGAAGCGCCCGAGAGCGGGCCGCGACGAATCCGTCATGCCTTGATTATCGACCTCGGCGGCCTCTCCCGCGCCAGGTGTGGATAACTGCCCCCCGACTGGCGGTGAATCGTCAGGATCGGTCGCGTTCCGAACCCTGACATTTTGGAGGAGCCATGACCGAGGCAGCATCCCCATCGGCGGGGCTTCGTCGACGCCGAACTGTCGACGCGCGTCTCGTCGTTGGGCTCGCGCTCGTCGTCGCCTCGATTGCCGCCGTGGTCGGCATCGTCACTGCCGCCGACGAGGGAGAAGATGTGCTCGCCGCGCCTCGCCTGCTCACCCCCGGCCAAGTGCTTACCGTCGACGACCTCGACGTGCGCCGCGTCACCCTGGGCATCGACGGGCATGGGTACCTGACGCGCGCCGATGTTCCTGACGAGGGGCTCGTCATCACGCGAACGGTGGGGGCGGGCGAGCTCGTACCGCTCGCGGCAGTCGGAGATGTGCGCAGCGCCAGTGCCACGACTCTGGTGGTCACGCTCTCCACCGCGCTCGGCGCGACGGTGCGGCCCGGCGACTCACTCGACCTTTGGTCGGCGCCCGCCCTCGACGCTGGCCGGTTCGGTGCACCTGCCGTCATCGCAGCGAACACGCAGCTCGTGCGGACTGTCACGGCAGAGGGCATCGTCACGGGTGCCGAGGCGGGCCGCGTCGAGTTGCTGGTTTTGCGACGCGATGTTGCGCGCATTCTGCACGCGCTCGCCAACGGCGACGCGCTGTCGGCGATTCCGGCCTCCGTCGCGATCGGCGGCTGACGTGCTCATCGCCCTTGCCGTGCCGGGAATGGATGCCGACGCCGTCGAGCTGGCGGTGCTGCGCGCGGGGCATCGAGTGGCGTGGCGGGCCATTGACCAAGAGGAGGTGTTGACGCAGCTCGCACAACGGGCTCCCGAGATTGTGCTGCTTGCCGACCACCCCGCCGTCGCGACCGCCACGATTGTGGGCTCCTGCGATCTTCTGGGCGTGCGGAGCTGCCTGATCATCGCACCCGAGGCGCCGCTCTCAGTCGGGGCGCAGCGTCTTGGGCTCCACGACGTGCTGCGGCAGG
>JBBRWT010000152.1:0-4780 GCA_038249035.1 Actinomycetales bacterium
AAAGACCTCGAGCCCGGCAAGTGGGTCAAAACCGAGGGCTGGGGCGACGCCGCCGAAGCCGAGGCGATCATCCAGGCCGGCATCGCCGCCTACGTTCCCGCTGCGCACTGAGCTGCCGCGCCAGGCGACAGTTCTACCCGCTGGGCCTCGCGACAAGCGAGACCCGGTCATAACTGCGCACGGCAACGACGCGCACCGGCTGGCCCGGGTATGGCGCCTCGATCATCTGGCCGCCGCCGATGAACAGAGCGACGTGATATTTCGACCCGCCGGTTGAGCCGCCCGAACTATAGAAGATGAGGTCGCCGGGCTGCATTTGGCTGTAGGGCACGAGTAGGCCGCGCGCCTCCGCGCGATTGTATTGCGCTGTGGAGCCGTGGCCGCCGATGGCGAATCCGGCTGCCGAATAGGCCATCATCGTGAGCCCCGAACAGTCCCACGCATTCGGTCCGGCCGCGCCGAACTGGTATGGCTCGCCCACCTGCGCCCGGGCGAAGGTGATCGCCGTCGCCACCGCTGCGGTGTTCGGCTGGGGGCCGGATGCCACGGGTGGCGAGCTCGGCGACGGAGCCGGGCTACTCGGCGATGGTGACGGGCTCGGGCCGCTGGGCGGTGGCGCGCTGGGACTCGGCGAGCTTGGTGACGGGCTCGGCGCACTCGGGGTCGAGGGGTTCGGGGCCGGCTGGCTCGGGGCTGGCGACGGACTGCTCGGGCCGCCGCCGCCCGGCGGCGGTGCGCTCTCGAGCGAGTCGAGGTACCCACGCTCGATCGCGGCAGAGCGGCCGGTGAGCTCGGCAAGCTTGGCCGAGAGCTCGCCAA
Organism: Actinomycetales bacterium; assembly: GCA_038249035.1. GTDB lineage: Bacteria > Actinomycetota > Actinomycetes > Actinomycetales > Microbacteriaceae > Microcella. The sequence goes on from JBBRWT010000152.1 coordinate 820, forward strand.
GCAGTACCTGCTGTTGGCCCGCGCGCTGCTCGGCTCGCGCAGCCGTCGCGGCCGCGGCCGCGTAGCCCGCCTCGGCCTCAGCCTCGAGATCGGCGTGCGCGTCGCGCGCGAGCGATGCCTGCGCGCTGAAAGATGCTGCTATGTTCCGGTCTTGCACGGCGCGCGTCAACACGGCATCGGTTCGGGCGCTGAGAGCACTCATGGTGCCGAGCCGATACAACAAGTCGTCCGCGTTATCGCTCGCCATGAGCGCCATGGTGACGTCGCCACCCCCCGCACGCGCGAGCTGAGTGGCGAGCAGGGCCGCCTGGCGACCGGAAGCGTCTGCGCGGTCAAGCGCAGCATCCCGCCGCCTCTCGGCCGTTGCCATGGTCGTGGTGGACTGCTCGAGCGCGAGCGTCGCCTGCTGATACTGCTCGCCGGCGACGAGGGCGGCGATGCGCATTTGCTCGAGCCCGGCGTTCATACCAGCGACCGATTCAACGATGCGCGCCACCGCGATCTGAGTTGCCTCGACGTCACCTTTCGCGCCCTGCACGTCGTCCCACGACGGGCCCGTTGGCGCAGCGACCGCCGATGTCGGCCCGTTCGTGCTCACGACCCCGAGCGCGAGAACCAGAGCCGTCACGAGGGTGACGACTCTGATCTCACGACGCCCGGGGCGCCGCATCAGAGCCGGCTACCCAACCGAGAGGCCCTTGTTTCGCAGATAGGGAATGGGGTCAGTTGACGACCCGCCTTGACGCACCTCGAGGTGCAGATGGCAGCCGGTCGAGTTGCCGGTGGATCCCACGCGCGCTATCTGCTGGCCCACTGCTACCGGCTGGCCCATCTGCACGATGATTCCGCCCTCTTGAATGTGCGCGTATCCGGTCGTCAGCCCGTTGCCATGGTTGATGCGCACAAAGACGCCGTACGTGCCGTTCCAGCCGGCGTACTCGACCGTGCCGTTCGAGGCTGCATAGATGGGTCGACCGCAGGAGGTGGCGATATCGGTACCCGAGTGGAACGCGACGTTTCCGCTGACGGGGTGCACACGGTAGCCGTACGGCGACGAGATGTAGCCCGAGGTAGGGATCGCCCAGCCGTTGACAATTTGACCGGCGTCGAGACTCGATCCCGAGCCGTACTGCGCAGCAATGCCGGCCTGGTAATCCTTTTCGGTGGCTGCGCGGTTCTCGACGAGCACGGCCAGCTGCGCCTCAAGTCGCGCCTGGTTCTCTTGCTGAGCGATGAGTGCTGCCTGAGCTGCGAGCGCAGCGGTCTGCGCCTCTTCGTATGCGGCCTGCGCTTCAATGCGTAGCTCGTCGCGCAGCTGCTTGGCAACGTTCGCCTGATCAGTGAGCGCCTGGGCAGAGTTCTGATCTTGCAACGCCGCCGCGTAGATGCCCTCGGCTTGCTCGGTGATCTTGCTCGCGAAGCCGAGACGTGACAGCAAGTCGTCGGCTTGGCCCGGGTTCGTGAAGAGAGACGCAGAGAGGTCACCCCCGCCCGATCGCGCGAGTTCGGCCACGAACTGACCCGCGCGCTGACGCGAGACGTCAGCCCGCGCCTGCGCCTCGTCTGCCTGCGCCTGTAACTGATCTGCTGTGTAGGCGGCTTCGTCAAAAGCCTGCTGGGCTTCGAAGTAGACCGCACCCTTTTCTTCGGCGATCGCCTGCGTGCGCTCCACTTCGGCGGTGATCGAGGCGATGGCCGCCTGAATCTGCTTGATCTGCGCCTGCGCGGCCGCGACGTCACGACGGGCCTCGAGCACGTCGTTCCACGACGGGTAGTCGACGGCGTGCGCGGGGCGCTCGGCGATGGCGATCGAACCGGTCACGAGCAGAGCTATTGCCGCGATTGAGGCGATAAAAGCGGTCGCGCGACGGCGGCGCGGTCGCACCGCGGCATCCCCCATCGCGTTCGTCATGATTGCGCTCCCCCAGCGGTTCTCTGACTGCATGATCTCTACCCGATCCGGCGATCGTGCGTTATGTCACAACTTCCACACGAGCACCATTGACAACAGTACCAACGGATGCGGCGTTCGGCCAGGTCTCGCACCGCACGCGTCGCAGGGCGCCCTGTCGGCAGAGCGCCCGAATCCTTGCCGCGACGCTAACCCGCACCGCCGCGCGGGCGCGGGAGGTCGCCCGGATCGTCGCCGAACCCGCTCTGCCAGCGGCGATGACCGAGTTTGGCAATCGGGCGGCGTGACCCGTATGCTTATGCCTCGGTTGCTCTGCGGCTCGCGCCACCTGGCCCCATCGTTTAGTGGCCTAGGACACCGCCCTTTCACGGCGGCAGCACGGGTTCGAATCCCGTTGGGGTCACCAGTAGCGCAGCCACACAGCACCATTCAGCACCGCGCACCTAGCACCACCCAGCACCGCCCACAACTGAATACGCATGGCCCTGTAGCGCAGTTGGTTAGCGCGCCGCCCTGTCACGGCGGAGGTCGCCGGTTCAAGTCCGGTCAGGGTCGCCACGGCGATAGGCCCTCTCTTCGGAGGGGGCTTGTTCCGTACTGGGGCCCCTGGGTCTCAGGGCTCTGTAGCTCAGTTGGTAGAGCGTTCGACTGAAAATCGAGAGGTCACGGGATCGACGCCCGTCGGAGCCACCAGTAATTGCTTGAGTTTTTAGGCTTTCCTCGGTTGGTCAAGGCTCACAGGTTCAGCCCGTGCCCGCAGTTTGCCCACATCTGAGGCACTCGCATCGCGATCGAGGGCGTCGGCAACCGCGTCGAGATCGTCCTCGAAGAGATCCGCATAAACGTCTAGGGTCATTGCGGCGCTCGAATGCCCGAGCATCCGCTGCACTGCCTTGACGTTCGCGCCCGCTGAGACCGCGAGGCTTGCAGCGGTGTGGCGAAGATCATGGGGGCTCAGTGTCGGGAAATCCGAGTCGGATTCCTTGCAGCTCGCCACTGCGTCCGCGAACTGCCGCCTGCGGAAGTTGCCACTGCGCAACACTCCGCCGTCTGGCCCCGCGAAAACGAGGTCGTCGCGCTTCTTTCCCTCGCACCGCTGAGCGAGTGCGATAGCCAGCAGCTGCGGATACGGCACCGATCGACTGCTGTGGCTCTTGGGCGTGCTCCACACGAGTTCACCCCGCGGCGCCGAAACTGCCTCCGCGACGTCAAGTCTGCGTCGTAAGGTGTCGATGCGCCCAACCTTCAGCGCGGCCATCTCGCCCCACCGCAGCCCTGTGTAGGCGAGGAACAGTACGACGTCACCGTATTCGCCGCAACCTACCGCGAGCTGCCTCACCTTGGCGTGCGTGAGATAGCCGTGCCGCTTCTTGAGTACCCGGGGCAGTTGAATCCCTTCGCACGGATTGCGGGTCAGACGACCATCGCGAATCGCGTACTTGGTGAGGCCGGCCAGGACCAGATAGATCTGCCTGACCGTGGATCCCGCGAGCCCCACTGACAGCCGGGCAACCCAGGCCTGAACGTCAGCGTGGCCGATCTCAACGAGACGAACCCCACCCCACCGGGGAATCACATGAGCATCGAGCGAGTAACGGTATCCGGAGAGCGTGGTCGCCTTGAGTTGAAGCTGTGCTGAGTACCAATGCTCGGCCCACTCCGCGACGGTCATCTTGGATCGCGTCGGGTCGACCCACTCACCGCGAAGCTTCGACACCTCGACAGAGGCCATGAAGTCTTCGGCTTCGCGTTTCGTGCGAAACCCGCGCTTGTCGGTCTGCGAGTGGTCAGGCTTTCGATAGCGGACTCGGTAGCGCTTGCCAACGGATGTTTCGTAAGCCGAGATCGAACCCATCGTGACCCCCCTGTCGTGGTGTCTCTTGAGGGTACGTCGAGCCGGGGACGGTAGCCGGATCTCAAGGGCAAGGGAGCACTCCCGCGGCAACCCCGATGTGTTCCTTTGGCTATTCCAAGGGCTGGAAGGGGCAACGGAATAGCAAAGGGCGATTTTTCCCTTTGCCACCGCCTCTGCCGAGGGGAGCTCGATTC
>JBBRWT010000153.1:0-4759 GCA_038249035.1 Actinomycetales bacterium
AGTGCAGAAAGACGAGGTCGCTCCAGCGCTGGCGGATGATCGCGCGGCCCGGAAGCGGCGGCGCGACCGGGTTCGGCGCGGCAACAGCGTTCGAAGCGGCAGCAGCGTTCGACGCGGCATCAGGGCCAGTGTGCATGTTCCCATCATGCTCGCTTAGCCTGAACTCACCATGACGTACGACCCGCTCTCGAACACGCCGCCGCCGTTGCCCACTGGGTTCGCGCGCGACCCCGGCGATGCCTGGGTTGAAAGCCCGGATGGTGAGCGCTACTGGGGTCGCTTCGGCGCGGCCGGGCTGCTGGCGTGGCACCCCGAGGCGGGCATCCTGTTGCAGCATCGCGCTTTGTGGTCGCACCACGGCGGCACCTGGGGTCTGCCGGGAGGCGCTCGAAAACTCGGCGAGTCTGCCATCGACGCGGCCGTGCGCGAAGCCAACGAAGAAGCCGGAGTGCCTGCCGACGCTGTCGAGCCGCTCTTCGAAAGCCTGCTTGACCTCGAATTCTGGTCGTACACGACCGTCGCAGTGCGCGTCGTTCGGTTGTTCGCTCCGATCGTGGCTGACGCCGAAAGTGTGGCCCTGCGCTGGGTACCGATCACCGAGGTGGATGCCCTGCCTCTGCACCCCGGATTCGCCGACTCCTGGCCAGCCCTGCGTGCGCGACTTGGCAACGCTGTGGGCTCGGCTTCCGACCCCGTTGCAGTTCAGTCGTCAGACGACTGAGCGGCCGCGAGTCGCCGTAACGTTTCGAGCGCGTCGTCGGCGGCATCCCGAAACGGGTGCAGCACGGCAGAGACGGTGCCGTCGATGAGTGCCGGGCGGTAGAGCTGCGCAGCACTATCGGTGTGCACGGTCACCGCGATCGGGCAGGTGGTGCCGTGACGCCGCAGTGCTGCGGCCAGCACCAGGTTGGTGTCGACGTCGGGCACCGTCGAGATGATGTAGCGCACGTCGTGCACGGGCAGCGTTTCAGGAAAATCGGGACTGCGAGCATCCCCGAAAATGACGTCTACCTGATCAGAGATTTCGTCGTCGTGCAGGCGGACTTCGGCGAACGGATCCCACTCGACCAACAGCACGCGGCACCCCTCACCGACGAGTTCGCGAATGATCTGGGTGCCGAACCGCCCGTGGCCGAAGACGATCGCGTCATACTTCACCGCTTCAGAGGCAGCGTTCACGCGCGGGGTATCCCGCTGCAGGCGTGTGAGTAGTGGGTCGAGACGGTCGGCGAAACGCTTCGAGTACGGAATCAGGTAGCTCGACCCCGCGATGGTGATCAGCGCGACCAGGGTGATGAGCCCCACGATGTCGTCGCCGATCAGACCGATATCGCGCGTGAGGGCGATGAGAATGAGGCTGAACTCGCTGATCTGCGCGATCGCCAGTCCAGCCAAGAACCCGACGCGCGCCGGATAGCCCATAAGACTCATGATCGCAATCATGATGATCGGTGTGCCCACGAGCACGAACAAGGAGAGCAGGATCGCGAGAGGAACTTGCGCGCCGATCGCGCCGAAGTCGAGTTCGCTGCCGAGCACGATGAAGAAGAACAGCAGCAAAAAGTCACGGAGCCCGCTGAGCGAGGCGTGCACTTGCTCGCGGTAGCGGGTCGAGGCGAGCGCAAAGCCGGCGAGGAAGGCGCCGACTTCGATCGAGAATCCGAGCACGTCGGTGAGGGCGGCGACGCCAATGGCCCACGCTACGCTCCACACGATGAGCAGTTCTTGGCTCGTTGCGACGCGGTCAAGCAGCCAGGGCAGCACCCAGCGCATGGCGACCGCGATGCCGACGAGTAGGCCGCCGCCGCTCAGCAGAATACGCAGGGCTTCGGCGCCGACATCGACAGCGGTGCCGTCGGCGGTGCTTCCGAGACTGGTCAACACGATCATGACCACGATGACGACGACGTCTTGCACGATCAGCAGGCCGAGGGCGACGCGACCGTGCAGTTCGTCGAGTTCGCGCTGATCACTGAGTAGTTTGACGACGATAATCGTCGACGAGAACGTGATAGCGACTCCGACGACTGCTGCGGCGATCAGGTCGAGCCCGAAGAGCATCGAGATACCAAAACCAACGATGGCCATGACGGCGATCTGGCCGAGACCAGTGGCGAGGGCGACGAGCCCGACGGAGCGCACGAGGTTGATGTCAAGTTTGAGCCCGACGAGAAAAAGAAGAATAGCGATGCCGATTTCGGCGAACAGTTCGAGCGCTTCGGCTTCGTGCACCCAGTCCAACACGCTCGGCCCGACGACGACACCGACGACGATGAACGCGATGATGAGCGGCTGCCGTGCCCGGTGGGCGATGAACGCAACGGTGGCCGCGAGCACCAGAATCAGTGCGGTGGTGCCGAAGGTGTCGAGTTCGAGCTCCATACCCTCACGCTATCGCGCTGGGCGCGCTCGGCGCCCCGGACCGCCCCGCCCCGCAGCGCCCAGCCCCGCAGCGTCCCGCCTTGCAGCGCGGAAGAAGTGCGGCGACGCCGCGGTGAGCAGTACACCCACGACGAGCGCCGCGACCCCAAGCATGGTCAGGTCGGGCAGCGCAATCATCAGCACGACTCCGGCCGCGGAAACGACAAGGCTGATCGTGAGCCACATGCGCGCCGCGCGAAAGTTTGCCGGGGCATCCGCTGACAAGCCTGTCGGAACCATCGGAGGCAGCTCTATGCGGGTATTCACTTGCATGTACGGCACCATGTGGGCCGTCACGAGGGGCGCGATGGGCAGCGCCCCGAACTCGTCGGGGTGCACCCAGCGCAGCTCGTCGATCTCGGCGCGCGCGGCGACTGGTCCGGTGAGCGTCGCACGCAACACCGCGGCTTCGAGTCGTGCACCTGCCTCGTTGGCGGCGTCGGCCACGAAGTCGCCGAGCGGCTCGAGTTGATCGGGCGCGATGACCACGCCGAGCTCTTCGTCGAGCTCGCGGCTGAGCGTCTGTGCGGCTGTCTCACCCGGCTCGTACTTGCCGCCGGGTTGCATGAACACGTCGGTGCCCCGCTTGCGCACCAGCAGAATGCGCCCATGCTCGTCAACAATGAGGGCCGCCGCGACACGGATCACCTCGGCTGGCTCACCATCGCTGCCATCGCCACGGTCAGCGTCGCGCTCAGCACCACGCTCAGCGTCGCGCTCGATGTCGCTCATGCTCGCAGGTCGACGATCGTGGTGATGGCGACGCGGATGCCCCGCTCAAGCTCATCGAGCGTGAACCGAGGGTCGCCGCCAAGCTGCGGGGTCGCAGGCAGGTGGATAAACCCGGCCTGCAGCGGCGTCCCGTTCGTGCCGCTGTCTCCGTTCGTGCCGCTGTCTCCGGTCGTGCCGTGTCCGGTCGTGCCGTTGCCGCCCGATGCCTGCTCAGCGATTCCCAGTGCGGCGTACATGACGGCGTTGCACACGTAGGTGCCGGCCGACAGCGACACCTCGGCCGGCAGGCCCGCGTTCGTGATCGCGAGGGCGATCTGCTTGACGGGCAGGTGCGTGAAGCGGGCGGCAGGCCCGTGGGGCTCGAGGGGGGCATCCGTCGGCTGAGCGCCGTCGTTGTCAGGAATGCGCGCGTCGGCCAGGTTGAGGGCGACGCGTTCGGGGGTGATGGCGTGGCGGTTCTCGGCCAGCCCGAGCATGACGATGATGTCGGGGTGGTGCACGTCGATTGCGGCGGCCAGCAGCCCGGGGGCTTGCGCGAACGACACCGGCAGCACTTCACCGACCAGTTGGCAGTCCGGATGCCCGAGCTCAGCGAGTCGCCGCGCGACGTCGCCGCTGGGGTTGTGGTCGGCGCCGTCGAATGGCTCGAATCCGGTGACGAGCACGGTCAGCACTCGATCGGCGGGCAAGGTCATGAGTTCAGCCTGTCACGGCCAACCCACTCACGCCCGCCAGAACTCGCGTCAGCCTCCCGCCGTCTCACGCCTCCACTCGCGCACACAGCGGCAGGTTTACCCGTTGAGGGCGTCGTGCAGCGCTCGACTCGAGCTGGGCATGGCGATCGCACCGCCAGCCGCACCGCCGGCCGCACCGCCAGCCGCACCGCCGGCCGCACCGCCGGGTGGCATGAGGAGGTACTGCGGGCCGGCCCGCGAGATCTCCCACCCGTTGTTGTGCGCGAGTAAGTGGTGATGTCTGCAGAGAAGCAGGCCGTCGGCAACGTCGGTGCGTCCACGATCGCGTTGCCAATGGTCGATGTGGTGTGCTTCGCACCAGGAGGGTGGTCTATCGCAGCCGGGCCAGCGACACCCGCCGTCGCGAGCGGCGAGTGCGAGGCGCTGCGCACGGCTGAACAAGCGGCTTTCGCGCCCAAGATTGAGGGGCTGCCCGGCGTTGTCGACGCTGCCGTCGACGGTCAGCGTAACCGTGCCGGCGCTGCACGCGTGCCGTTCGATCGTGGCGATGGAGACGGCGTCGGAGTGTCCTTCTATCCAACCGCGACCGCGTCGCTCGTCAACGGCGCGGGCTGCCACGATCATGCGTACGCCGATCGGAGCATCGCCCAATAGTTGCGACGTGTCAGCGGCGACACCCTGCCGCAACAGTTCGACGAACGTGTCGCTCGCCCGCTGCTCGGCAGTTCTTTGGTCGACAGTTCGTTGGTCAGCGGTTCTCTGATCTGTGTCGCCTCGATCTGTGCCGCCTCGATCTGTGTCACCTCGATCTGTGCCGCCTCGATCTGTGTCACCTCGATCTAAGTCGGCGTCGGCAAAGCTCGGCACAACCCGCTTCGGCGACGTCACGCGGTCGTACACGTCACTGACGA
>JBBRWT010000154.1:0-4681 GCA_038249035.1 Actinomycetales bacterium
AGCCTTGTCGCACGTGCACTAGTTGCTCCGAGTGTCGAATTGCCGCGATGCGGCGCGGCGACACTCCGCTCTGACGAAGTCGAAAGGTAGGGATCAGTCCGACGCGCTCGGCGGCGAGTGTCGCGAGAAGTTGCATGCCGCGATTGTCGCTCGGCCGAGGGCGGCCGTGCCGGGCATGTCGCTCGTTTGTGGGGTCGGGGTCCGACGCCCGGCCTCGGGAGGAGCGACGTCACAAATCACGGATTTTGGCCGAGTGCGACTCGTGCGCATGCAGATGCGCGCGGGTTGAGCGATGCAAGTTCCGTGATTTGTGACGGCGAACCGGGGGAGGCGGGAGGCGGAACGGGCGAGGGGCGCGGGCAGGGGCGCTCAGAGGGGCGGCAGCAGGGCGCGCGCGTCGTCGGGCGGGGTGCCGAGGTGCACGAGCACGTCGAACGCGAGGGGGCGCAGCAGCACGATGACCACCTGGTCGCCGACGCCCTCGACGGCTGACGGCGCGCAGCGTGCGGCGAGGCCCGCGGCAACGGCGCGAGCGGCATAGCGCGCGGCCTCATCGTCGCGACTACGGCCGAGCAGCCGCACGGCCTCGGCTGCATCCCCGACGAGTTCGGCGAGTAGCGGCCGTGGTTGCCCGTCACGCACGACCACTTCGACTCGGCGCGCGATCGCGCGCACGTGCCGCGTGGTGAGGTCGGCAAGGGCAAGCAAGCGAACCTCTTCTGTCAGTCGCGCGCGCCGCGATCGCAGCCAGGGTGAGACTGCCGCGATGCCGCGGGCGCTCTCGAGCGAACGACCCCAGTCGTCGATGATCGTCTGGCTACGCCGACTACGGGCAAGGGCCAACTCTGCGGCCGGGGCGTCACCCGCGCGTAGCGCGTCGTGCAGGCCGCCGAGTGACTGGTCGAGCAGCGAGAACAGTGCCGTCGCCTCACCGCGCTGCGGCATGAGGTCGAAGCGCGGGATGAGCGCTGTCACGAGCAGGGCCATCGCCCCGCCGATGAGTCCGTCGAGACTGCGAGCGAACACACCCGTCTCGGGCGCAGGCAGTACAGCGACGAGCATCGACTGCACCCCCGCCGCGATCGCGAACGCCGCCGACGGTGAGACGGCGCGGGCGACCACCAGAGTGATGGCGAGAATGACGGCAATCTGCCACGCACCCTGGCCGATCACCTGTACGAGCAGCGCAGCCACAATGATGCCGATGTTCATGCCGATGACGGTTTCGACGACGCGCCGGGGTGTGGCATCGCGCGCAAGCCCGAGCGCGACGATCGTCACCGTCACGGCGACGAGGGGCAACTCGTGCCCGAGCAGCACCCGGGCCAGCAGGTAAGCCGCGGTTGCCGCGACGACGATCTGCAGGATGGCGGGCAGTGAGCGGAGAACGCGGTCGAGCGCGGCGCGAGCATCCAATCGGCGACGGATGCTGCGCTCCAGCCGCTTCAGCGACGCACCTTGCTCGCTCATGCCGACCCGCCCAGGTTCAGACCGGACGCGGCACTGCGCCGAGGCGGGGCAAGCGCGGTACACCGGCGGTGGCTCCGGCGTCGGGTGGCACGATGACCTGCTGCGCAGCGGCGACCGCCACCGGCGTTCCACCGCCGTCGCCACCACCGCCGCCACCGCCACCGACCGTCACGACCAGTGCCGCAGCCGGATCGAGCGAGCGCTTCACGATGGCGAGCGCGATGGGGCCAAGCTCGTGGTGGCGCGCGCTCGAGGTGACGGTACCCACGGCCGCGTCGCCGAGCACCACCGGTGCACCAGGGCCCGGCAAGAGTGCGTCAGAGCCGTCGAGGTGCAGCATCACGATCCGGCGAGGAGGGTGACCCAGGTTGTGCACCTTCGCCACGGTCTCTTGCCCGCGGTAGCAACCCTTCTCTAGGTGTACGGCCGAGCGCAACCAGTCAAGCTCGTGCGGAATGGTGCGGTCGTCAACCTCGGTACCGAAACGCGGGCGCCAGGCGGCGATGCGCAGGGCCTCCAGTGCGAGGGTGCCGGCAACGCGCAACTCACCCGCTCGAGACGCTGTCGCCACATCAGCCAGGCGGGCTCGTTCGACCAGCAACTCGACTGCCGGGTATTCCGCCCCGGGGTGCTGCGTCTCGGCCGAGTACTGCCAGCCGCCGGCCTGCACGACCGTCCACGGGTCGCGCCACACCAGTGGCACGCCGTTCGGTGCTGCGGGAGCAACGAGCAGGCCTGCGAGCGGCTCGTCGAGCGCCGAACCATCGCCCGGCGGCAGTAACTGCCCGAGCGTTGCCCAGTCGAGCGATACGTCGGCCACCTCAACACGCATCATGAAGCGCATGCGATCGAGCCAGGCGGCGAGCGACGCTGTCTGCGCGGCCTCCACGAGGAGCCAGGTAGTGATGCCGTCATCGATGACCCGGATGCTGTGCTCGAGCCGACCTTTGGGGTCAAGCAGCAGCGTCTCGGCCGATTGGCCTGACTCGAGCGCCGTCAGCGCCTGCGACGTGAGTGAGTCGAGCCAGGTGAGTCGGTCGGCACCGGTGACGGTGATGACTCCGCGGTCGCTGAGGTCGACGATCGCGCGACCGGCGGCGAGCATCCGCTGCTCGGCGACCGGGTCGCCGTAGTGCGCCGCGATTGACCCCAGCGAACCGGACCCAGCCGAACTCGACCCAGCCGAACTCGACCCAGCCAGAGCGCCCGACTCGGCCACGGCGCCCGGCAGGGCGAGAAAGGGGCTTGCGGCGGCGTCAGGCATCGCGACTCAACGTTCCCGAGGCGTGCGTGCGCAGGTCGTTACCGAGCGCGGCGATATCCCACGCCCAGAGCAGGCGGCCCTCAACGAGTCCGTAGAGGCGCGTCGCGGCTGCGTACTCTTTCGCGCTCGCCGAGCGCATCACGGCGTCGGTCTGCAACTCGATGCGCGCATCGGCGGCACGGCCCAGGTAGAGCTCACTGACACCGCCGGGGTGAATGAGGGCGACCTCGACGTCGAAACCGCCGTGTGGCGCACGCAACTGTTCGACCTGCTCGGCAGTGGCGAACGGGCGAGGGCCTTCGCCGGGCAACATTCCCGGGCCGGGGTCACCTGGCTGCGAGGGGCGGTGTAGTCGCCAGTAACCGGCCTCCGCACTGAGGGGCGTGTTCGCGTCGTCGAGCAGCCAGGTGTGCGACGAGTAGTTGAGGTAGTTGAGCCCGTCGTGGCTGAAGCTCACGCGCTGCCCGAACTCGTGTTCGCGCGTGCGGTCGCCGTCGAGGTAGTGCACGACGCCGGTGCCGTCCCACACGCCGATGAGCCAGGCGAGCGGGGCAAGCTCGGCCGGAAGGCTTGTGTCGAGAGAGAACACCGCGCCGGGCGTGATCAGCGCTGGCCGCGGTAAAGGTTGACGAGCACGACGACCGACACGAATCCGATCGCCAGCGTCGCCAGACCGAGAAGGCCGAGGAAGAAGATCTCAAGGGCGAGAAGCATGGCCCCAGTCTACGACGACTGGCTGACAGGCACCCACGCGTGGGCGCCGACCGAGAGCCTTTACAGCGCGGTGATGACCAGGGTGACGATCGACGCGGCGATGAGCAGCAGAATCGCGCCAGTGACGGTGACGAGCATGCGATTCACGAGCCCGTCTTTCGACTGCAAGCTCACCTGGATGATGAACGTCACGATCATTGCCCCGCCCGCGATAGCCGGAAGCACGGCCCACCACTCGGTGGTCGGCAGCAACAGGCCGACCATTACGACCGCCGCAACCACCGCGAACCACACGGGTAGCGCAGTGGCGACCGTTCGAGACATACCCCCATGCTAGGGCGCTTGTACACTGAGCAAGACACCGTGGAGGACAAGTGGCGCAGCTGTTAATCCTGACCTCGCAGGTGAACACTGACGTTCTCCCCGCGCTAGAGCTTCTCAGCCACCGGGTTCGCCGCATTCCGGCTCAACCGGCGGCCCTCGTTGGCGCGCCCCCCGCCGACGTCATCATCGTGGATGCTCGGGCAGACCTGCAGAGTGCGAAGTCGCTCTGCAAGATTCTCACCGCCACGGGAGCCGGTTCACCCATCATCGTGGTGCTCACCGAGGGTGGCCTCACGGCCGTCAACGCCGAGTGGGGCATCGATGACGTTCTGCTCGAAACGGCGGGGCCCGCTGAGGTGGATGCCCGGCTACGCCTGGCGATTGGGCGCCAGTCTCGCGACGAGGGGTCGAACCTGATTCGGGCATCCGGAGTCGTCATCGACGAGGCCAGCTACTCGGCCAAGGTGCACGGCCGCACGCTCGACCTCACGTATAAAGAATTTGAGCTGTTGCGGTTTTTCGCCACGCACCCCAGTCGCGTCTTCACGCGCGAACAGCTACTGAGCGAGGTGTGGGGCTACGACTACTTCGGTGGCACGCGCACGGTCGACGTGCACGTGCGTCGCTTGCGCGCCAAGCTCGGCGACATGGAGTCGCTCATCGGCACCGTGCGCAACGTGGGCTATCGGTTCACGCTGCACGAAGACGACGCCGACCAGAGCGCGGCGCGATCACACGTCTAGAGTGCCGCCGATCGCGACGTGATCCTCGGCGCCCCGTGGGCATCGCACTACCCGAATTTGCCTGAGACGTAATCTTCGGTGTCTTTGACGCTCGGGTTCGAGAAGATGATCGAGGTGTCGTCGTACTCGATGAGCTTGCCGGGCTTGCCGGTGCCCGCGATGTTGA
>JBBRWT010000155.1:0-4656 GCA_038249035.1 Actinomycetales bacterium
CGCCGGCGTCAAGGTCAACATCATCACCGGCGACTTCTCGCTCACCGCCATCGCCATCGCTCGGCAGGCCGGGCTCGCCAACGACGAGGCTCTTACCCCCGGCGAGAATCATGCTGCGGATGACGGGCTCACCGTCGTCACCGGCGCTGAGCTCGCCACCCTCAGTGACGCCGAGGTGCTCGCCCACGCGCTGCGCGGGGGCACGGTGTTCAGCCGGGTCGCGCCGGAAGACAAAGTGCGCATCGTCGACCTTGTGAAAGCATCCGGAAACCTCGTCGCGGTCACCGGTGACGGCATCAACGATGCGCCCGCCCTGCGGCACGCCAACATCGGCGTGGCGATGGGGGCATCCGGAACCGATGTTGCCAAGCAGGCCGCCGAAGTGGTGCTTCTTGACGACAGCTTTGCGAGTCTCGTCGGGGCGGTGCGGCAAGGGCGCACGATTTACCAGAACATTCGCAAGGGGGTGCTCAGCTGCCTCACCTCGAACGTTGCCGAGCTTGTCGTCAACTCGGCCAGCCTTGCCCTCACCGCTCTGTTCGGGGTGCCGCTCGCCCTCAACCTGTTGCAGATTCTCGCGATCGATCTGCTGGGCGAGATATTTCCGATCGCGGCCCTCGGGCGCGACCCCGAAGAGGGCGAGACGATGAAGCAGAAGCCTCGCGACCCCGAGACGCGCATCCTGAACCGCCGCTCGATGCTTGACCTGTTTGTCGCCGGCGCGCTCATGGGCGGCTTCGGCATCGCTAACTACCTCTACTTCTATGCGCGCAACGGGGTCGACCCCTTCGCCGGCACAGTGGCCGCAGAGCTGGTGCTGCAGGCGACGACGATCACCTACGCGACACTCATGGTGTGCCAGCTCGTGAGCATCATCCAGCGCCGCAGCGTGCACGGGTTCTTCACCCGATACCAGTTCGCCAACCGCACCTTCTGGCTGGCGGTCCTCGTCGCCATCGCCATCATGCTCGCGATCATCTACATGCCGGTCGTGTCAACGTTCTTCGGCACCGGGCCCCTCGACCTCATCGACTGGGCATGCGTCGGGGCAGCGGCAGTCGTGTTCCTGGGCTTGCGCGAGGGTGGGCGGATGATCCGTCAGAGGCGCGCCCTGATGCCAGCTCACATGGTGTGAGGTGATCAGACACCCTCCACGCCTTGTCTATCCATATAACCGATAGTATTATCGCGTATGTGAATACTAGAGCATCGTCTCTCGCGCCCCTCTTTCGCTCGGACGCCCAAGGTGAGCTTCTCGCGAGACTGTTCTTGAGCCCCGATAGATCTTTCACGATTTCTGAGCTCGCACGCATCGCTCGGACTCCCTACGCAAGCGCGCACCGCGAAGTATCCAGAATCACAGAAATGGGGCTGGTGCGTACCACCAGGCGCGGTCAATCAGTCGAGGTACAAGCTCGACGCGATACTCCCGTCTTTCGACCACTGGCCGAACTGCTCAACCTTGCCTACGGTCCGGCGATCGTTCTACCCAGCTATCTGGCCTCCGTTTCCGGTATCGAGCGGGCCTACATTTATGGGTCGTGGGCGGCTCGCCATGCTGGAGAAGCCGGCGACACCCCCGTCGACATCGACCTATTGATCGTGGGAAACCCGCCGCGCGCCGATGCGTACGAAGCTGTTCGCCTTGCCGGTTCTGCGATCGGGCGTGAGGTGAATGCTCGCATCGTGAGCGTCGATCAGTGGGAATCGGCTGATAATGACCCGTTCCTCAGTACACTCACGCAGCGCCCGCTCAGTCGCCTCGATCTCACAAAGGAGAAGTCATGATCAATCACTGGCAAAGGGGCCGTGCCGAGATTGATCAACTCATTCAACAAAGTCGCCTCACACGCGTTGCGGCCAATCGAGATCTCGCTGAAGGCCACCTGGCCCAGGCCCGCACCCATCTTGCAGCCGCTGCAACGCTCCGCGAACTCGACCCGGCCGGAGCGTTCACTCTGGCCTACGATGCCGCTCGACTCGCGTTGGCCGGCTTGCTCGTCAACCAGGGGTTGCGACCGCGCGGCGAAGGCGCACACGCAGTTCTCCTTGAGGCCACCATCGCGCAGCTTGAGCCGCCGCGGCAGCAAGAAATCCGGGCATTCGACTGGATGCGCCGACTCCGAAACGATACCCAGTACCCTGAAATCGAGCGCCCGTCCGCAAACGGCGACGATGTCGATCAAGCGATTCCGGCAGCCCAGGCAATCGTCGATCGAGTAGCCCCGCTTCTCGACCTGATGCCGCCGTATTGATTGGTGATCCTCAGATCGCACCGACGTAGTGCCCCACCCGAGTTACGCCATCCGTTTTCCGGATGCCGCTGCGGGCGGATCCGGCAGACCCGACCAAGGTGATGCTGGGCTGACGCGACGCTGCCGAGTCGGCGACCTACTGCAGTGCATGCCCCGCGGCCCCGCCATCGGTACGCTGAACCTGATGACAATCACTGCAGCGGCCGACGGCTCAGCGCTCGGCAACCCCGGCCCAGCGGGTTGGGCTTGGTATGTCGACGATGACTGCTGGGCCGCGGGCGGCTGGCCGCACGCGACCAACAATCAGGGCGAGCTGATGGCGGTGCTCGACCTGTTTCGAGCCACCGCGCACATCGACGACGACCTGCACATTTTGTGCGACAGCCAGTACGTCATCAACTGCATCACGCAGTGGATGCCCGGCTGGAAGCGCAAGGGCTGGCGCAAGGGCGACGGCAAACCGGTACTCAACCTCGACCTGCTGAAGCAACTCGACGCCGCGATCGTCGGCCGGCGCTACCGCTTCGAGTGGGTGAAGGGCCACGTCGGTCACGAGCTCAATGAGGCGGCGGATGTTCGTGCCCGAGCCGCCGCTGAGGCCTACCAGCGGCGCTCCGCCGTTGCGAGCGGCCCGGGGTTTCCTGGGGGCGCCAGCGCCGGTTCGGCCGCCCTCATCGCACCGGATTCTGCCCCCACCCTCTTCGAGGACCCACCCAGCAACGCGGGTTAGCGTGGCAGTAGGAGCCACGTTCGGTGTGGCTCCGTTCTGTTGCCCCAGAAAGGCCTCTTCATGCCCGCTAGTACCGTCACCGGTCGCCGCATTTCTACCTCTGTGCTCGTCATTGGCACTGGCGGTTCGGGCCTGCGGGCGGCGATCGAGCTCTCTGAACGCGGGGTCGACGTTCTTGCCGTCGGCAAGCGCCCCAAGAACGACGCGCACACCTCGCTGGCGGCGGGCGGCATCAACGCGGCCCTGGCCACCATGGATTCTGAAGACAGCTGGCAGCAGCACGCCGCCGACACAATTCAAGAGAGCTACTTTCTCGCCAACCCCCACACGGCCGAAATCGTGACGAAGAACGCGGGCCGCGGTATTGAAGATCTCGAGCGTTGGGGCATGCAGTTCGCCCGCGAGGCTGACGGGCGAATCAGCCAGCGCTACTTTGGTGCCCACAAGTACCGTCGCACCGCATTTGCCGGCGACTACACGGGTCTCGGAATTCAACGCACCCTGGTGGCTCGAGCCGCCCAGCTTGAGGTGCCCATCCTCGACTCGGTGTACATCACCCGCATTCTGGTGCGTGACAACGTAGTGTTCGGCGCATACGGCTTCGACCTGCGCAACGGCAGCCGGGTGACGATCATCGCTGACGCCGTGATTATCGCCGCTGGCGGCCACAACCGCATCTGGCGTCGCACATCCAGCCGTCGCGACGAGAACACGGGCGACTCGTTCAAGCTGGCGGTGGATGCTGGCGGCCGGCTGCGCGACGCCGAGTTCGTTCAGTTTCACCCGAGCGGCATTCTCGAACCAGAGAACGCCGCAGGCACCCTGATCAGCGAGGCCGCCCGGGGCGAGGGCGGGGTGTTGCGCAACGCACTCGGCGAGCGGTTCATGGTCAACTACGACCCCGAGCGCATGGAACTCTCGACCCGCGACCGGGTCGCCCTCGCCGCGTACACCGAGATCAAAGAGGGGCGCGGCACCGCGAAGGGCGGCGTGCTGCTCGACATCTCGCACCTGCCTCGCGAGACGATCATGACGCGACTGCCGCGGGTCTACCAGACCATGCTCGAACTGCAGGTACTCGACGTCACCACCACTCCGATCGAGATCGCCCCGACGGCGCACTATTCGATGGGTGGCGTCTGGGTGCGACCGGATGACCACTCCACCGATGTCGTCGGCCTGTACGCGATCGGCGAAGCATCCAGTGGTCTGCACGGAGCCAACCGACTCGGCGGCAACTCGCTCATCGAGCTGCTTGTCTTCGGTCGCATCGTTGGTGAGGCTGCAGCCGAATACAGCGCAGGAGTCGTCTCGCAGCATCGATCACAAGAGGTGATCGACGCGGCCGAACGTGAGGTGAATGACACTGTTGCCTCAGACGGTGAAGAGAATGTGCGGGCGTTGCAACGCGACATTCGCAACACCATGACCGACTTCGGTGGGGTGGTTCGCGATGAGGCGGGGCTGCTCGAAGGTCTGCGCCAGCTAGACGAACTCGATGATCGGCAGACGCGCATCGGAGTGCATCCGGATGTTGCAGGGTTCTCGGGTCTCGCGCATGCTTTCGATCTGCGCGCGTCTTTGATGGCCGCGCGTGCGACCCTTGCGTGCGCTTTGGAACGTCGCGAAAGCCGCGGTGCTCACAACCGCAGTGACTACCCCGACATGGAC
>JBBRWT010000156.1:0-4507 GCA_038249035.1 Actinomycetales bacterium
GAAGGGCCCAGCTCGGTGCGTGGCGCTGCGCGCGGTCATGCCGTGCTCGAATGCACGCGGCGGATGCGCTGGCAGCGCGGACAAAAGTGCGAGCCACGGTTCATGAACTGCTCGCGCACGATCAGTCGGCCGCAGCGCGCGCACGGCGAGCCCTGCTGCCCGTAGGCGCGCAGCGAGCGCGAGAAGTACCCCGAGGCGCCGTTGACGTTGACGTACTGCGCGTCGAACCTGGTTCCGCCCTCGTCGAGCGCACGACGCAAGACGATACGCACTTCGTTGAGCAGCGCGCGTGCACGAGGCCGCGACAGCGACTCGGTCGGCTGGTCATAGTGCACGCGCGCCGCCCACAGCGCCTCGTCGGCATAGATGTTGCCGATTCCGCTCACGAGCGTTTGATCGAGCAGCGCGCGTTTGATGGTGGTGCGTTTTGCGGCGAGCCGGCGTAAGAATGCGCGCTCATCGAAGGCGGGGTCAAGAGGGTCACGCGCAATGTGTGCCACCTGGCTCGGGATGCTCGCCAACGGCAACCCGAATCCCGCCGCCGCGCCGTCGCGCGTCGGCAGTAGCGCATCCACCGCCATCGAGCCAAAGATGCGCTGGTCGACAAAGTCGACCCGCAGCGGGCCGTGCACCGGATGCGCCAGCGCGAACCGAATGCGCGTGAGCGGAGCGGCCTCGGCCTGCGGCTCACGCAGCAACACTTGCCCGCTCATGCCGAGGTGGGCAACAAGGGCCTCGGCAGGGGCATCCCCCACCCGCTCGATCGGCAGCCAGAGAAACTTGCCGCGCCGCACGGCTCCGCGCAGTTGTGCTCCGGTCAAGCGCTCGACAAAGTCTTCGGCGGGGCCATCGTGCCGCTTGAGCGAACGCTCGTCGAGTACTTCGACTGACTCGATGGTGGCGCCGGTAACGGCCGGCTGAAGGCCGTTCCGCACGACTTCGACTTCGGGAAGCTCGGGCATGGAGCGGTCAGCGCCGCGACTGCAGAACGGTCCACGCTTCGAGGGCGGCGCCCATCTCAGCCTGCTTTTTGCTCGTGCCCTCACCCGTCGCCACGGCCTCGTTGGCGAGCATCACGGTTGCGGTAAAGATTTTCGAGTGGTCGGGGCCGTTGTCGGCAATCGCGTAGACCGGCAGGCCGAGGCCGAGCTGGGCCGCGAGTTCTTGCAGCGATGTCTTCGGGTCCATGCCAGCGCCGAAGCGGCCGGGGTCAGCGAGCAGCGGCGCGACCAATCGCAGAACGAGTGCCGTCGCAGCATCACCACCCAGGTCGATATAGGCAGCGCCGATGAGCGCTTCGACGGTGTCGGCGAGAATCGATGACTTCTCGCGGCCACCCGTGAGCTCTTCACCCTTGCCCAGCTTGAGATACTCGCCCAGGTCGATCGCCCTGGCCACCTCGGCGAGCGCAACTGACGAGACGAGCGAAGCGCGCCGCTTGGCCAGATCGCCCTCGTTTAGTGCGGGATACGAGGTGTAGAGCATGACAGTGACGGCCTGGCCGAGAATCGAGTCGCCGAGAAACTCAAGACGTTCGTTCGTTGCGACGCCGCCGTTTTCGTAGGCCCACGAGCGATGCGTGAGGGCAAGCTCGAGCAATTCAGCGTCCATAGAGAGGCCTAGGGCGCGCAACAACAACGATCGATCGACCGCCGTGCGGTCGGCCCCCGACTCAGGCACAGGCGATTCCGGAACGGAATCAGACCCTGCCACAGACGCGTTCACCGGCTAACGAGCCGATTGATCAGACGTCGGCGACCTTGCGGCCCTTGTACTCCATGTACAGGGGCGTGCCGGCCGAGTCTTCGACCACCTTGGCGCGGTGGGGAAGACTGTAGACGACCTTGCCGTTCTCGACAGTCTTCACGAGGGTCGGCGCAGTCGCCTTCCACTGTGAGCGGCGCGAGTTCGTGTTCGAACGCGACATCTTCCGCTTGGGAACAGCCATGGTGGTTCTTCTCTCTGTCAGACCGGCGCACGCGCGTGTGCCGGTGAGGTCGTGGGGTGCTGAGGTTCTAGTTTTTGTTGAGCTCGGTCTTGTTGGGCCCAGTCTCGGCGGCCTCGCGAGCGAGACCCTCGAGCGCCGCCCACCGAGGATCGATGATCTTCTGGGGCTCCCGCGGGCCGACGTCTGCCAGGCGCTCACCGGTCTCGGGGTCGAGACCAGGGCAATCCTCGCGACACACCGGTTGAAACGGAAGCGACAGCACGACGGCGTCTCGAACCACAGGTTCACAATCCACGTGATCGTCGTGAACCGTGTAGTCGAGCGCCTCGTCACGAGAATACGCGAAAAGCTCCTGGAACTCGACTTCGACCGCTTGGGTGACGGGGTCGAGGCACCGCACGCACTCCCCCGAGGCGGTGGTGCGAACGTCGCCCGAGACAAGGATTCCGTCGTGCAGGCCCTCAAGTCGCAGGTCGAGATCGAGCTCGGTGCCCTCAGCTACCACGAGTGCGGCGGCGCCAAGGTGCTCGGGTACACCGAACGTCAGGTGCTTCTCGCGCATCTCGCCGGGCCGGTGCACGAGGTCGCGAACGTTCACGCGATAGGGGTTCGAGGAGGCAGGCATAACGCTCCATCCTAGCGGCGCGCGGCCCTGACGAGAGCTCCGCGTCGGGAACGGGCTGGCGGGAACGGGCCGTCGAGAGCGGCTGTCTCAGTCGAGCGGCGGTGAGTGGGCGACAGTCGGCGTGAGTGGCCGCGAGCATCTCTCGCCCGATCGCAAGAGTTACCCGCGGCCGCCTCTACGGTAAGTGGCTAGTTCTGCGCAACGGCCGTGAAAGCGCCGTCATAAGCCTGCAAGGCAACTGCGACCTGGTCGGGAGTCACGATGCAGGGCGGCACGACGTGGATACGGTTGTCGGCCGCAAACGGCAGCACTTTGCGTGCCATGAGCTCAGCCTTGAGCCGGTTGATGACGTCGGCGCCCACCGGCGCGCGAGTGGCGCGGTCTGTCACCAGGTCGAGAGCCCAAAACACACCAAGCCCGCGCACCTCGCCGATCATGGGGTGCTTCTCGGCCAATGCCCGCAGGCCGGGGCCGAGGTGCTGCTCGCCAATCATCTTGGCGTTCTCGACGATGCCCTCATCGGTCATCGCGTCGATCGAGGCCACAATCGATGCGGCGGCGAGTGGATGCCCGCTGTAGGTCAATCCGCCCGGAAACACTCGCTCGTCGAAGGCGGCGGAGATGCTCGGGCTGATGACCACGCCACCGACGGGCACGTAGCCCGAGTTGACGCCCTTCGCGAAGGCGATCAGGTCGGGAGCGACCCCCGTCGGGTTGACTTCGGCGCCCTGCCACGCGAACCACTCGCCGGTGCGACCGAATCCGGCCATGACCTCGTCGGCGATCCACAAGATTCCGTAGCGGTCAGCAATCTCGCGCACACCCGCAAGGTACCCGGGCGGCGGGGTAAGTACGCCCGCGGTGCCAGGAATCGACTCGAGCAAAATTGCGGCAATCGTGCCAGGACCCTGAGCCTGAATCGTGCGTTCAAGGTGCTGCAGAGCCCTCTCACACTCCTGTTCAGGGCTGTCAGAGAAGAACTCGCTGCGGTACGCAAACGGGCCGAAGAAGTGCACGTGCCCGTAGGCGTACTCGTTCGGCATGCGGCGCCAGTCACCCGTCGCGGCGATCGCGGCCCCTGTGTTGCCGTGGTAGCTGCGGTAGGTCGAGAGCACCTTGTGCTTGTGCGTCGTGAGGCGCGCCATGCGAATGGCGTTTTCGATCGCGTCGGCACCGCCATTGGTGAAGAACACTTTGGCGAAACCGGGGCCAGCCTTCTCGACGATGCGCTTCGCCGCTTCGCCTCGCGCGAGGTTCGCGTGCGAGGGTGCCACGGTCGCGAGCTCGGCCGCTTGGTGCTGAATAGCCGCGACGACCTTCGGGTGCGAGTGGCCGATGTTGGTGTTGACGAGCTGGCTAGAGAAATCGAGGTAGGTGTCACCGTCGTAGGTGTAGACGTCGCACCCCGAGGCGCTCGCGACGACGAAGGGCTTCAGCGCGCCTTGGGCGCTCCACGAGTGGAAGACGAACTCACGATCGAGGTCGTAGGCGCGTTCGCCGTCGGCGGGATCGAAAGCGGGGGCGGCAGAGTGTGACCGGTTCAGAGTGTCGGTCATGGCTATCAGTCCTTGAGTCGCAGGGAAGGGAATGTGTTCATTATCGTCGGTTTGCGTCGATCTGTTGCTCGCGCAGAAGTGCAGGAATGCGCTCGCGGAAGGCAAAGAACCCGCGGGTGGCGTGCGGCCAGGCCTGGGCATCCCACGAACGCAGCATTCGCACGGTTGTGACGCCCTCAACGGCCAGCTCAGCGGCGAGACGATCGAGCCGATCACGAACACCGCCGACGGGCGCATACGGGGTCACGAGGGCCGTCACGTCGTGGTCGTGCAGCCACGGCATGACTGCGGATGCGGTGAGCCCGTCGAGCGCCATAGCATCGGCCGCGAAATGTGCCCCTGCCCGGTCGCGGCCGTCGGTGAGCGCCCCAACGGTGA
>JBBRWT010000157.1:0-4353 GCA_038249035.1 Actinomycetales bacterium
CGACGTTTGGTAAACGTGCACAACCGGCTCGGGGCCGAGGTCAGCAGAGCCGTTCCAGAGCTCGTGTAGCGAGCCGCGGTGATCGACGTGCACGGGTGGTCGTCGGGTAATCACCCCGTCGATCGTTGTGGCGACCGCACGACCAGCAGGCGTGATTGTTTGCACGTCGCGCGCGCCGGGAAGGGAGGGAAGCTCTGCCATGGGCATAGTATGCCGCGATTCAGCTCGTTGGGTCGCGGTATGCGGGGTTGCGCAGAGCACGGAACGGAGCCGTGATGCGCCACGAGCGTGACGTGCGAAGCGCAGCCAGTTCGCCACGCGCACCAAGTGCGTCTCGCTGGGACTCGTCGAGTGCCGCCCGCACCGACGCGAGTTCGGCGAATTCGCTGCGCCGCCACTGCTCGGCCCACCGTCCGAAACGCACCACTATGTCGGTCGCCTCTCGCGACACCCATCCTTCGACATCTTCGGCGCGATCACGCGTGCAATCGTGGGGATGCTGTGCCGCGGCTCCGGCCGGCAACGCAGCCGTCACGGCCGACCACCGCTCGTGCACCCGTGGCGTCAGCCTGTCGTTGAGGTACTCACGCAACAGGCCCGGCGCTGACTGGTTGTGCGCGTGCCAGACGGTCGCTTCCGCAACGAGCGCAACGCCCCAACCGTGCGCCCGCACGTGAGTGCTGAAGTCGAGATCGACGTAGGTCAGTGGAAACAGCGAGGGGTCGGCGCCGCCGACCTCATCCCACACGCTGGTACGCACGAGCAGGCCTCGGCTCGTCACCCAGTCGAGTCGGGCAACACCACTCGGCCGCTGCCGCTGAGAGGTATCGGTGCTGCTCCAGAGCAGCAGGTCATCGGGCACCGCCCAGCCGCCATTAAACAGTTGTACGACTCCGTCGGTGTCGAGTCGCACTGAGCCAAAGGCGCCCACGTCGGGATTCTCATCTGCGGCATCTACGAGCGCGTCGAGCCAGCCGGGCAACACCACCATGTCGTCTTGCACCCACACGAGCAAGTCACTTTTGGCTAAGGCGCGCCCGGCATGAAGCCCACCAGCCCATCCGAGGTTCACATCGGGCGCGACAATCTGAATGTCGAACGCCTCAAGAGCCAGGCCTTCTGCATCAACCGCGGATTGCGGGTCGATCGGGCTGATCGGGCTGATCGGGCTGATCGGATTGATCACGCACACGATCGAGAACGACGTGCGCGACTCATGCGAGACGAGTGACGTGATGCATTCGTTCAGTCGGAGAGTGCGACCTAGGGCGACGACAATGAGAGTGACACGGGGAGATTCGGCGATGTTGACCAGCACCATGACTCATCTCCCGGCTACTCATGGCGCGGGTGCGCGTCGTGTGAACCCTCAGTGGAAGTGTAGGAGCATGTCCTGGCTTGCCATCACGGACCCTTGAGGATCTCGTGATGTATAGTTACATCATGATGCGCACGCAGATTTCTCTGACCGCGCAAGACCGCAAGTTGCTCGACGACGCCGCTGCTCGCACCGGTCGCTCGATCTCTGCCCTGATTCGCGACGCTGTGTCTCTCACTTATGGCTCCGAGCGCGACGCTGACGCTGACGTTCGGTCAATCGACGGCGCAGTGGGAGCCTGGCGCGAGAGCACCATCGACGGCGAGGCCTATGTCGAAAGCCTGCGCTCAGCAAGCCGGTGGCAGGCAATCGCGCAATGACCGTGGTGGTCGACACTTCGGTGCTGATTGACGTGTTGCGTGGGCGCGCCGAGGCCGCCCAGGTTGTGCGCGAAGCTCGGCTCGCGGGCCCGATACACGCCAGCGAGGTGACTCGGCTCGAGGTGCTCGCTGGCATGCGCCTCTCAGAAGAGGCCGCGACCCGGCAGTTCTTTCGGGCCTTCGTTTGGCATCCGCTTGACGAGTCGATCGCTGAGATTGCCGGTGAACTGGGGCGCCACTGGTTGCCAGCACATCGTGGAATAGATGCCGCAGATTTGATGATCGCCGCCACAGCGATCTCCCTCGATGCTGAACTCTTCACCGTGAACGTCAAGCACTTCCCCATGTTCAGTGGATTGACAGCGCCCTACTGACGCCGACATTGAGCGGCGCACGTACACGTCGGGAATCGCGCGCGGGGCTAGCCTGAACGCATGACCTGGCTTGTTACCGGCGGTGCCGGCTACATCGGAGCGCACGTGGTGCGCGCCCTCACTGTGGCGGGCATGAGCCCGGTCGTGCTCGACGATCTCTCGAGCGGGCACGCCGCCTTCGTGCCGGAGGGGGTGCCTTTCGTGCGCGCATCCATTCTCGATGCGAATGCGCTGGATGCCGCAATCACTGACCACGGCGTTTCGGGCGTCATTCACGTGGCCGGCTTCAAATACGCCGGGGTGAGCGTGCAACGCCCTCTGCACACCTACGGGCAGAATGTCACCGGCACGATCACTCTGCTGGAGTCGATGCAGCGGCACGGCGTTCAGCAGTGCGTGTTTTCATCGTCGGCTGCCGTATTCGGCGCGGTCGATGTTGATCTGGTCACCGAAGACACTCCGAAGAACCCGGCGAGCCCCTACGGCGAGTCGAAGCTGATCGGCGAATGGCTACTGCGCGACCAAGAAGTGGCCGCGGGTCTGCGCCACACGAGCCTGCGTTACTTCAACGTCGTGGGCTCGGGCGACCCCGCGGTCTATGACACGAGCCCGCACAATCTCTTTCCGCTGGTGTTCGACGCGCTCGTGGAGGGGCGTCAGCCGCGCATCAACGGTACCGACTATCCGACGCCCGACGGCACGTGCGTGCGCGACTACCTGCACGTGGCCGATCTGGCTCTCGCGCACGTTGAAGCCGCGCGTCGGCTCGAGGCGGGCGGGCCGATCGAGCCCGCGTACAACCTGGGTTCGGGCGACGGCGTCTCGGTGCGCCAGATCATGGATGCCGTGGCTGAGGTCACCGGCATCGCCGTCGAGCCCGAGCTGGCGCCGCGCCGGCCGGGGGACCCGCCGCGCATTGTGGCGAGCGGCGAACTGGCTGCGCGCGACCTCGGCTGGGCAATGCGGCACACGCTGGGTGAGATGGTGCGGTCGGCGTGGGAGGCGCGGCGGGCATCCAGCTGAGCATGTCTCGCGCGCATAGCGCGTTCTGCGGCGCGTCGCAACTCTGCATACGGGGTCGAACCTTTTATCATCCACGACTTGACGCGAGCGAATGACACGAGTGTAATTAGGTCATCTCACGCACCGGGGGGTGTTGTGGGGGAGGGAGTAACGATGAGCGAGTACCGGAACACCGTTCCCAGTAACTGGTTTGTCGACCCTGTTCGGCTCGGCGTTCCCGGCGTTCGCCGACCGCGCTCCGTCGATGACGATGACACCGCGTTGGCCTGGCAGGCTGATGCCCTCTGCGCGCAGACTGACCCCGAAGCCTTCTTTCCGGAAAAGGGCGGCTCGACGCGCGACGCCAAGAAGATCTGCACGACATGCGAGGTCAAAGGCGAGTGCCTCGAGTATGCGCTGCAGAACGACGAGCGCTTCGGCATCTGGGGCGGGCTCAGCGAGCGCGAGCGCCGCAAGCTTCGCCGCCGCGCGTAGCCCCAGTGTCGCTGACAGCGGCGCGGGTGAGCCGCGCCTCGCACCACGCCGTCTAGGGTCGAAAGAGTGCAGCCCCGAGTCATCGCGATCGTTGTCGCCCGCCGTGGTGGCGAGGTGTTGCAACAGACTCTGGATGCCCTAGCCCACCAGAGCCGCCGCCCCGACCTGCTCGTGGTCGTCGACGCCGCCGGCGCCGACGCGGTGACCGCACAGCTCGCCGCTGCGAATCCGACCCAGTTCGTCACCGCCGGGTCGGGCCTCGGATTCGGCGAGCTCGTGCACCGCGGCCTCGGCGCCCTGCCGGTCGCCGAGTCGGTGAGCTCGCCCTACGGCGGGGTCGAAGAGTGGCTCTGGCTGCTGCGCCACGACACGGTTCCCGACCCGCGCGCGCTCGAGCGCCTGCTCGCCGCCGTCGAAATCGCACCGTCGGTGGCGGTCGCAGGCCCCAAGCAGCTCGACGCGAAACACCCCACCGTTATTGCCGGCTACGGCGAGACCGTGACGCAGTGGGGGGCTTCAATCGCGATCGCCGAGCGCGAGCTCGACCAAGCGCAGCACGACCGCACGAGCGACGTGCTCGCCGTGGGCGAGGCCGCGCTGCTCGTGCGCCGCAGCGTCTACAACGCCGTTGAGGGCTTTGAGCCGGCGTTGACGACGGTCGATGCTGCACTCGATCTCTGTGTGCGCATCCGTCTGGCCGGTCATCGCGTGATCGGAGTGCCCCAGGCACGCGTCTTCGTGCACGAGAGCACGGCCGTTGCCGCCCGCTCGGGCGCTGCCCCGC
>JBBRWT010000158.1:0-4295 GCA_038249035.1 Actinomycetales bacterium
AGATCGGCGGCTTGGTGTTCAGCAGGGTGACCTTCAGCTGGAACACCGATGGAGCCCCGCTCGGCGGGCCCGCGCCCTCGATCACGGGGCTCACGCCGGTGGTCTTGGGCGGAGCCGACGACGTCACCGCCGTCTGCATTCTCGGAGCGCCCGAAGGCCTCGCCATGATCGAGAAGGCCACGGTGGGCCGCGACGTCACGATCGTGCTGGGCGCGCTCGACGAGAAGCTCAACGATAAGGGCTACATCGTGCCCGGACTCGGCGACGCCGGCGACCGGCTGTACGGCACCGTCGGCTAAGCATCGGGCATTCGCCGTGGCTGATACTGCTCAACTTGACGCTCTGCTCGGCTCTCGGCGATACTGAGCGGCATGACCGTCACCGCTCATCTCCTGACCGCCCGCGAGGCTGTGGAGACCGCTGGCATGCAGATGCCGGCAAGCGCTGATGTGTGTTGTCGAATGTGCGCCTAATTGGCCACCTGTCTGCCCGAGTCGCACTGACCGGCCGATCCATCGTCTGACGATGTCTGATCGCCCCGAGCAGAGACTCCCCGCATCGGGCCCGGATGCTCCGGCTGCCGATGCGCGCACCCTCGACACACCGCTTCAGAACGGCACCTCCCCCGCGGGAGCTGAGCCGTTCGACTCTGCAGAAAGCGTCACGACCATGTCTCTCGCCACACTTCCCAGCCGTTCCGTACCAACCGTCGCTGCACCCACTGTTGGCGCACCGCCCGTCGCTGCACCGTCCATTGCCGCACCGTCTGTTGCCGTTCCGTCCGTTGCCGCACCGCCCGGGCCCCCCGCACCGCGCCTTCGCGCCGTGCCCGAGGGTACTGAAGCCCGCGGCTTTGTGCTGTACGTCGGCCTCGATGAGGCCAAAGCCACCGCCGCCGGCATCGACCTCGGCCGACTCGTCGGTGAGCTCAAGAAGCTCACGAGCGAGCTGGCCCCCGGCGCCGAGACTCACGCCGCGGTGGCTCTCGCCCCGGCGGGCGCCGGAGGGCGCGACGTCGAGGTGGTGCGCCTTGCCCTGCAAGACCCTGCCGCGCTCGCGCGCTATCGCCGAACAGATTCAGCTGCCGTCGAGAAGGTCGTCGAGGGGGTCGTCATCGACATCTCGCGCAAGCGCGTGCTGCTCGACGGCGATACGGCCGCGCTCACGTACAAAGAGTTCGAGCTGCTGCAGTACCTCGTGCTGCGCGAGGGGCGCACGATTGAGCGCGCCGAGCTCATTGGCTCGCTGTGGGCCGACGGCACCGAAGGAGACGATGACGTGCCGAATGAGCGCACGATCGACGTACACGTGCGTCGCTTGCGCTCGAAGCTCGGCGGGTACGAAGACATTGTGCGCACGGTGCGCGGCGCTGGCTACCGGTTCGACCGGCACGCCGACGTGTCGATCCGTTACGCATCGACGCCGAGCCCCGACTTCTTCTGACGGCTTCTCGGCGCCCCCGACGTCATCTGGCGGTTCCTGACCCCTAGCGGCTTACCAGCGGTCACCCGGCAACGACCTCGATGATGCGACGACGAGTCAAGGCTCGCCCGATGACGCCGAGCCGGGGGCTGAACAGGTAGACGGCGGTGAACACGACAGCGTTCGCGAGAACGACCGCGCCGCCCGGGGCGATGTCGAGGTAAAAGCTCACATACACACCGGCGATCGAGCAGCTCGCCGCGATAACCGGCGCAATGACAAGCATCCGGCCTATGCGATCAGTCAATAGATGCGCGGTTGCCCCCGGAATGATGAGCAGGGCGACAACGAGCACGACCCCCACGATCTGCAAACTGACGACGGCGGTCAGGGCGAGGACGCCCAAAAGAGTCGCCGAGAGCATCCGGGGAGAAATGCCGATCGCGTGCGCGTGCGCTGGGTCGAACGCGAACAGTGTCAGATCGCGGCGCTTAACGAGCAGCACCGCGATGGCCACACCGCCGAGCACCGCGATCTGAGCAAGATCGAAGGTCGAGACCCCGAGCACATTGCCGAAGACGATGTGACTCAGGTCAACCTGGCTCGGAACCACCGAGACCAGCACGATGCCCAAGGCGAAGAGGCTTGTGAAGACGATGCCGATCGCCGCATCCTCTTTGACCCGGCTCGTATCACGGATGACTCCGATGAGCAGCACGGCGAGTAGCCCGAAGATGAGGGCGCCGAGCGCGAATGGTGCCCCGACCAGGTACGCCAGCACGACTCCAGGCAACACCGAGTGCGAAACCGCATCCCCCATGAGCGACCAGCCGATGAGCACGAGCCAGCAACTCAACAAAGCGCAGACCACCGCGGCAATAGTGGTCGCCGTCATGGCTCGCACCATGAAGTCGTACGAGAACGGTTGCATCAGCAGGTCGATGAGGTTCACAACTGTGGCTCTCTGTTCACAGTGAACGCGCGCGCCAGCATCTCGGGCGCGAGGGCCACCGCCGGGGCGTCGACGGTGATGAGCCGCTGCGCGAGCAGGATGACCCGATCGGCGCGATCGGGCAGGCTTGCGATGTCGTGCGTCGAGAGCACGACGGTGCGCCCCTCGGCGGCGAGCTGCGTCAGCACGCGAGCAATGAGCTGCTCGCTGCGCTGATCTACCCCGGCGAAGGGTTCGTCGAGTAACAGCACATCGGCCTCCTGCGCGAGCGCACGAGCCATGAGTGCGCGCTTGCGCTGACCCCCCGAGAGAGCGCCAATCGAACGCTTCGCGAGGTCGTTCAGCTGAACCCGATCGAGAGCCTCCGCCACTGCCTCATGGTCGGCAGCCCGGGGACGACGCGTGATGCCCAGCCGCCCGAAGCGGCCCATCATGACCACATCGGCGACAGCGAGCGGAAAATCGGGGTCGATACCGTCGCCCTGAGGCATGAAGGCGATGCGGCCCGCAGCGCGCGCCCGCGCCGGAGTGCCGCCGAAGACCGTGACTGTTCCCCGCGCGAGGGGAACCAGACCCATGATCGCGGCAAACAGAGTGGATTTTCCGGCACCGTTCATGCCCACAAGCGCATCAACGGTGCCCGCGCGAATCTCGAGACTGATGCTGTCGAGTGCCAGGACCTCACCGCGGCGCACGGTGACGTCGTTGAGGCGCGCGACTGTCTCGCCGCAGGACGCCGTCACGAGAGAAGCCCAGAGATGATGAGATCGATGTCATAGCGCAGCAGGGTGAGGTAATCGGGTACGGGACCGTCGGGCTCCGAGAGCGAATCGACGAAGAGCAGGCCCGCCAAGGGCGCGCCCGTGCTCTCGGAGACCTGTTCCATCGGATCGGACGCGACAGTCGTCTCGCAGAAGACCGCCGGAACATCGCGCTCACGCACGAAGTCGATCGTCGCGGCCACTCGCTGGGGAGTCGCCTGCTGCTCGGCATTGACGGGCCAGATGTAGGCCTCATCGAGGCCAAGATCGCGAGCGAGGTATGAGAAAGCCCCCTCGCAGGTCACCAGGGCCCTTCGCGAGTCGGGAAGCTGCTCGACGGCAGCGCGTAGTTCGTCGGCCACCAGCCGAAGTTCTGCAATGTAGTCATCGGCACGCTGAGTGAACTCCGTCTTGCCAGCAGGGTCTAGCTCGATCAGCGCATCTCGAATGTTTGTGATGTAACGCTCAGCAGCCAGGGGAGACATCCACGCGTGTGGATTCGGAGCATTGCTCTCAGAACCGGTTATGGCGATCGGCTCAATTCCCTCGCTCGCGACCACGCGCGGTACATCGATGTTCGACAAGAACTGCTCGAACCACGCCTCGAGACCCAGCCCATTGTCAATGATCAGATCGGCGCCGTCAGCGCGCAACAGGTCACCCGGCGTCGGCTCGTAGCCGTGGATCTCTGACCCGACGCGGGTAATCGACTCGACACGCACGCGGTCGCCACCCACCTGTTCGACCATGTCGGCGATGACCGTGAAGGTCGTGACGACGAGAGGGCGATTATCGTTCGCGTCGGGACTCGGAACGGGCGTGCATCCCGCGAGAACGAGGGCGAGCACGGCGCCCACACTCACACGGAGTCGAAGCCCGCGTTTTTTCGGCATACCGAAAAATTAGAGGACAGTGACCCCCGACGCAAATTTCAGTTGCGCATCCGCAAAAATAACGGATTGATAACTAGACACCGTTATCTTTCCGTTATACATTGGTCACGCGTCGATCGTTTGCTGTGGCGGAAGACGCGGAATGTGATTGCAGGACACTCTTGGTGCAAGGGAAGAGGGCCGGTCGCCCGCCTCGGCGACCGGCCCTTCGCATGCCCACCTTGGCACGACGGACCCGTCCTGCGCCGACACATTCTCATTCCCGCG
>JBBRWT010000159.1:0-4132 GCA_038249035.1 Actinomycetales bacterium
ACCTCGGGTGGGGCCGGAATCTCGGGGGGGGCCGGAATCTCCGGTCGGGCCGACAACCCCGGTGTCTCGGGTGGGGCCCTCAACTCCGGTGGGGCCTACGAATCCGGTGGGGAAAACGACTCCCGTGTCTCCGGGGAGTCCGGTCGGTCCGGTTGGGCCACTTGAGCCAGTGGGCCCGCCGGGCCCTGTTGCACCGGGGGTACCAGCAGTGCCGTTCGTGCCGTTGGCTCCGGTGCGGCCGTCGGTGCCGTCCGCGCCCGGTGCGCCGTCGGTGCCGTCGCGGCCGGGCGAACCATCTGCGCCGTCTTGTCCGTTAGCACCGCTGGCGCCGTCTTGCCCGTCACGGCCATCGGCGCCGGAGGGGCCGACGGGGCCGGGCAGCAAGAGGTTGACGCCGGTCGTGAGGGCAGCGGTAGCTGCTGCAGTTCCGACGACGAGCAGAACATCACGGCGACTGGGCATGAATGGCCCTCTCTTTCGGGTGTCGTCAGCCTAGTGTGCCGAGAGCGTCAAGAGAATGGCTGCGATGCGCTAGCTCGAGTCCGAGACGATCAGAGCGAGATGCTCTCGATACTCGGTGGATATGCCGTCAAGGCTCAGCAGGCGCTCTGCCTCGCTGCGGGCAAGGTCGCGATGCCCAAGACGCCACGCGGCATCGGCCCGCTCGAAAGCGGCGCCCCAGCGGTAGACCTCGGCGTCAACGAAGAGCGAGTCGGCCGGCCGCTCCAGAGCTACGGCCGCGCTCGCGAACATCCACGCGGCACGGTGCCGCCGCTGCAGCCGGTGTCGGCGGGCGAGGTGGTAGAGCGGTTCAGCGCGCTCGGGGCGGGCATCCCACGCTTGGAGCATCGCGTCGGTCGCTGTCGGCGAATCGATCGCCCCTTCGATGAGTGCGGCCTGGTAGAGCGACCAGAAAACCTCTTCTTGCCACCCGCCCATGCTCGCCCGTCGCCGGTAATGCTGCAGGGCCAGGTCGTGCTCGCCTGAGTCGCGGTAGGTCTGTGCCAGGTAGAAGACCGTGCGAGGTGAGTCAGGGGTATCGAGCAGGTCGAGTCCGAGTAGTTCGACATCGCGCGCGAGTTTTCTTTCGTGCGACGAGCCGTCGGCCAGATGCGTAATGCGTAAGCCATCGAACCACGCAGTGCGATACGGCGCTGTGCTCGTGAGGTGCTCGTGGGTGCGGCCGGCGTAGTGCCAGGCCCGATCGCCGCGCACGAGGTAGGGCATGCGATATGAGACACCGCCGGCGACCGATACCAGGGCGGCGTCGGCATCGAAGGCGTCGAGTTGCTCGCGAAAGTCGGCATCGGTCTCGACCGTCATGTCGGCGTCGAGCAACAACAGCCAGTCGGTGCCGGTCGTTGCCCACTCGACCAGTTCGGTGCGATTGTGACCAAAGTCGACCCACTCGCTGTGCCGCAGCTCACCGGGCACATCGCGCAGCAGTGTTGCGATGAGGTCGGGTGTCGCGTCAGTCGACCCGGTGTCGATGATGCGCCACGAATCGATGATGGGAAGCACCGAGGCGATGACCCGTTCAATGATGGCCGCTTCGTCGCGAACGATCATGGCGAGGCGGATGCGCGGCGCGGTCATGCGGGCATCCGAGCTTCCCGAGGCAGGGGCGCGAGGCGGTCGAGCACAGCCGACAGCTCGATGCGCGCCAGCCAGGCCTCGCGGTCGTTGACGCCGAAGGTGATGAGCAAGCAGTCATCGACGCGCGCTGCCCCGGCGACATACTCGACCCCGAAACCGGTGAGCCGCATCCGTTCAGACGCACGCGTAGCCACCCCGTCAGAGTCGACCGTCACGAAGCGGTGTAAATACAGACGGCCAGCGTCGGTGACGTGGCTCTCGTGTACGACGAACAAAGAGTCGCCGTCGTCGAGCTCGACGGAACCCGCGCTTCCGCGAGTGGTCGGCCCCAGGCCGCTGGGGTGCCCAGTACTCAACTCGACGCCGCCCGTCGAGGCGTCGCTCAGAGCGACCCTCACCGGGTCCCACGAGTACACCGCGCGCACTGCCCCGAGCATCGGCCACGGCACCCAGTTCTTTTCGTGCCGCCCCGGGCGGGGGCTGGCGAGTACCACCTCGGCGAGTTGATCGACACCGGCCGGCACCAGCAACACCATGCGGCACAGCCCAGAATCGTCGACATTGCGCACGGTCGCGAGCCCGTGCAGCGCGCCCTCGTGCTCGAACAAGCGCACGTCTTCCCAACCCTGAACCGGGAACGACGATGGGGCACGTGCAGTCTCAATCTGTAGGTGGCGCGGGTTGACCTGTCGCCCGTCGAGAAGGTCGAGCAGAATCGTCTCTGACCTGATCGAGCCGCCCTCCATGTCGTAACGTCCTTCGGCCGTCAGGCGGTAGTTCGAGCTGCGGACAGCGATTGTGGTTGCACCGCCGTGGCGCACAATCGAGGGATTGAATCGAGACCACGACTCTCGAACCGGGGGAGTGAGGGGTTCGAACTCGACCCGGGGTGCCCATTGCGACAGCAAGGGTGGCGACAGTCGCATGGGCGCCACTGTATCGCCCGCACGGCTGAGCGTGGGGCTCGCGGGCTCGCGGGCCCGCTTAGCGATCGCGCGGCAGGTGCCGCGGGATCATCCACCCGAGCATGCCAGCACCCACGAGGCCAAGAGCGCCGAGCACCCCAGCGCCGACCGCGAGTGAAAAGGCGGCGGTGAGCCCCGCGAGAAGCAATGGGGCCGCAGCACCGCCGGCATCGAGAATGAGCCGCCACGCACCGAGAAAGAGCGCAGGATCTGTGCGGCCGGCAAGGTCACTGCCCATCGTCATGAGAATTCCGGCCCCAATGCCGTTGGCAAGCGCGAGCCAGATCGCGACGCCAACGAACCAGGCGACGGGGTCGGATGCTCCCGCCGAGCTCGCCAGCACAATGAACCCCAGCCCGAGCCCCAGGGTTGATGGCACCGCGGTATAGAGGCGCCCGAAGCGGTCCATGAGCCACCCGCCGAGATAGAACAGGGCGAAGTCAACCGCGGCGGTGGAGCCAATGATGGTCGCCGTCTGGGCGTCGCCCAACCCGATGCTGACCGCCCACAGCGGCAGCAATACCTGGCGGCTCGCGCGCAGAGCCGAGACGGTGAGCGCAGCCAGGCCGAGCCGCGCCAGAACGTCGCGGCGGCGCCCGATCGTGCGCATCACGTCGAGCGGGCTAACCGGTGGTCGCACCTGATCGGTGTCGCGCCGCAACAAGCCTTCCGGGTCTGGAAGCAGCACGAGGCTCGCCGCGACGCCGACGAGGGCGGCGATCGCGAGCCAATACACGGCACCGGTTTCGCCCGTGACCGTGATGATTGCCGCGCCGAGAAACGGCCCGATCATGAGCCCGAGCCGGAACACGCCCCCGAGTGTCGACAGGGCGCGGGCTCGGTAAACAGCGGGGACCGCGGTCGTGAGAAGTGCGTGGCGAGCCAGGGCAAAGACCGCAGCCGAGGCGCCGAGAATGAGCATGCCGAGCCCGAGCAGGGGCACCGTGGGCGCGAGCGCCGCCACTGCGATGCCGAGAGCCGACGAGCCGAGCGCGCCGAGCATGGCGGCGCGTTCGCCGATGCGAGCGACAATCCAGCCCGCAGGGAGGTCGCCAATGAGTTGCCCGACAAGCAGCATCGCGGCGACGAGCCCCGCGGTCGCCAGGTCAGCCCCCACTTGCGCGGCGAGCGAGGGGATCAGGGGGATGATCGCGCCCTCACCGATCGTGAAAAGAAGCGTCGGAAGGAGGGCCGGGGCAACAATCGAGCGCCAACGAAACTCGGGCTCGGGCGTCATCATCTCGCCCTCGATGCTACGCGCCCGCCGGTAAGCTGGGCTCCGACATGATCGATCTGGATTTCACCGAGCGCATCGCCGCCGCCCGCAGCACCTTCGCCGACATCCGCGCGGTCGTCGACATCACGCGGCTCGAGGCCGAGATCGCCGCTCTCAACGAGCAGGCTGGCGCGCCCGATCTGTGGGACGACACGGCGAACGCGCAGAAGGTCACGAGCGCACTGAGCCACCGACAGAGCGAGCTCAAGCGCATCACCGAACTGCAGGCCAAACTCGACGACCTTGACGTGCTGATCGAGATGGCGCGCGAGGCCGACGACGCCGACGCGGCCAA
>JBBRWT010000160.1:0-4080 GCA_038249035.1 Actinomycetales bacterium
GACGAAGCTCACGCCGAAGACGAAGCTCACGCCGAAGACGAAGCACACGACCACGGGCACCTTGACGGCGCCAACGAGCACGTCTGGTACGACGTGCACGTTATGGGCGACGTGGCGACGGCGATCGCGGCTGCGCTGGTCGACCTCGACCCCACGAACACCGCTGCCTACGAGCAGAACCTCGCTACCTTCGAGACCGAACTCGAGGCTCTGGAGGGCGAGCTTGAGGCTCTCGCCGGTGAGTTGGGCGGCGGCATCGTCGCTTCGACTGAGCCGGTGCCGGCCTACCTACTCACCGAACTCGGTTTCACCGATGAGACTCCCGCCGACTTTCTCGAAGCGATCGAAGAGGGGTCAGATGTGCCGCCGCTCGCACTGCAGCAAACTCTCGATCTACTGGCCTCGGGCGAGGTTCGCCTGCTCGCGTACAACGAGCAGACCGCGAGCCCAGAGACCGAGCGCGTGCGCGCTGCGGCTGAGGAGGCGGGCATTCCGGTGGTCTCGTTCACCGAGACCCTTCCCGACACGCAAGACTATGTGTCATGGATGCGCGCCAACCTCGAGGCGATCGCCGGGGCACTGACTCCCGCGTGATGCCTTTCGGCGCACAAGCCGACCCCGCCCCGGTGCTCAGCATCCGCGGCGGGGCGCTCGGTTTTGGCGACCAAGCGCTGTGGAGCGGCCTCGACCTCGAGGTGAGCCCGGGCGACTTCATTGCCGTGCTGGGTGGCAACGGCACGGGCAAAACGAGCCTGCTGCGCGCCATGCTCGGCGAACAGCGGCTCGATGCTGGCGAGGTGCTCGTCGGCGGGCATCCGGCGCATCGCGGTCACCGGCGCATTGGGTACATCCCTCAGCAGAAGATCGTGCCCCCCGGAACTCCCTTGCGCGGGCGCGACCTCGTGATGCTGGGGGTCAACGGTCAGCGATACGGCCCGCCGATCACGACACGCGCTGACCGCGAGACGGTGGATGCTTTACTCGCAGCCGTCGGAGCAACCGACTACGCCGACCGCCCGCTCGGCGGCCTCTCGGGCGGTGAGCAACAGCGCCTGCGAGTGGCCCAGTCTCTCGCCAATGACCCCACTCTGTTGCTGTGCGACGAGCCGCTCATGAGCCTCGACCTGCAGCATCAGCGCGCGGTGAGCGAACTGATTGACGCGCGGCGGCGTGAACACGGCACGGCGGTCATCTTTGTCACGCACGACATCAACCCCGTGCTCGGGATGGTCGACCGCGTGGTCTATCTCGCACAGGGGCGTCTCACGATCGGTACTCCTGACGAGGTGCTGCAGGCTGACGTGCTGAGTCGCCTCTATGGCACTCCCGTCGATGTCTTTCGCTCGCACGGCCGGGTGATCGTGGTCGGCACACCTGAGGCCGAGCATCACCACGAGGTTTCGGCATGATCGGCGTTGACCCGGCCACGTACCTGCAGCTTCTCGGCCTCGTGCAGAACTCGATCATCGCCGCCGCGGTGCTCGGCATTGTCGGCGGCCTCATCGGGGTGTTCGTCATGCAGCGTGATATGGCCTTCGCCGTACACGGCATCAGCGAACTCTCGTTCGCGGGGGCGGCCGCGGCACTGCTTCTTGGCATCAACGTCGTGGCAGGCTCGATTGTCGGCTCGCTCATCGCCGCGGCGCTCATTGGCGTGCTCGGCGCGAAGGCTCGCGACCGCAACTCGATCATCGGCGTTCTCATGCCCTTCGGTCTGGGCCTCGGCATTCTCTTTCTCGCGCTCTACCCGGGCCGCAGCGGCAACAAGTTCGGGCTGCTCACCGGCCAGATCATCAGCGTCGACCTGCCCCAGCTCGGCCTATTGCTCGGCATCAGCATCGTGGTACTCGTTGCGCTCTTTATCGTCTGGCGCCCGCTGACCTTTGACAGCCTCGACCCCGAGGTGGCGAGCGCCCGCGGGGTTCCGGGACGCGCGCTCAGCATTGTGTTCATGACGCTGCTCGGCCTGACCGTAGCAGTCTCCGTGCAGATCATTGGGGCCCTGCTCGTTCTTGCCCTTCTCGTCACGCCAGCGGCGGCTGCTCTGCGAGTATCGTCGTCGCCGGTGCTCGTGCCGGTGCTCAGCATGATCTTCGGGTTCGTCTCAGCCGTCGGGGGAATTCTGCTCGCGCTCGGGGGCTCGCTGCCGATCAGCCCGTACATCACCACCATTTCGTTCGCGATCTACGTCGTGTGCCGCATCATCGGCGCGAGAAAGACGGTGTTCCGATGAAGCGCAACACCTGGCAGCGCGAGGCCGTACGCGCGGCGCTCGCCGAGCGCGAGCACTTCGTGAGCGCCCAGGCACTGCACGCTGGGCTACGCGAAGGCGGTTCATCCATTGGGCTTGCGACCGTCTACCGCGCGCTCACTGACCTTGCCGATGAGGGCGAGGCCGACTCGTTACAACAAGAGGGTGAGGCGCTGTACCGCGCGTGCACTCCCGGCAGTCACCACCACCACCTCATTTGCCGCTCGTGTGGGTTGACGGTCGAGATCGAAGCCGACCCTGTTGAAGAATGGGCGCGTCAGGTGGCCACTCTGCACGGCTTCACCCGCGCCGAGCACATCGTCGACGTGTTTGGACTGTGCGAGGCGTGCTCGCGATTGCAGGATTCGGCCGACGCATCGTAAGCTAGGGGATTGTGTTGAGCGGCCATCCGCTCATCTTGTACGCGCTCTCGCCTTCGCAGCATCATCGCGGAGACCAGCGGGTGTCTGCGTGCCGACAAGTGACCTTGGGTACGGCGCTCGCCGTACGGTAACCACATATGGGAGGAACCATGGCAGCCGTCTGCCAGGTGACTGGAGCCGTTCCCGGCTTTGGCCACAACATTTCGCACTCGCACCGGCGCACCAAGCGCCGTTTCGACCCGAATATTCAGAAGAAGACGTACTTCGTGCCGTCGCTTCGTCGTAACGTCACGCTGACGTTGTCGGCCAAGGGCATCAAAACGATCGACGCGCGTGGCATTGAGTCGGTCGTTAAAGACCTGCTTTCCCGCGGGGTGAAGTTCTAATGGCCAAGGCGCAAGACGTTCTCCCGATCATCAAGATGAAGTCGACCGCGGGTACCGGGTATACGTACGTCACCCGCAAGAACCGTCGTAACGACCCCGACCGCCTCGTGCTGAAGAAGTACGACCCGGTCGTCCGCAAGCACGTTGAATTCCGAGAGGAGCGCTAAACAATGGCGAAGAAAAGCAAAATCGCGCGCAATGAGCAGCGCAAGATCATCGTCGAGCGGTATGCCGCCAAGCGACTCGAACTGAAGAAGGCCCTAGTCGACCTGAACGGCACCGACGAGTCGCGCGAGGCCGCGCGCAAGGGGCTGCAGAAGCTTCCGCGAAACGCCTCGCCCGTGCGCGTGCGTTCGCGTGACGCTGTTGACGGCCGCCCCCGCGGCATGCTCACCAAGTTCGGCATTTCGCGTGTTCGGTTCCGTGACATGGCCCACCGAGGCGAGCTGCCCGGCATCACCAAATCGAGCTGGTAGCACTCGCTCGCATCTCGCACTACCCCGACGAGGGGGCATCCCAGCTGGGATGCCCCCTCGTCCTTTTTCGGGGGATCGGCACGACTTGCGGCACACCGGGCGGAATTGCCCGGAAACGCGCGGAAGTGCTGGTACCGTCGAGGCGGTTCACGGTCAGATCACGACCGAGAATCGACTCCACCAATGTTGAGGTCCGAGGAGGACACCATGAACCGTTCCGAGCTTGTCGCGGCAGTTGCCGCTGAGTCGGGCCTGAGCCAGGCTGATGTGAACCGCGCCGTCGACGCCCTCTTCTCGGTCGTCTCGGTCGCCGTCAAGGGCGGCACCAAAGTCGCCATCCCCGGATGGATCGCTTTCGAGCGCACTCACCGTGACGCCCGCACGGGTCGCAACCCGCAGACCGGTGCCGCCATCCAGATCGCCGCTTCGTACGGCGTGAAGGTCAGCGCTGGTAGCAAACTGAAGGCTGCTGCCAAGTAGGCATCTGCCTCACGAACGCTCTAGGGCGGCTCCCCGATGTCGGGGGGTCGCCCCTTGCGCGTTCTACAGTGCGTCAGTGCGTCAGTGCGTCAGTGCGTCAGTGC
>JBBRWT010000161.1:0-4030 GCA_038249035.1 Actinomycetales bacterium
AATCAGGTGCAGGTTCGGCGTGTTCGTCGCCATGACGGCCTTGCGCGAGTCGGTCTCGCGGCCCAGAAGCAGGTCGTAGATCGTGACGACGTCATGGCTGGGCATGCCGAGCCCGGCCGAGAGTGCCCCCTGCGGGTCAAAATCGACGACGAGAACCTTGCGGCCGTACTCCGCGAGCGCTGCTCCGAGGCTGATGGTGGTCGTCGTCTTGCCGACGCCACCCTTCTGGTTACAGAGGGCGATAATGCGAGCGGGGCCGTGCGACGTCAACGGTGCCGGCTCGGCGAAATCACGCAGCGGGCGACCCGTCGGGCCGGGCATGAGCGATTCGAAGCCCGGAAGCTCCGCTCCGCCCTGCTTATCGCCGCTCATGGGCTCGAGTCTACTGACCGAACGGTCCCGGGCCGGGCGGCGCTCCGTTGACCTCAGGGCCGATCAGCGCCGTGTCGATACCGCGGGTACCCACGCTCAGTCGCGCATCTATTCGTTAATGCTTGACTCGTAAACATGACCGACGAACTCTCGACTGCCGACGAGTCGCAACTCGCTGTGTGGGCGTTCGGTCGCCAAGGAGTCGTGACCGACCCCGAGCTCGCCGAAGCTGCCCTGCGCGAGCTTAACCGCAGGCTGGAAGCCCGCCAGGCCGCAGAAACGCAGGCCGCCGCGGCTCTCGCGCTCGACGCCGAGCGGGCCGCCGCCGAGGCCGAGACCGACGGCGAGCATCCGGAGCGGTCGCCGGCTGAGCGAGAAATTCGCCATCGGCGCCGGATGCTGCGCACAGGCATCGCCGGAGTCGCCGCAGCCGCGCTCGCTCTGGGTGGCGGAGTAGTCGCATTGACGCAGCCGATCCCCGACCCCTTTTCGAACTTTGAGCGGGCCGAGACACAACAAGATCGAGAATGGGCTCAGCGCCTGTCAACGAGTTTTCCTGCAACGTTTACCGCCGGGCCGTACGCGATCGAACTGGGCAACGGCTTCGTAGCCTCAGTGGCCAAGGTTTCGACCGTGCCCGATGGGCGGTCGACCGATTGGGATGCATATTGCCTGTATGTCGCTTTCGGCGGCTCGGAGAAGGGCTCGTGGTCGCTGAGCGCGACATGCACAGACCCTGAGCGATTCGAACGCGACGGAATCGTTGTGCCCCAGCGCCCATCTGCGACCGGAGGTGGCCACGACGTCATCTACTGGGATCCATTCAGTGCGCCCCGACTTGAGAGCAATATCCCTCTTGACAGCATCGCGGTGACCAGCAGCAGCGTGCTGGATTGGTTGGCTAACCCCTCGCCGACCGACGCGCTTGTTGCGATCGAGGATCGTGAGCGACTCGTCATGGGGCCGGCGGTGTTGCCGCTCTCTGCACCCGACGGGGTAGAGAGCGGCGTTCTGGCCTACACGTACCTCCTTGCTGGCGAAACCATTTCCACCAGTCCCACGTTTTGCGCGCTGACCGTCACCCCCGACGAACAGCAGACGACGGCGTGCGCGTCGCTCTCGACCGTTCGGCGGCAAGGCCTCGAGTTCACGGTGATAGCGGATGAACGCGAGTGGGTGGTGAGCATCGACGCCGACGGCTCCGATCGCCGCGACACCCTGCGCCTCGCCGACTGATGCGCCCTGCTAGCGCTTAACTGAGCACGTGAGCGAGGATCTCTCGACCGTCGATGCCGCACAGCTCGCGCGCTGGGCTCATGGTCGCGCCGACACTGAGCTCGACACCGACCTGGCGGAGCGCGCGGCACTCGAGTTGCAGAGATGAGCCGAGCAAGTCGCGGGCGAGTAGGCCGCGCAAGAAGCGGCGCAGCTCGAACCACGCTCCCCCGCCTTTCATACGGCACCTAATGCTGACGAATGGCAGCAGCAGACAATAGGAGGTCGATGGGGGGCCGACGGGCGAGGTCTCGGTAATGGTCGTCGGGTAACGCTGAGTGACGAGCAATATGGTCTGCGTTGGCCCAGAACCCGCTCGCACGCGGTTAACTGGTAGCCGTGCCGACGGAGCCGCACGACGATCACCATCGCGATGAGTCGTTCGACCACGTCGTGAAGAACCTCTTCGATGTCGAATTGAAGCGGCTCGCCTTTAGTCGCCCTCAGACTGAGCCCGATCGGCAGCACGCCAGGGCAGCGGTTCGCGAGCTCGCGCGACGCGCAGCCGA
This sequence comes from Actinomycetales bacterium, assembly GCA_038249035.1. Classification (GTDB taxonomy): domain Bacteria; phylum Actinomycetota; class Actinomycetes; order Actinomycetales; family Microbacteriaceae; genus Microcella. The sequence goes on from JBBRWT010000161.1 coordinate 2,157, forward strand.
CACCGCGTCTCGCCACGGTGAACCCGCGAGCGGATTGCCCGCAGATCGTCCTCATCTCGACCCGGCAGTCAGCGCACGTGGAGTGACGCATCACGATCGCGGTGCCCCGCCATGGCGGAACCGCACCAGCGCGTTCATCATCGCGGGCATCCTGGGCGTCATTGTTGTGGTCAGCACGGTGGTGAGCACCGTGGTGAGCTTCACCCCCACGCTCTCCACCGTTTCGGGTGAGGCCTCGTCTCTCGACATCTTTGCGAGTGAAGCGACTCCCGAGGAATCGGATTTGAGAGACATGCTGCGTCGCGAGGGGCTTCGCCTCACTCTTACTCCGCGCATCATTGCCACTACCGAGGGCGCACGAATTCTCGCGTATCGCTTCGTGGTGTCTTCCTCCACCGAGCGACCGAGAAACGAGGTGTGCCTGCTACTCATCGAAGAGCGTGCACTGGGGCTTCCGGCGTGCACCGAGCGTGCGACTTTTCTGCGCGACGGCGCGCAGGCCACGCTCACCGGGCTGTCACAGCGCTTCGTCGTGCGGTGGGGTCCAACCGGCGGCCCGACGGTGTCCGTGCTGCCCAATAACGAAGCGCTGCCGCGGTATCCGGTTTCCGCGGCGGCAGAGGCATTTTTCACCGATACCCAGAGCCAGAGTGATGTGGCCTACTCCGACCTACTGCGCGTGCTGTATCCCGATGATCGACTCATCGTGCGGGTGCTCTCAACGACCCCCACCTGGGATGTAGTCGGAACCCTTGTCGCCTCAGCAGATTCCGGGATCTGGTCGTACTGCGTTCACCTTTTCCAGAGCGAAAGCGAGCTCAGCACTCAAGTCGGAGCGAGCGTGACGTGCGCCGAGCGACTGCAGTTCGAGCAAGAGGGCCTCGTCGCACTCGCGCGAGTAGCCGACGCGAGGGTGACGATCGAGTGGCGGCCCGACGACACCGTGCTCGTGAACGAGTTCGACGCGCCGTAGCGTCGACCAACCGCAGAGCCCCAGCCCGCTCACCCGCTGCTACTGGTCGTCGAGTCTTCTGTCGCGATCTGACCTAGAGCGCGCGAGGGTGCGCCGTCGCCCAGGCCTCGCGCACCGCATCTGCGGTCACGAGCGTGTACAGCTGCGTGGTCGCGACTGAGGCGTGCCCGAGCAACTCTTGCACCACGCGCACGTCGGCCCCGCCCTCGAGCAAGTGGGTCGCGAACGAGTGCCTCAGCGTGTGTGGTGAGAGGTCGGCGGTGAGGGATGCCCGGGCGGCAGCATCCCGAATAATCAGCCACACGCTCTGCCGTGACAGCCGCGCCCCGCGCGCGCCCAGATAGAGGGCGGGAGTCGCGGCTCCTCGAGGGGCGAGCAGCGGCCGCGCCCGCACGAGGTAGGCCTCGAGCGCCTCACGCGCATAGCGCCCCAGCGGAACAATGCGCTGCTTGCGACCCTTGCCGAACAGCCGCACTGCGTCAGCCACCATGCCCCCATCGCCCATGACGTCATCGACGGCAAGGTCTACCGCCTCGCTCACGCGCGCGCCCGTGGCGTACATCAACTCGAGCAAGGCGCGGTCGCGCAACGCGATCGGCTCATCGCCGCTACACGCCTCAAGTAACCGCTCTACGTCGTTGATGCTGATCGCCTTCGGCAAGCGCCTCGGCTGCTTCGGAGGGCGCTGCTCGGCCGACACATCGCGCGGGGTGAGCCCCTCCTCGGTGAGAAAACCGTGCCAACCGCGAACGCTCGACAACATGCGTGCCGCGCTCGAGGCTGCGACTCCTACAGTGCCGTCGTCGGGAGCGCGCACAGCGACGACGAACGCCGCCACGTCGGCCTCAGTGATTGCCGCCAGCTCTTCGATGCCGCGCGCCTCTAGGTGCACGACGTACCG
>JBBRWT010000162.1:0-4009 GCA_038249035.1 Actinomycetales bacterium
ATGGTCGAGCATGCCGGCCGCTGGCGAGATGAGCTGGTGTGGATCGGCCCCGGCGATGCGGGGCCGTTGACTGCCGAATTCGTCGCGCCGCATCATGACCACCTGCCCGCCGTCCTTGACGACCTCGTGCGGTTCATGGCCCGAGACGACCTGCCGGTGCTGCTGCACGTCGCGGTCGCTCACGCCCAGTTCGAAACTCTGCATCCGTTCGTCGACGGCAACGGACGAACTGGCCGAGCGCTTGCCCAAGCGATTCTCAAGTCGAAGGGAGTCGTGACACGCAGTACCGTGCCGTTGTCGTCGGGGCTTCTCGTCGACATCGACGGCTACTTCGCCGCCCTGACGTCGTATCGACGCGGAGATGCGACGGCGATTGCACAACGGTTCTCGAGCGCTGCGCTCTTCGCGTCCGCGACCGGCAACGACCTTATCGATGCCCTGGCAGATGCGATGGTGGATGCCCGCGCGAAGCTCGCCACCGTGCGCAGCGACGCGGCCGCACACCGAGTGTTGCCACTGCTCGTTGGTCAGCCCATCGTCACGTCGCGGTATCTCACCCAGAATCTTGGGCTCAATGAAGTCGCGGCCAAGCGCGCGATCGACACGCTCGTCGCTCGCGGAGTGTTGGTCGAGACGTCAGGCCGCCGTCGCGGGCGCACCTGGGCGCAACCAGAAGTACTCGCGGCACTCGACGACTACGCGCGCCGTGTTCGTCGCGGGGTCCGCGCTGGTGCATCGTGATGGGTTGGTGATGGAGAGCATCCGGGTCATGCAAGATCGGTGCCGCCAGTTACAGGGTATCCGCGTCAACGAGTGCACACTCTGAGATCGACGGCTTGAGCAGTTGAATCGGAAAGATGTCGATGTCGTCGCGGCCGAACAGTGTGCGCGTCTCCTCCATCAGGCCCGAGGCTCGCGTGAGCACGTTGCCATCTGTTTCGTCCATGGTCACGACGATGTCGATGTCGCTGTCTGGCCCCGCATCGCCGCGGGCAACCGATCCGAACAGGCGGGGCTGCGTCGCGTTGTACTTCGCGAGCAGCGCTTCGAACTCGTGTCGGTGTGCGTTGAGCAGCTCGCGCAAGGCGAGCGTCTCAGGTGTCGCGGCGGCAATCGACATGCGTTGAGGATACCGGGATGGCCTGGAGCAGTGGGGCTGCCGGCGAAGCGCCCGTGGGGGCTCGGCGTGACGTGCTGGCGTCGCAGAGCATCCGGGTCATGCATGATCGGCGCCCTAGAAGCTGGTGGCAGTTTGGTTGAGAGTGACCATCAGGCACCCTGCAGGCTGTCAATGTCGATCAGCACACCGCGGCGGCGGAACGGTTCGGGAACCACACCGAGGTCGCCGGCAGTTACGTACTGGCTGTCGGTGAGAACTCGAGGCTGCACGAGCCCCGGTGTGTTGCCCACCCAGTCGGGCAGGGGAGCGGAAGCTTCGGCAAGCCGGTACTCGGCCAGTGCTGCGAGCGCCGCGTCGTACAGCGCGTTGCCTGTCGACTGTGGTGGAAACGCGGTGAGCACGACGCGATGCGTGGGCGTTTCGGCGGCGAGATCATCGTTGAAGGCGAGCCAGGTGCGAAAGGCCTGACTGGGGTCACCGTTGCGCAGCGCTCGTCGAATCTCGGCGCCCGCTTCAAGCGCGGTCGTTCGCACGGTCGGCGAGATCGCGAGCCGAGCGCCACTCGTGCGTAGGATGCGGTCGAGGGTGTCGACACGGGGCACACGGCGACCTGATTCGATCGCTGAGATGTTGGCGGCGTGGTGGCCCGACTTATCGGCGAGTGCGCTCTGTGACAGACCGCGCGAAAGGCGTGCGGCCTCGCTGAGCATTGCGATGGTCATCCGCATCACCTCTCTTCTTATCGTAAACGATAACAGACCCGCGAAGTGGCCGGCACCCTCATCACACCATTCGTGGCGATCAAGGAACGCGATCATGAGCAGCGCTACCCTCAGCTCATGCCCGCCAACCCCACCAACGACTGGATCGCAGTCGGCATCGTTTTCGACGGGGATGCGATCGACATCGCTGGGGCGAACCCGTGGCTGAAGTCGTGGCTGTCGACGGGCGAGGTGGCCCAGGTGCGGCATCCCGCCTACCCGCGATGCGTCGGCACAGCTGGGCCAGGGAGCGTCACGACCGCGGCAGCCCGGGCGCGCTACACCGTGCTCTCGAGGTGCCACACTTTGGCCACGATGCGCCAGCCGTCGGGCCCATCGACGAATGACAGTTGGTCAACGAAGATGCTGTCGAGCACTCGCAGGCGCACGCGTACCATCGCGGCCGTGTCGCTCAGCCAGTCAACGACGATGATCTCGTCGTCGCGGTCTTGACCGACGGATGCCGGTGACGGACGATTCGCCACAGCCTCGCGCCAGGCGGGATACGGGTCGACGGTGATGACGCCTTCGTCAACGTCGAAGAGGGAGCTTGCCGGGTGGAAGACGCTGTCGAGCAGCTCGATATCGCACGTGTGTAGCGCGCGAAAGTAAACGTCAACGGCGTCGAGTAGTTCTGCAGATCGGGGCATACTGAATCCTCCCAGCGCTCGGTTGCCCGAGGCAAACGGGCTGCCTCATCGCCGAATCGCCGTTCCGCCCAGCCCTGGGGAGATTGATCGGTGCTCATCGAGTTGACCCCTTACCTTTTCGCTCATGAGAGTCGGCGTCTACATCGATGGGTTCAACCTGTACTACGGAGGTCGCGGGCTGTGCGGACGCTCAACGGCCGGCTGGCGTTGGCTTGACATCCGATCACTCGCCGGCAGTCTCATCCGCGATCAGGCTCCCTGGCCACCTGCCGCCATAGAGACGGTAGTGTTCTGCACTGCAAGGATCAGCGGGGCGAGCAACCCCATCGGTCAACAAGAGCAAGACGTCTACCTTCGAGCGCTCATCCGTTCTGACTCCGTCTCTCGGATAAGCCTCGGCACTTATGTCACTCGCGTTGCCACTGCGCCGCTGGCGACGAGCGGTCGCACCGGCCGGCCGATTATTGCGCGCCCCGCATGGCCGCTCATGGTGCAAGACGGTGGCGAGGTTGACATGCCTGGTGCACGCTTCATGGCTTCTGTCGCTCGGCGTGAGGAAAAGGGTTCTGATGTCAACGTCGCGTCACATCTGCTGATCGACATTCTCACGAATGCAGTTGATGCAGCCGTGGTCGTCTCGAACGACAGCGACTTGGCGTTTCCGGTGTCGTTCGCGCGGGACCACGTGCCCGTGGGGCTGATCAATCCGACTCGTGGGTATCTGGCGGGCAAGTTGGCGGGCGACGCGGCTTCAGGCGTTGGTCGTCACTGGTGGTACCAATTGCAGGTGGCCGACTGGCACTCCCACCAACTGCCGACATCGATCGGTTCCCGCATCACGAAGCCTGAGCCTTGGTGACCGAGGTCGTAAACTGGTATTCTTTTCTCACACCACCCGGCCCCTTTGGGGCCGGGTTTTCTCTTTGCTCCGCTCGCGTGAGTTCAGCCACACCGCGGCTGCGCCGAGCAACAGCGCGATAATCCCCAGCCGTCATGCTTGCGGTGGGTACGCAGACCGGCACCCTCAGCGCGAACTGTTTGCAGTGCGCCCCCGCACGATGCCGATGAACTCGTCGCATAACGGATGCGCCCCCTCGATCGGCCACACCAGCGAAATGGCGGTGCCGGGCGCGCCCAGCAGCGGTCGGGCAACAACGTCTTTGCGCGACAGCGCGCGCGCGACCGACTGCGGCATCACGGCGGCGCCGACGTTTGCGGCGACGAGGTCGATGACGTCATCACCGCTGCCCCCGATGAGGTCGACGGGCAGCACGATCACGTCGTCGAGTCCGGCGAGGTTGTCGAGGGTGAGAGAGTCGAGGCTCGCCACGAGCGAGCCGCGCGCAGCGACGACGACGGGGGATTCGCGGTAGAGCTCGATGGCGTGCCACCGATCATTGGCCGAGGTGTCGCGGGCAAGCGCCATGTGGGCCGTGCCGTCGTCGAGTGCCGCGAGCGCCGCATCCTGAACCAGGGGC
>JBBRWT010000163.1:0-3965 GCA_038249035.1 Actinomycetales bacterium
CGCGAAAGAAGGCGAGTCGCCACTCGCCGAGCGTGATGAGTGATCCGGTGCGCAGGATGCGGCCCGGGCTCGGGTGGTCGACGAGTACCGGTTGCCCGGCATCCGGTTCCTTGCCCGTCACGTAGAGCACGTATTCGTCGCGCTCGTCGTGCACGATGCGGGCGTGCTCTGCGTCGAGGCCCGGCAGCATCAGGTCAACTGAGCCGTTGGAACCAATGACGGTGACGTCGGGCAGCAGGTCGAATTCGCGGGGGGCCTTGCCGTCCCATGTGCCCGACTGCACGGCGAAGATCAGTCGGGGGCGCCCCGACCCGGGAACGGAGTGAGTGGTCGTCGCCCGGAGTCGAACGCGACGCTGCACGGTGGGCAAGACCGGAAACAGCGTGGTGGGGGGGAGGGTGATGGGCTGTGCATCTTCAGAGCGGGCATCCCGTTGAAGGGCACGCAACGCCGACATCGACCCCAGCTTCAGGTGTGGCGATCGGGTGACGAGCCTCTGTGACCATGGTGCGCGAACGGCCCCCATCGTTGCGACGACGCCGTGGCGGGTTGCCAGTGACACGGTGAGGCCGAGGCGGGCAAGCTCCGCGCCGACCGTTCGTGCCAGCGCGAGCCCCGTTTGATTGTCGGGAATCGTCACCGCGCCCTCGTGCAGGGTGATGGTGACGTCAGTTCCGTCAGCCGAGACCGACCCGACGACCGCGGGCCGGGATTCATCGGCCGACAGCGTGAACTGAAGGTCAATATCGAGGCGTACCGGCGAGGCCATACTCAGCCACGGTGCGGGTCAGACCCGGCGGCGAGATCGTCGCTGGTGGTGACGCGCAGTGTTCCGTCGAACTTCCAGGTCGCGCGGGGAGCATCGGGGCCGATGTCGCGCGGAACCTCGACCGTCATGTCGACGAACGTGTAGTTGACGGCTGCACCGCGACCGGTCAGGTACGACCACATCTCACGACCCAGGTCTGTCCAGTCGTGAATGATGCGGCCGTCGGGGCCCACCTCAGGGTTTTCGTTCCTTGCTTCGGCCATGCCAGCATCCCCTTACGTGGTCGTCTACGTGACGTTCGCTTCACCGTAGACCGGTGCTGGCAGAGAGGCCCCTGCTCACAGCGAACTCAAGGTGCGTTGACATGTGAGGGCTTGGCTTGCTCGATCAGCAACCGCGCAATGCGCATCAGTTCGCGTACTCAAATGTCTATTAGATTGCACCTAGCAGAGTGCCAGGTATAAAGTAAGCAACATCATGGCAAGGCGACGAATAGCAATGAGTCCTATGGCGGAGAATGCCGCCGTGCTTCTCGGCACCCAGATTCGTCAGGCTCGTCGTGCAAAGAGGTGGACGGCAGCCGAGCTCGCCGACCGCGCCGGCGTCTCGCGCACTACCGTTCTCAACGCAGAAGCGGGCTCGGCGGCAGTGTCGCTCGGCAACGCCTTGAACATCGCGGCGTTGGCAGGTGTGGCCCTGTTTGGCATCGATGACCCGGTCGAGCTTGCTCGAGCACGACGCCGCGGTGAAGAACAGCTCGCTTTGCTGCCGAGCAAGGTCTACAAGCTGAAGAGCGGAAACGACGACGATGGCGACTTCGACTTCTGAGCGGATATTCGTCTGGACGTGGCTGCCTGGCGAATCAGAACCTGTGCCAGCCGGTGTGCTCGCGCATCGCGGCGGATCAGACGATCTCAGCTTCCGCTACGGCGATCGTTATCTCGAACGTTCGGGTGCGGTGAGCCTCTATGGCCCCGAGCTTCCGTTACAGCGCGGCACGTGGTTCTCTGCGACCGAGAATCTCGGGATGCCCGGTTGTCTCAGAGACGCCGCTCCCGATAGTTGGGGCAGGCGGGTGATCATCAACCGTCGAGCCCGGCAAAGCTTCGCAGAAACTGACACCGCGAGCCTTACCGAGAGCGTCTACCTACTCGAGTCTGACTCGAATCGACTCGGCGCTGTCGACTTTCAGCGCAGCGCGACCGAGTACCTACCGCGCGAAGAAGACGCGACGCTCGAGCAACTGCAGACAGCCACCGAGCTAGTGGCACGCGGCGAACACCTCCCCGACGGGCTCCGCGCTGCCGTGATCGGAGGCACCGCGATCGGCGGGGCGCGGCCCAAGGCCATTCTCAAAGATGGCGACACTCAATACATCGCAAAGTTTTCGACTTCTGACGACCCGTTAGACGTCGTGGGCGCGGAGGCGGCCAGTATCTACATGGCTCGCGCGATCGGTATTCCGGTGGCCGATTGGCGTGTCGAGCGCTGCCTCGATCGCAAGGTACTTCTCCTTGAACGGTTCGACCGGTTGCCCGCAGGGCGCCGTCGCATGGTCGTGTCAGGCATGACCATGCTTGGAGTTCCCGAGACCTACATCCCTATCGGTACGTACCCGGCGCTCCTTGATGTGCTTCGCGAGCGAGCCGTGACGGGGCTCGGGCTCGGGCGAGACGTGTTTCAGCGCATCGCATTCAACATTGCCATTTCACACAGCGACGACCACTTGCGCAACCATGCCGCCTTCTGGGACGGTGCTCACCTCGAACTGACGCCCGCCTACGATCTGAGCCCGGTGTCTCGAACAGGTGATTCGTCTGACCAAGCGTTGGCGTACGGTCGCGCTGGTGAACGGCGCAGCAATCTCGCCTCGCTCATCGCAGCATGCGCGATCTACGACCTGAGTAGACCCGACGCAATCGGCCTAGTCGATTCCATGATCACCACGATGCACGAATCGTGGCCACAAGCGGCCGACGCGGCGCAGCTGACGACGGTTGACCGCGAGACCATGTGGGGCCATCAGTTTCTGCACCCCGCCGCGCTGTACGACCTGACCCCTCGCAGCACACCGGTCAACTTCGTTCGCTCTGCCGCACCCGTGCCGCTTATCCCGGACGCCGATACGCCACCATACTGAGCGAATGAACTTCACCCCCGCAGAGTCGCGTGTTCTGAATTCGATCGACGAGCAGGCGCTCGTCGATGACGTGCGAGGCCTTATTCGCGTGCCGAGCATCACCGGCTCGGCGGCCGAGTCAGATGCTCAGCACCAGCAGGCCGCCGCGTTGTCTGCGCTGGGGATGGAGGTCGACCTGTGGTCGATCGACGTTGCCGCGACGCGCGCGCACCCCGACTTTCCGGGCGACGAGACCGACCGCGCAGAGGCGTTTGGCGTGGTCGCGGTCACCGGGCGGGGCCTGAGCGACTCGCTGCAGCCCGCGCTCGTGCTGCAGGGGCATGTCGATGTCGTGCCCGTGGGGGATCCGCTGAAGTGGCCCGACAGCCCGTTCGGAGCCGAGGTCAGGGGTGACACAGTGTTTGGGCGGGGCGCCTGCGACATGAAGGCCGGGGTCGCCGTGAATCTGGCGGTCGCCCGGGCCATTCACCTCTCCGGTGTGCACCTGACTCGACCCCTGGCCGTGCACACGGTGGTGAGCGAGGAAGACGGCGGGCTCGGCGCGTTCGCCACGCTGCAGCGCGGTCATGGAGGAGACGCTGCAGTGATCACCGAGCCGACCAGCGGCGCGATCGTTACGGCGACTGCGGGGGCGTTGACCTTCGAGCTTCATGTGGCCGGGCGGGCGGCGCATGGCAGCGCTCGCCTCGAGGGCGTCAGCGCGTTTGAAGCGTTCTTGCCCATTCACCACGCCATCCGTGACCTAGAAACACAGCGAAATGCGGGCACAGACCCACGCTTCGCTGACAGCAGGTTGCCGTACCCGATCTCGATCGGCCGCATCAGCGCGGGCGATTGGGCGTCGAGCGTGCCCGACCTGTTGATTGCCGAAGGCCGGCTGGGCGTGCGGTTGGGGGAGTCGATGCAGGATGCCCGGCGCGCCTTCGAGGAGTGCGTGCTGCTGGCCTGCGCGCGAGACGCGTGGTTGCGTGACAACCCGGTAACCGTGACGTGGCCGGGCGGGCAGTTTGCGAGCGGCAGCATCGCCGAAGGGCACGCCCTGATCGGTGAGGTGGC
>JBBRWT010000164.1:0-3956 GCA_038249035.1 Actinomycetales bacterium
GCAAAGCCGCCGCCCATGCAAAAGCCAATGACCCCCACGTGGCTTGTCGTGTCGTCGCGGCCGAGCAGAAGCTGCCTCGCCGCCTCGATGTCGTCAAACGCGAACCCGGTTCCGCTGCGCAGCGCGCGGAATGTCGCAACCAAGCACCGCCGCGCGCCTCCGCGGCTGAACAGGTTCGGCATGAGCACGATGTAGCCCAGACCGCGCAGACGCTCAAGATGGTCGCGCATGGCGTCGTCGATGCCGAAGAGCTCGTGAACGACCACGAGCGATACAAATGGACCATCGCCATCGGGAACGCCGAGCACACCTATCAGCTCACCGCCACGCGGGTCGTTCGGCTGGGGGATGACGATGTCGATCAGGCTCATGTTCGCACTCTACGCGCGCATCGTCCCGAGGAACTACAGCTAGCGGCGGATGCGCCCGACGCCCGGCACGAGGCGCCCCACGCGAGCGGCGTATGCCGCGTAACTCGAGTACCGGCCCGCGAGCATGCGCTCTTCGAGGCGGGACTTGAGCATGAGTACGCTAAGCAGCCCGAGCCACGCTGCGACGTGGAGCGCCGAGGCGCCGATCACGACGAGACCGACACCGGTGATGAGCAGGCCCGAGTAGATCGGATGACGAACCACGGCATAGACGCCCCCTGTCACGAGCACGCCGTCGTCACGCGGAATCGGGCTGGGCGTGAGCGTGCGCCCCAACCCGGCACCAGCCGCGAAAGCGATGCCTACACCCAGCACCACGAGCGCCAGGCCGAACACGATCGTGCCGAGGCCGCGGCTCCACAGCGAGCCCCAGGGCAGAAAGCCCAGCAGCAGCAGAAAGACGAACTGTGCACCGACGAGTGCCCACGCCGCGGCTGGGTGCAGGCGGAACGCAAAGGCGCTGCCGGGCGCAGGGCCAACCGCAGGTTCCGAGGCAGGGTCATGCCCAGGGTCAAGCGAAGGATCCGGCCCAGGGTCAGACGCGCTATCGCTCATGCGCTCGACCCTACGCCGTACGCATCTCTAGCGTCGGGCCTTCTTGGCCGCAATGAGGTCTTTCTCATCGATGGGGGCAAGACCGCGGGCGCGCTGGTCGGCGTAGTACGCGCGCGCCTCTTCTTGCCGCTCGCGCTCGGCGCCCGTCGCAATGTCGGCACGAATGTGCTCGTCTTTCAGCTCGAATGCATCCGTCAGGGCGAGAGCGTGGGGGCGCAGGCGCGGCAGTAGGCGGTCATCGATGTAGTCGGTGATCGCTTGAGCGCGGTGGTCACTCAGCCGGCCGTGAATGACGAACCAGGCGAGGTTCTTCTCGATCAGGCTGAGGCCAAAGAGGTCGCGCAGCCAAGTGAGCACCTGGCGGGTCGCCTCGTGCTCGACGTGCTCGAGCGCCTCGGTGAAGGCCTCCCACTGCAGAAGCTCGCCGTGGGCGCGCGCCGTTTCGATGAGCGCGTTCTGGTGGCGGTTGAACAGGGCGGCGGCCTCGCGCGGAGGGAGCTTGGATGCACTGCGCAGCTTGCCCGCAAGCTCGGCGACCATCGACTCGACCCGATCGGTGAGTAGCTGCCGCTGCGATTCGGTGTCGCGCACGTAGCCCACCGAGCGCGCGGTCGATCCGAAGTCGACGACCGATTGGGCAAGCCGTCGAAGACCCGAGCGGTTGACGACAGCCTCGCTCACCTGGTCGGCCACGTAGTGCGCCATGACTCCTGCATCGGCCTTCGCGAAGGCGCGCGAGTAGTCGGTCAGCAGGCGCTTGGCGACGAGTTGCAGCAGAACGTTGTTGTCGCCCTCAAACGTGGCGTAGATATCGAGGTCGGCGCGCAACTGCGTTAGTCGATTGGCAGCAAGGAACCCCTGGCCACCGCAGGCCTCGCGTGCCTCTTGAATGATGTCGAGCGCCCCCCACGTGCTCAACGACTTGAGCGCGGCGGCAAGAGTCTCGAGGTCTTCGCGATCGCCGTCGGAGTTTGCGGCGCCCGAGAAGACGGCGTCGAACTTCTCGAGAAAGACGTCGTGCGCGAACGACATGGCGTAGGTCTGCGCGAGTCGCGGCAACAGGCGGCGCTGGTGGCGCTGGTAGTCGAGCAGCACAACTTCTTCAGCGTCGCCGCCGGAGAACTGGCGACGCTCGGTGCCGTAGCGCACAGCGATCGTCATCGCGAGCTTGCTCGCGACGACGCAGGCACCGTCGAGAGAAACGCGCCCTTGCACGAGCGTGCCGAGCATCGTGAAGAACCGGCGGCCGGGGCTCTCGATGGGCGAGGTGTAGACGCCGTTCTCATCAACGTCGCCGTAGCGGTTGAGCAGGTTGGTGCGCGGCACGCGCACATCCGTGAAATGAAGGCGCCCGTTGTCGATGCCGTTGAGGCCACCCTTGAGGCCGTTGTCGTCGCCGCCAATGCCGGGCAAGAACGCCCCACTCTCATCGCGTAGCGGAACGTAGAAGGCGTGCACCCCGTGGTTCACCCCGCGCGTGATGAGCTGTGCGAAGACGACGGCGGCCCGGCCGTGCAGGGCCCCGTTGCCGAGGTAGTCCTTCCACGCAGCGCGGAACGGCGTGTGGATGACCCACTCATCGGTCGCAGAATCGTAAGTGGCGGTGGTACCCGCCGCCGAGACGTCAGAGCCGTGCCCGGTCTCGGTCATCGCGAAGGCGCCCGGGGTAGTCAGGTCGAGGGCGTCAGGCAACCATGCAGCGTGGTGCGCGGCAGTGCCGAGGTGCAGAATGGCTGAGGCGTAGAGCCCCCACTGCACACCCGATTTGATTTGCATGCTGGGGTCGCCTAGCACGAGCTCTTCGAAGCTCGCGATGAACCCGCCGTGGTCGTCTTCGCCCCCGAACTCTTTCGGGAAAGCGCGATGCACTGAACCCTTCTTAACCAGCAGCTTCAGCTGGCCGAGAACGCGTTCACGGTGCTCGTCCATCGCCAGAGTTGGAATGCGGTGAAACTCTTCACGACGCATGAGCTCGCGTGACGCGCAGCGGCTGTCGCCCCAGCGCCCCATGAGCTGCTGGCCAAGTGCGGCAACATCGATCGTGAGGTCGGTGGTCGCCTGGGCTGCGGGCTCGGTGGTCGCTGTGGTGATGCTGGTGTCTGCGGTCGTGGCTGACGTGGCGGCGGGCGTGGTGCGGCGCGCGGGAGTCTCGAGGGTGCTCATGAGAGTCACGCTAGAACTCGCTGGACACTGGCGGGGTTTCGTGGTGCTCGCTCCACCAAGAGCAGTCGAGCACGTGGCCTCGTGATTGTGGATGACCTCACAAACCTGGGCGAAGGCATAGTGGAGAGGCTCACGGTCACAGGCCACGCATCCGGGCCCCGTTCGCCTCCAGAGAATACCCCCTGGGGTATCTTCGGATTGTGGCATGATGGTGTCATGGCTACCGTAAACCTGACCGAGGCGGACTTCGAGCAGACCGTCACCACCGAGGGCATCACCCTCGTCGACTTTTGGGCTGAGTGGTGTGGCCCGTGCCGCCAGTTCGCGCCGATCTTCGAAAAGGCGAGTGAACTGCACCGCGATGTTACCTTCGGCAAGGTCGACACCGAAGCCGAGCAGGCGCTCGCGTCGGCCGCGAACATCCGGTCAATCCCGACGCTCATGGCTTTTCGCGATGGCATTCTCGTCTTCGCTCAACCCGGCGCTCTGCCCGCCCCCGCTCTCGAGCAAGTCATCACCGCCGTCAAGGCCCTCGACATGGATGAGGTGCGCGCCCAGGTCGCAACTTCCGCGGCCGAATCGAGCCAGGCAGAAGCGAACCAGCCCTCGTCGTAACGCCGACCCTGTGAATGAGGAGTAGCGTCAGCGCGTGACTTCACCGCGCACCCGCTGGATCGGGCTCTTCGTCATCAGCTTGGCCGTCTCACTCATCATCATCGACTCGACCATCGTCAACGTCGCTGTTCCGTCGATCGTCGACGAACTGGGTATCACCTCGACAGAAGTGCAGTGGGTGCAAGAGAGTTA
>JBBRWT010000165.1:0-3941 GCA_038249035.1 Actinomycetales bacterium
AGCGCGGCTGCTTTGGCCGAACTCGCCGCGGCAGGGGCGCTGGTCGAACCGGACTCGGCTTGAGCCGCTCAGACGAGTAGTTGGTGCTTCGCGAGTTCGCGGTAGAGCGGCGTGGACACGACGAGTTCGCTGTGTGTTCCGACTCCGATCACCAGGCCGTGGTCGATCACGACGATCTGGTCGCTGTCGACGACGGTCGACAGTCGGTGGGCGATGATGATCAGGGTGCGCTCGTGGGCGACGGCGTCGATCGCCTCGCGCATGCGTTGCTCGTTGACTCCGTCGAGCGACGATGTTGATTCGTCGAGCAGCAGAATCGGCGGCGCCGCGAGCAGTGCTCGGGCGATCGCGAGGCGCTGACGCTCGCCACCCGACAGCATCACGCCATCTTCGCCTACCTGCGCATCGAGGCCGCGCTCGTCGCGCTCAAGCACCTCGTTGAGGTTGACGCTGTGTAGTACGGCGATGCACTGTTCGTCGGTGGCCTCTGGAGTGCCGAGCAGCAGGTTGTCGCGAAGCGTTCCTGCGAGCACGGGGGCGTCTTGTTCTACGTAACCGATCTGCGCGCGCAGGGCGCCGCGCTCAAGTGAACGGATATCGACACCGTGCATGCGAATCACCCCGGCGGTCGGATCGTAGAACCGCTCGATGAGCGAGAGCACCGTGCTCTTGCCGGCTCCGCTGGGCCCAACCAGTGCGACACGAGCGCCGACCGGAACCCTGAAGCTCACGCCCCGCAACACCGTGCGGTCACGCGGGTGTTCACCCACAACTTCGGCGATTGCCTTCTCTTCTTCGGTGCGGTGCGCCGACTCGGGGTAGCTGAAATGCACCGTGTCGAAGGCGATGGCGGCGTCGTCGACGACGGATGCCCGTGGCTCGACAGCGGCGTCGCCTTCACTCTCACTGGGCAGGGCGATGATCTCCTGAATGCGACCCAGGGCACCCAGGGCCGCGTTTACGCTCGTGATGGCGCCGAAGGCCTGCCCGAGCGGCCCGATGAGCAGAAACAGAAAGAGAATGAAAGCCACAAGATCGGCCACTGTGATCGTGCCCGAGGCAACCCGGAACCCGCCTACTCCGAGCACGACCAAGAACGACACTTGAAGGGCGATCGACGAGATTGGCACGACGAGCGCCGAGATCTTCGCCACCTTGATGCCCTGCTCCCACGCGCCGACCGCGTTGTGCTCGACGACGGCGATCTCGCGCTCGGTCGCATTCGCGGCCCGCACTGTGCGCACCGATGAAATCGACCGCTCCACCGCCGCGGCCAAGTCACCGACCTTCTCCTGCGCTTTTCGACTGGCAATGCGGATGCGCTGCGAAAGCACCACGACCGTGACTACAGAAACGGCGATCACCAGAACCGTGAGCCCCAGCAGGATGGGATCGATGATGATCATGGCGATGAGCGCGCCAACGAAGGTGAGGCTGCCCCCGACCGCTTCGACGAGCCCCTGTGTCAGCACGGCTCGCAACAGCGTCGTGTCGCTGCCGACCCTACTCACCAGGTCTCCGGTGCGGCGCTGATCGAACTCGCTAATGGGCAGGTGCAGCATGCGACGTACGAGGGCTCGTCGGCTCGAGAGCACGACCCCCTCGCCGGTGCGCTGCAGCAGGTAGTGCCCGAACCCGCTGAGTAGCGCCCCAACGACGACGAGCGCGACCAGCACGGCCACCAGCGGCCCGAGGTCGCCATTCTGCTCAACGATCGTGATCACCTGGCTGACGAGCAGCGGCTGGGCAAGCGCGGCCGCCGCCCCGAGCACGCTGATGACGATGACCCATCCGAGCACGACCCGATGCTCGAGCAGGTACGGAAGCAGTTGCCCGAAGGTCGCTCGCGGCCCGTCATCAATGGGTCGCCCGAAGCGGCGGCGGGGTCGTTCAGTGGTCACGCTCATGCGTCCATCCTGGCCGACCGCTCCTCGGTACCGCCCGAGTGCGAGGGCTATGCTCGATTCTCGTGCCCCAGCCCGTCATCACCGCCCGCCAGCTCAAGAAGACCTACGGCGACTTCACGGCCGTCGATGGCATCGACTTTGAGGTGGCTCCGGGGGAGTCTTTCGGTCTGCTTGGCCCCAACGGAGCGGGTAAGTCAACCACCATGCGTATGGTCGGGGCGGTGTCGACGCGCACGGCTGGCGACCTCAGCATTCTCGGCCTCGACCCGAACCAGCACGGCCCCGACATCCGTTCGCAGCTCGGCGTGGTGCCGCAGCAAGACAACCTCGACCAAGAGTTGCGCGTACGCGACAACCTGCTCGTCTACGGACGTTACTTCGGTCTACCGCGCAGCCTCGTTGCCGAGCGGGCCGATGCTCTGCTCGAGTTCGCACAATTGACCGATCGCGCCAAGGCCAAAGTCGACGATCTCTCTGGCGGCATGAAGCGCCGCCTCACGATTGCTCGCGCGCTCATCAATGAGCCGCGCATCCTGCTGCTCGACGAGCCAACCACGGGCCTCGACCCGCAGGCGAGGCACATTCTCTGGGATCGCCTGTTTCGGCTCAAAGAGCAGGGCACGACGCTCGTGCTGACGACCCACTACATGGACGAGGCCGAGCAGCTTTGCGACCGCCTTGTGGTCGTTGACAAGGGTCGCATTATGGCCGAGGGCTCGCCCGCCGCGCTCATTCGCGAGTACTCGAGTCGCGAAGTGCTCGAGGTGCGCTTCGGCAGCGATCGCAACGTCGAGGCGGCCGAGCGTATCGCCGGGGTCGGCGAGCGGCTCGAAGTGTTGCCCGACCGCATCCTCGTCTACGGCGACAACGGTGAGGCGGCGCTTGAGGCGATCACGCACATGGGTCTCGAACCGATCACGTCGCTCGTGCGCCGCTCGAGCCTCGAAGACGTCTTTTTGCGGCTCACCGGCCGGAGCCTCATCGAATGACCACCACCGACGACTCGACTGCGATGCAGAGAGAGGATGCCCGGCGCGCGCTGGCCGCCGGCGTCGCGTCGCGTCGCTGGGGATCGTGGTACATCGCTGAGCACCGCATCCGCGCCATGAAGGGCTACGCCGGAGACGCGATCTTTCAGAGCTTCGGTAACCCGCTCATCTACCTGTTCGCCCTCGGCGTGGGGCTCGCGAGCCTAGTGCCGCAAGGTGTCGGCGACGTCACCTACTTGCAGTTCGTCGCCCCCGCGCTCATGGCGACGGCGGCGATGACCGTCGCGGCAAACCAGACGAGTTATCCGATCATGATCGGGTTCAAGTGGAACCCGATCTTCTACGGCATGAACGCCACGCCGATCACGGGCGGGCAGATCGTCAACGGCATGATGATTCACATTGCGCTGCGCATCGTCGTGACCGTGTCGATCTATTTCGGCATCATCGTGCTGTTCGGGGCAGTGCCCTCGGGGCTCGGTTGGATCGCCATCGGTGCGGCGACGCTGACGGGCATGGCGATCGGTGTCTGCCTCTCGGCCTACACCTCGACGATCGAAGAAGACCGCGGGCAGATGGCGATGCTGCAGCGCTTCGGCATCACGCCCCTGTTTCTGTTCTCGGGCACCTTCTTTCCGCTCGACCAACTGCCGATTTACCTGCAGCCGATCGGCTGGGTGTCGCCGCTGTGGCACGGCACCGAGCTGGGCCGCGTGCTCACCTACGGCGCCGAAGAGCCGATCTGGCTCACGGTGACGCACGCGGGCTACCTCACCACGCTGCTCATCGTCGGCTTGTGGGCCACGCGCCGGCACTTTGTGAAGAGGCTTAACAAGTGACCGCAGCCACGACCACGAGCGCCGGTGCGCTACAGCCGCGCCGCAGTGCGCTTTACGCGGGCAATACTGGTGCGGTCATCCATCGCGGTCTGCTCGCGACCCGCAGCACGAACTATCTGGTCGTGCTCAGCGGGTTCTTCGAGCCGGTGTTCTACCTGCTCTCGCTCGGCATTGGCTTCGGAGCGCTCGTCGGCTCGGTGCAGACC
>JBBRWT010000166.1:0-3893 GCA_038249035.1 Actinomycetales bacterium
GATAAGTTCGAGCTTGAACGGCTCACCGGCGAGCTCGGCGCGCTCCTCGTCCTCGCTCACGATGCGGCGCACGAATCGCTGGCCCTGGCGAACGATGCGGTCCATGGCCTTGCTCAACGCCGCGAGGTCGTCAGCCGTAAAGGGAATCGCCACGTCGAAGTCGTAGTAAAAGCCGTCGGTGATGGGCGGCCCGATACCGAGCTTTGCCTCCGGATTGATCGACTGCACAGCCTGGGCGAGCACGTGTGCAGCCGAGTGGCGAAGGATCGCGAGGCCGTCGGGCGAACCGATCGTGACCGGCTCGACGCGGTCGCCAGGCTGCAACCGATGAGCGAGATCGCGCAACTCTCCGCCCACTCGCATCGCCACGACCGTGCGGTCGGAGAACACTCCGTAGCCATCCGTCGCCTCGGTCACATCGACCGGCTCGGGGGCGGTCGAGATCGCGAACTTGTCTGCCGCAGCGACGTCAGGCACTCGTGCTCCTTTCAGGGTGGATAGCTATTCCAACCCTACCGGCGCGTATCCGGGCGCCCTGCGTTCGGGGCGAGCACTCGTGGTCAGCCGAGCAGGGTCACCCATGCGTCAGCGACCGCCTCCATCCACTCGAGCACGATCGTGCGATCAAGCGCCGCCGCCCATGCGATCGCGATCTGCAGCACGGCCACCAGATCAACGAGCACGTTCGTCAGGGGGGTGCGAGCGCTGGGGATGAGGGTGATGGCGAGCAGGGTGAGCAAGGTAAACGTGACTCCGGCAGCACCGGGGTGGAACGCGCCAAGCAGGAATGCTGCGTTGAGCAGCACGAAGACGATGCCCGACACCAGGATGGCCGCCGGCCGTCGCACGATCACCGCCACAAGCCACGCGCTCACCACGGGGGCGGCCATAAGCCACCCGGTCGGTGTTGTGTAGAGCGTCAGCAGCCCGGTGAGTGCCTGAGGGATACCAGCGAAGACTTCGGCGAGATCCTGATCGGGCCACGGCGTGCCGAAGAACAGCAGGTTGAGGAAGGCGATGGTCGCAAAGGCCCCGAGTGTCGGAAACGCAATGACGAGCATGTTCGCGGCACGAAGCCCGGGAGTCCACGCGCGCCCGTGGCGCAGGAACGGAGCGGCGAGCATTGCGACCAGCGCATAGAGAATGCCGGACGGGTCGCAGAACGCTGCCACCATCAACAGGATTCCGGCACGGAATCCTGACTCGGTGTTGCCCCAGTTGACGAATCGCACGAGGTCTGCCAGTGCCAGTCCGAAGAAGGTCATCGCGAGAAAGCCCGGCAGATTCTCCAGCGCAAAGTATGCGAAAAGCGGATTGGCGGCGAGCGCGATAACGAGGATGATGCCGGTCGAGCGTGGGATCGATCGCTGCGAGATGATCTCTGCCACTTTCTGCAACAGAAACCCGGCTGCAATGGCACCCACGAGGCTCAGTCCCAGGCGCCCCAGTGGATTGCTTGCCGCAACGAGGATCGACACATGCGGGTAGAGAAGGGCGAGCCACTCGGCATCGCCGCGCGTCCAGTCGATCTCGGCAAGGTCAGCGAGTAGCGTCGCGTTCGGGGCAGTGGCGGCATGAGGAACGAGATCGAGAACGACTGCGAGCGCAATCAAGGGGGCTGAGAGGGCGAGTCGGAGTATCCACCGCGAAGCCGAACGACGAGGAAACGGGTCGGTTCGCGACCGTGGCGCTCGTCGGCCGGTTCGATCTCGGCGCAACACCGGGCCCTCAGCCGTGCTGGACATGAGTCGTCAGACCGTGCTCGGTCTTCTCCCAGTAGTGCGGCTTCGTGATGAGCTGCCACAGGCCCTTATACGCCGCGATCGAGTGCAGCAACCAGTAAAGGGGGTTGAGTAGGGCCCACAGAATGAGGTGAAACGTGCCGCGCTTGTACGGGCCCATCATCGAGAGGTAAATCATGATGACGTTGCCAACGACGAAGTTCAGCAGTGTGAGCCACAGCAACCAAATCGGGAACAGTTGCGCGAGGGCGTTGACGGGCAACGCAATAGTGAGTGCGGTGATCACGTAAAAGGGAATCACTCCAAGGAAGGTCGCGGGGGTGCCGGCGATCAGGAGTACGAAACTCACGAAGCGCCGCAGCCCAATCTGTCGCACAAGGGCTATCGGCTGGCGGGCGTGCACGAGCGTGGTCTGCATGTAGCCCTTGATCCAGCGCGACCGCTGCCGAATGAAGTTGGGGATCGAGTTGTTCGCCTCTTCCATCGTCGTGGAATTGATGACCCCCACTCGATAGCCGAGTGCACTCGCCCGAATGCCGAGGTCGGCGTCTTCCGTGACGTTATACGGATCCCAGCCCCCGAGCTCGATGAGCGCAGCAGTGCGGAAGTGGTTCGACGTGCCGCCCAGCGGAATGGGCAGGTCTCCGAGATCGAGCCCCGCAAGCATGTAGTCGAACCAGTAGCTGTACTCAAGCGTGAACATGCGCGTGAGTGCGTTTTCACGGTCGTTGAAATAGCTGAGTGAGGCCTGCACGCAGACGGTCTCGTCGCCGCCTCGCCGAAAGGCAACGACCGCCTTCTTGAGCTGATCGGGGTCAGGAGTGTCTTCAGCGTCATAAATCACGAGGAATTCGCCCGTGGCGAAGTACAAGCCCACGTTGCACGCCCTCGGCTTGGTCTGGGGCTGGCCCTTCGGAATGGTGACGATGCGAAAGTGCGGGGGCGGGTTCGAGACGAGTACGGCATCCCGGGTCTCGTGGTCTTCTTCCTCGATGAGGATGAGCACCTCAAGCTTCTCGGTGGGGTACTCGAGCCCACCGAGATTGCGGATGAGCTGGCCGACGATGTTTGCCTCGTGAAAGACCGGCACGAGCACGGTGTACCGCGGCAAGTCACGCTCAACCAGGGCATTCACCTCAGCACGCGCGATGCGTTCGACGACGTCGTACCGGGCACCGCGCATCGCCACAATGAACTTGAAACTCGTGCCGGCAAGAAACACCACGCTCGTCGCGGTGAGCGCGCCGATGGCTGTCTCAACGGGCCACACGACGGCGAGCACGAGAAGCAACAGGCCCAAGCCGGCGCCGAGAATCTTTTGCCCCCGGCTAAAAGTGATGCGCGCCGACATGGCGGGGTTCTGCCGCCAGAGCTCGTTCGCGGCCTCATCGGCGATCTCGGAGCGAAACAACCGCAGGCACGCGTTCTTGATGTCCCATGACGTTGTCGCCACCATCTGCACGTGAGCACCACCCAGCATTTCGCGGATGCGCGCCACCCGATCCGGGGCGACCCCTCGCGCCGTCGCCACGAAGACCGTGCCCGCATCATTGCGCCGGATGGGCAACCAGTTCTCGGCGAGATAGGTCTGGCCGGAAAGTCGTCGCACGAGCTCATCGTCGAACTTCACCGCCGCGAGGTCGATCGGGTGAATCCCCCACGATTGCGCCTCGACCAGCAACAGAGACTCTGAATCGAGCAGGCCCTGGCTGATCAACACTTGGTCGATGTGGGCGCCCGTGCGCTCTTTGACCTGGCGCGCGAACGCGAGGTTTTCGGGCGACACGAGCCCCGACTGCAACAACAAGTCGGCAAAAGCCGCGCTGTCGGTGATGCCCGCCGCTGATGCTTCTCCCCCCGGAGCCATGAGCACAGCCTAAGCCGTCACGCGCAGACGGGAGGGCCCCCGATCGGGGCGGAGGGTGGGTGTGGTAGGGGGGGGTGGGCGATACTGGGATCGAACCAGCGCGATCGCCACAGCGATTGCGAGGTCGCTGGGTCGGGAGAACGTGGTGGGCGATACTGGGATCGAACCAGTGACCTCTTCCGTGTCAGGGAAGCGCGCTACCGCTGCGCCAATCGCCCATTCGCATGGGGTGTTACTCGTGGTGCCCGTGCTATTTCTGTGTGAGGTGGCGACGGGATTCGAAC
>JBBRWT010000167.1:0-3891 GCA_038249035.1 Actinomycetales bacterium
CTTCTCTCTCCCTCTGCCCGGCACTGGAAGGAATTCACATCGATGAGCGCTAGCGAAACGACCGCGGTCGTCAAGCCGATGCGAGCCAAGCAACGCTTGGGCGACGTGATCTTTTCTCTCACCGCACTGATCTCGGGTTCGACGATCCTCGTCATCCTCGCCCTTGTCGCGTTCTTTCTCATCGCCCAGAGCCTGCCCGCACTGCTGGTTGACCCGAACGACTTCATCGGGTCACCGCCGAGCCTCTGGGACTACGTGTGGCCCCTCGTCTTCGGCACCCTGTGGTCAGCTGCACTTGCCCTCGTTATGGCGCTTCCGCTCGCGGTGGGCATAGCTCTCTTTATCTCGCACTACGCCCCCCGGCGCCTTGCTCAGTTTCTCGGCTACGTGATCGACCTGCTGGCCGCGGTGCCCTCCGTCGTCTTCGGACTGTGGGGCATAGGCGTGCTGGCACCGTCAGTACTTCCCGCCTACACCTGGTTGACCGAGAATCTCGGGTGGATCCCGCTTTTCGCGCCCCCAGTGTCGGGCACGGGCCGCACCATCCTGACCGCCTCAATCGTTCTCGCGGTCATGATCTTGCCCGTCATGACGGCGATCTGCCGCGAGATCTTCATCCAGACCCCGGTACTGCACGAAGAGGCAGCCCTCGCTCTCGGCGCCACACGCTGGGAGATGATCACGATGGCCGTTCTGCCGTTCGGGCGCCCCGGCATCATTTCGGGCGCCATGCTGGGGTTGGGTCGTGCGCTCGGCGAGACAATGGCAGTCGCCATGGTGCTCTCGCCCACCGCGATCGTGTCATTCGCGGTGCTGCAGTCGAGAAACCCCTCGACGATCGCGGCGAACATCGCTCTGTCGTTTCCCGAGTCATACGGGGTCAACGTCAATCTCTTGATTCTCACCGGCCTTGTGCTTTTCATCATCACTCTCATCGTCAACTCCATCGCGCGGTTTATCGTCAACCGCCGCAAAGACTTCTCGGGAGCGAACTGACATGGCCGTGACGACCACGCAGGCTGGCGTAACGAATTCTCTGACCCAGGGCCAGCTTCATGCGCGGACACCGTGGGTGATTCTCGGTCTGTCGCTCACGGCCGCGGCGGGCATCGTGTCGCTGATGTCGAGCGGCACCGGCGCGGAGTTCTCGCTGATCGGGGCCATCGCGCTCGGGGTGGTCTTTTACCTCGTGATGATCTTCGTGATCAGCCGTCAGATCGAAGGCAGCCGCAAGGCCACCGATCGATTCGTCACGTCGCTGGTCTCTGGTGCGTTTCTCATCGCGATGGCGCCGCTGATCTCGCTGCTATTCACGGTCGTTGTCAACGGATCGGCTCGGTTCGACATCGAGTTCTTCTCAAGTTCGATGCGCAACGTCGTTGGCGAGGGTGGTGGAGCCTCGCACGCCATCGTTGGCACGCTGCTCATGACCGGCACTGCCGCCATCATCTCGATTCCGATCGGCCTGTTTACCGCGGTGTACCTCGTGGAGTATGGCCGCGGCCCACTGGCACGGGCGATCACGTTCTTCGTCGACGTCATGACGGGCATCCCGTCAATCGTCGCCGGTTTGTTCGCCTTCGCGCTGTTCGCCCTCTTCTTTGGACCGGGCGTGCGATTGGGCATCGCCGGAGCGGTGGCGCTCGCGGTGCTGATGATTCCTGTCGTCGTGCGCTCGTGTGAAGAGATGCTGCGCGTGGTGCCCAATGAGTTGCGCGAGGCGTCTTTCGCGCTCGGCGTGCCGAAGTGGCTGACGATTCTGAACGTCGTACTGCCGACCTCTGCGGCGGGCATCGCAACCGGCATCATGCTCTCCATAGCCCGTGTGATTGGTGAAACAGCGCCCCTGCTGATCGTCGCTGGCTTCACTGCGAGCATGAACACGAACATGTTTGCCGACCGCATGCAGTCCCTTCCCGTTTTCGTCTTCACCTCGTACGCGAACCAGGGTGTGGAGACGCAGGCCTATCTCGATCGTGCCTGGGCGGGCGCACTGACTCTCATCGTGATTGTCATGGTGCTCAACCTCGTTGCCCGCCTCATTGCCCGCATCTTCGCCCCTAAGCTCGGCCGCTGAGCCTCTACCTGACCGAAGGAACCACACACTCGTGTCTAAGCGCATCGAAGTCAACGACCTCAACGTCTACTACGGCAAGTTCAAGGCCGTCGAAGACGTGAGCATCGTCATCGAGCCCCGCAGCGTGACGGCGTTCATTGGCCCCTCAGGGTGTGGCAAGTCGACGTTCATTCGCACGCTCAACCGCATGCACGAGGTAATTCCCGGCGCCTACGTTGAGGGCGAGGTGCTCATCGACGGTGATGACCTCTACGGCCCCGGGGTTGACCCCGTTCTCGTGCGTCGCCAGGTAGGCATGGTGTTTCAGCGGCCTAACCCGTTCCCCACCATGTCGATTCGCGACAACGTTCTCGCGGGCGTCAAGCTCAACAACAGGCGCATCAGCAAGACCGATGCCGATGAACTCGTCGAGAAGTCACTGCAGGGAGCGAACCTCTGGAACGAGGTCAAAGACCGCCTCGAGCGTCCGGGATCAAGCATCTCGGGTGGCCAGCAGCAGCGACTCTGCATCGCGCGGGCGATCGCTGTCGAGCCGGAGATCATCCTGATGGACGAGCCGTGCTCGGCCCTTGACCCGATCTCCACTCTGGCCATCGAAGATCTGATTGAAGAACTCAAGAAGGACTACACGATCGTCATCGTGACCCACAACATGCAGCAGGCCAGCCGCGTGAGCGACCGCACCGCATTCTTCAACATCGCGGGCACCGGCAAGCCCGGCAAGCTCATCGAGTACGACGACACCTCGATCATCTTCTCGAACCCGAGCGTCAAAGACACCGAAGATTACGTCTCAGGCAAATTCGGGTAGCCGTTCACTCGATGATGGTGCAGAAGTGGTTGCAGCGAGCGGCTGAAGCCTCGACTCCAGCAACACTCGCGAAATCAACCACTCTTCAGCGCATGAGCGAGTCGTCACTACTCAGCGACCGCAACGATCCCAACGCTTCCAGGGCCAGTCGGTCGTGAGCCAACGCGCGACGACATCGGCGAGTACTTGGTCGAGTTCCGCTCTGTCTGACCGCACCCAAGACTGCACCGTCACGTCCCACTCCTCGGAGGCCGAGGGGTACAGATAGACGCAACCGATGACATCGTTGTCGCTTGGGTCGAGGACGGTGAAGGTAAAACCGGTGTTATTCGTGAAGTCATTGACGTGACGGTGAAGTTCGTTGAGGTTCTCCTCCAGCGTCATGCCACTGAGCGGTGGCCAAGGCGGTGGCCAGGTGTTGTCTGGGTAGCCAGGCGTGGAACGGATGTGCTCGATACTCGACATCCACGCGGCACGATCCGCCCGATTGTGCTGCGGCCCGAGCGGTTCAAGATGAAACCAGTCAGTGGCGAGTGAGGTCGGTGGCTCGAAGCCGACTGGCACGAACTCATCCGAGGTCATGACGGGGCGTGGCACCGGGATGGGCGGGCTTCCTGCACTGGAGTTCATGTCGCCACCGGCTGCTGCTGAGTGATGCAATGGATGCCGCCGCCGCGGGCGAAGATCTCGCGCGCGTCGACACCCACGACCGTGCGCCCAGGGTAGGCCGAGGCGAGCACCTCGAGGGCCTCGTCGTCAACGGGGTCGCCGAAAGTGCAGGCAATCACGCCGCCGTTGACCACGAGGTGGTTGATATACGTGTAGTCGACGAAGCCGTCCTTGTCCCGCAGCGTCATTGGCGCGGGTAGGCGCACGATCTCAAAAGGCTTACCGCGGCTGTCGGTCGCTTCGGCAAGGGTCTTGAGAACGTCGGCGGTGAGCTCGTGGTCAGGATGTTCGGTGCTGCGCTGATCGTGCACGAGGACGGAGCCTGCGGAAGGGA
>JBBRWT010000168.1:0-3869 GCA_038249035.1 Actinomycetales bacterium
GAGCAGGGCGAGGGCGGCGAGAAACCGGCGAGCGGCACCCCACAGAACGGCGAGGAGAGCCAGCGTGAATGCCGATCCCACCGCCACCGCCGAGGTCAGCGCACGTACCGAAACGAGTTGCGCGACGACGGGCGCCTCGGCGAGGCCGAATAAGCTCGGCCACGCAATGACGAGTAGCGCCGCCGCCACGCCGACGACGATGACGGCGGCGAGAAAACGGCGGATCATGGTGCGTCGAGCCTACCCGCCGGCCTGAGGGCCGCCCTGGGGGTGGCGGATGCCCGCTCTGGGCTTCCCCCAGCCAGCGTCAGCCTTTTCCTGGGTAACGCATAGTCGACCGGCGTAGTCTTGCGGCTATGGCAACTATTACTGCGTCGCATCGCCGAACTATTCTGGGGTGGACGCCAGCTGTCGTCGTGCCTGTTCTGGTCATTGCAGGAGTAGTCGTTGGTCCGATGGCGGCAGGCGCGGTCTCGCTTCCCGAGAAGACCCCGGCCGAGGTTCTCGCCATGATCACGGAGAGCCACGATCTGGCCTACTCCGCCACGGTCGACAAGGTGGCAAACCTCGGGCTGCCTGCGGTTGACTTCGGTTCCATGGCGCCGCCCGCCATGACTGACGGTGCCGGTGAGCCGGCGGCAGAAGACGCTAGTGGGTCTGCACCCGGCGCCGCGTCGACCATGATGCTTGACACTGCACTCGAGTTCGTCACTGGCGAGCACACCGCGCGCGTCGTCGTTGACCCTGAGGTTGGCCTGCGCGTGCAGATTCAGGATCGGTTTGCGGAGCGCAATTTCGTGGTGAACGAGACCGAGGCGTGGTTCTACGACTCGCGCTCGAACGTCGCCACCCGCATGGTTGCGCCCGACCCCGCTGAGCTTCCCGACCCCGCTGAGCTTTCTGACGCGCAGAAGACTGAGCTGCAAGCCCAGTTCGAGGAGCTCAGCAACGGGGCGCCCGCCCCGTTCTCGACTCCGGCCGAGGCCGCAGCGTTCGTGCTTGACGAACTCGATGCCACGTCGACGATCAGCCTGGTCGAGAATGTGCGCATCGCTGACCGCGCTGCCTATCAGTTGCTGGTGACTCCCGACGAGAGCGAGACGCTGGTCGGCTCGGTCGCCCTCGCGATCGACGCCGAAACTGGTCTGCCGCTGCGCGTGATCGTCTTGGCCGTGGGTCAAGATGCTCCCGCATTTTCGATCGGCATCACGGCTCTCGACCTGTCGGCCCCCGACGCCGCGCAGTTCACGTTCACACCCCCGCCGGGTGCGACGGTAGAGGATGCGCCGACGTTCGATGCCGACCTGGGCGCCCCGGAGGCCCCGCCCGCTGAACCGGGCGTCGACACCTCCGAGCCGCCGGTGCTGGTTCAGGGCGGCTGGGCGACCATCGTTGAGATCCCCGCTGGTTCAGTGCCCCCCGAGTTTTCCGCCAACCCGCTTATCGGCCAGATTGCCACCAGCGTCGATGGAGGTTTCGCGTTGAGTTCAGCGCTCGCGACGGTGTTCTTCGCCGACGACGGCCGTGTCTTTGTCGGCACTGTGCCTCTGAGCGCTTTGCAGTCGGCCGCGGCGCGCTGAGCACCAGTCGCCTCGACGACGGCAGCAAACACTCCATGACCGATCTCGCTATCGAGACACACGCATTGAGCCGACGGTTTGGTGCGCAGGCTGCGGTTGCCGGCATCGACCTCGCGGTTCCGCGTGGTTCGGTGTTCGGCTTCCTGGGGCCGAACGGCAGTGGCAAGACCACGACGATCCGAATGCTACTGGGTTTAGTTGAGCCGACCTCGGGCGAGTCGCTCGTGCTCGGCGAGTCGATGCCCCGCGGGTGGCGTTCGGTGCTGCCCCGGGTCGGTGCGCTCGTCGAGGGGCCAGCTTTCTTGCCATACCTCTCGGGCGCTGCCAATCTGTCGCGCTTCGACGCTGCCGATCGCGATGGCGAGCGGCGCACGCGGCGCGACCGGGTCGAGTCGGCCTTGGCTAGAGTCGGGCTCTCACACGCCGCCGGCAAGCCGGTCAAGGCCTACTCGCTCGGGATGAAGCAGCGACTCGGGCTCGCGAACGCCATGCTGCGCCCCCGTGAGTTGCTGGTGCTTGACGAGCCCACCAACGGACTCGATCCGCAAGGCACGCGGGAGGTGCGCAATCTCATCCGCTCGTTTGCCGCCGACGGTACCACCGTCTTTGTCTCTAGCCATTTGCTCGTCGAGGTCGAGCAACTCTGCAGCCACGCCGCGGTGATGAGCGCAGGATCGATCGTGGCGCAGGGAACACTTCATGACTTGCACGGAGCGGACGCCACCACCGTGGTGGTGCGCACCCCTGACGCCGAGGCCGCCCAACGGGTACTGCGTGAGGCGGGCCTGGACCCGACGGCGGTGCCGCTCGACGGCGGCGACCAGCGCATTACCGCCGCGATCGATCAATCGACAGTGGATGCCGACGGGCTAGTGTCGGCGCTTGTCGCCGCCGGCGTGCGCGTGCGGGGCTTCGCCCTCGACGAGCCCACGCTCGAAGATCGTTTCGTCGCGCTCACGGGGGAGGGTTTTGATGTCGTCGCCTAAGCCCGCACTTCACACTCCACGTCGCCTTGTCGGTCTGGACCTGCTGATCTCAGAACTTGCAGTGCTGTTTCGTCGCCGCCGCACGATCGCCATGCTGGCTTCCATCGCCCTGATTCCGATCTTGCTCGCCGTCGCGGTCGCACTCTCTTCGGCCGTGCTCGAGCCCGGCCAGGGTCCGCCCTTTCTCGACCGGGTGACGCAGAATGGCCTCTTCGTAGGCTTCACGGCGATGGTCGTCGGCATTCCGTTGTTTTTGCCGCTCACCGTCGGCGTGGTCGCGGGCGACACGATCGCGGGTGAGGCTGCGCACGGCACGCTGCGCTACCTGCTCGTTGCCCCAGCCGGGCGCATCCGCTTGCTACTCGTCAAGTACGCCGGAACGGTGGCGTGGGCGCTCGCGGCGACGACCACGCTCATGCTTTCGGGTGCTGTGATTGGCAGCATCCTGTTTCCGGTTGGGCCAGTCACCCTGCTCTCTGGAGACGTGATCGCGGTGCCCGAGGCGGTGCTGCGCATTCTGCTCGTCGCACTCTACGTCAGCGTGTCGCTCATGGGCCTGTCGGCGATCGGCCTGTTCATTTCCACGCTGACCGACGTGCCGGTCGGGGCGATGGCGGCGACCGTCGTGGTGCCCATCGTCAGCCAGATTCTCGACGCACTGCCGCAACTGGCGTGGATGCATCCCTACCTCTTGACCCACTACTGGCTGGGATTTTCCGACATTCTGCGCAACCCCATCGAGTGGTCGTCGTTTGGCAGCAACGCGGTGCTGCAGTTGGCGTACATCGTCATCTTCGGCAGCCTGGCCTACGGTCGTTTCGCGACCAAAAGCATCCTGTCGTAGCCCCCGGCCCGTCGCCCCTCTCAGCCGCGCGCGCCTAGCATGGGAGCTATGTCGCGCGGCCCGATCGACTTGCACACGCACAGCAGTGTCAGCGACGGCACCGAGACGCCGACGCAACTGATTCGGGCGGCGATCGAGGCCGGGCTCGACACGGTGGCGATCACCGATCATGACTCGACCGCGGGGTGGGATGAAGCCGTCGCCGCTGCTGCGGGCACCGGCATGCAGGTCATTCGCGGCATCGAGCTAAGCACCCGACACGAGTGGCGTAGCGTGCACGTGCTGGGCTACCTTTTTGACCCGAACGACACCGCCATTGTGCGCGAAACCGCCCGAACTCGTGACGATCGCCTGAACCGTGCAGAGCGCATGGTGGCGCGGCTGTCAGAAGACTATGACGTGTCGTGGGACGACGTGCTCGCGCAGAGCGGCGGCGTCTCGATCGGCCGCCCGCACATC
>JBBRWT010000169.1:0-3845 GCA_038249035.1 Actinomycetales bacterium
GCACCAGTCTGTGCCGCGAGCAACACGGTCGTGAAGGTGTCGTCGTTCACGGCGACACAACCCCAGACTCAGACCCGGCGACGCACCGCCACGACGCTGGCGCCAGCGAGAACGAACAGTGCAGCGAAGGTTGCTAGCACCCCCAGCGCGGGCTGCGATGGGCCGGTGGCCGCAAGCTGAGCACCCAGCACGAGCCCACCATCCTGACCCCAGATCTCGACCGTGCCGGTTTGCTCAGGCAGGTCGGTCGCGGTGTACACCGCGGGGGCGAACGACGGCACATCGGTGTCGAGGCTATCTTTCGCCGACGTGAGAATTAAATCTGCGCCGATATAGTCGTATGTGGTCAACAGCACGGTGTAGGTGCCCGGCGCGAGGTCAAGGGTGAGCTCAGAGTAGAGCGCATCGATTAAACGACCCTCGCTGTCGTAGGCGTCGCCGTTAGAGGGGAAGTCGTCTGCTTCGGTATCGTCGTTACAGTCGACGCGGCCTGCGTCGGTGTCGGCCGGGTTAAATGTTGAATAGACAGCGACAACCGGATCGATAATCGGCACGTAGTCGCCCCACGGGTTGGGGTCGTAGCTGAACCACTCGTCTTCGCTCTCGAGATACTCGCCCGACTGCAGTGGCGTCACCCCGACAACGCGGAAGGTGAACTCGCCACTCGTCAAAACGGTCACGACCAAGGTCTCGTACACGCGCGAGCCCTCATCGTCGCCACACTCGTCTGAGAAGTTAGCTACCTGGGTACCGCCGGCCGGGATGGCCAAGGTTTCCTCGAAGAGCCGAGAACCTGCGGGGTCGTCAATCTCGAGAGTCGCGTTGTAGTCAATCTCGATCTCCGCGGGTGCGAGGAAGTCGAAGACCACACCCGTGTTGGGATCCAGCGAGTACGACTGAAAGTAGCCCGGTACGGGGCCCTGAGCATCGAGAAAGGGCGGGAATTCGGCGACCAAGTCCGGGTCGACAGCAAACCCGTCGATGCCCGCAGGATCGCACGAGAGCAGCACGTCGAGTGACCCACCGGGAACCCAGGTGAGCTCCAGCGGTCCGTAGTCTCCGGCGCCTACCCACTCATCGCAATCCACGGCGATGACGTAGTTCGGGAAAGCCTCGATGACGGTAAGCCCCGGAAGCACCTCGAGGGGATACGTAGCGACATCGGCAGCGCTGGCAGGAGCCGCAAGGCCGAGAACCGCAGCAGTTGAGAGCGCGACGACAGAAAGGAGCGCCGCTCGGCGAGGGGATGACGACATGGAGAGCCCTTCCAGAGCCAGTTTCAGTAGTGAGGCGAATCGTAGCGCACCTGCTCAGCGACTCCACAGGTCTCGGGGCTGATTTAGCCGATTAGGCGAACAGGTTCGACGATCGTGTGCGGGTTACGGGCTGTGCCCGCGACCCCGAGAGCGCGCAGTGGGCGCGCAGTGGGCGCGCAGCGGATCGACGCCTCAGTGGGTCGACGCCGCAGCGGGGTCGGGATGCCTGCGGCGGGAGATTCTGCCGGATCGGGCATCCATCGGTCTCATGTGGCGGTCGGCCGCGCCCGGCACGTAACACGGGACCGATCGATGAGTGGGCTGGCATCTCATGTTTGACGCTCATCCCGTTGGCGAGCATCATGAGGGAACACGTCCTCCTCGCCGCCTGCCCGAAACCGATATGCGTTGCCGGGCCAGTTCCCCATCACTCTCACACCAAAGGAATCCGCGACAATGACCATCAAAGACACCGGCCCCCACCCGAACGCCTTCGACATTGAGGCCGCCACCCGCGACAACGAGAACTACCGCGTGGTCGCGTGGACGGGACGACACCTGCAGGTCACCCTGATGGCCATTCCGGTCGGCGAGTCCATCGGGCTCGAAGCGCACCCCGACACCGATCAGTTTCTGCGAATCGAGTCCGGCCGGGGCAAGGTCGTCATGGGCCCCGCCGAAGACCAACTCGACTTCGAGCAAGAGGTCAGTGACGGTTCGTCGATTCAAGTTCCCACCGGCTCGTGGCACGACGTCATCAACACCGGCGACGAGCCGTTGCGCCTCTACGCCATCTACGCTCCGTCTCACCATGCGGCGGGCGCTCTGCAGCCGACGAGTGCGGACGCGGAGCGAGAAGAAGAGGCCGGCGACGACGAGGCCCCCTCGTGGACTGTTCAGCCCGCCGTCGGCGAGGCCGACAAGCACGCCTAGACAACCAGCGCGCGGGGCGGAATTCGAGGAGACGTTCTCGCGTAGCACTAACCTTCCCGTTCCTGAATGCGCGCAAGGATCTGTGTGGTGAACCAACCAGTCGCAGTAGTTCGTCGGCGCCGCGGGGCACCTCATCGGCCGCGGTGAGTGTGACCGGGTTGGGAGCCGCGCTCAGCGGCACCAGGTACGAGAAGCGCGGGTCGACGATAGCGAACGGATGCTCATCCCGCGCCGCTCGCAAGGCCACAGCGTCACGGGCGATGACCTCGCGCGTGACCCGAAGCGGGCCTCGAAGGCACCCTTGAGTTGTCGAGCGAGGACGTTCGGGTCACCCGGGGGCGTGGCGACCAGGTTGCCCGAGGCGATGTAAGTCTGAACCTCGGTGGCTCCGAGCTCGGTGGCCAGCGCGCGCAGCTCGGCCATCGGCAACTTCGCGGTGCCGCCGACGTTCACGGCGCGAAAGAGAAAGACGTGGGGCGTGCCCCTAGCCTGACGCATCACGCAGGTCTACTATCGGCCCCATGACCACCACCCCGGTCGAGTCCGCGAAGCATCGCGTGATCACAGCGATCAGCTGGATCATCGCCGGATTGGCCTTGCTGGCGTCGAGTATCGCCGAGTTTGCGCCCGGCACTGCACTGCGCGGCGACGGCGACAACCCGGCCGATAGCCTCGCGTACCTCGCCGTCGCGGGCCGCGCCTACCTGTGATCAGGCGCCCTCATGGCAATCGGCGGCGCTGCACTCGTGATCGGGGCTGTGGGGCGGTTGCGGGCGCGCGCAGGCAGTACTGCGTCGATGCTCACGCAGGTTGCGCTCGTGTTCACGATCATCAGTGCAGGCCTGCTCATCGGGGCCGGGGTGTTGCGCATGCAGGCAACAGGAACAGTCGACCACATCGCCAGCCTCGACCCGGCGTGGGGCGAGGCCGCCTACCTCGCGGTACAAATGGCGGGCACGCAGGGAATGATGTCGGCTGGCACATTTATACTTCTGGCCGTGGCCGTCACACTATCGATCGGCGAGTGGCGCACCGGCATGCGCGCGCCCCTCATCGCTGCGGTGCTGCCCGCGATCGCCCTGGCGTTTTTGTTCGGCGATCTGCTCGTTCCGAGCTTCGAATCGTTTACCACCGAAGGCCTCTTCTTGGTCTACGTCGGCTCGGCGTTGCTAGGAATTCCGCTGTGGAGCGCGGTGTACGGGGTAAGTCAGCTGGTTGCGCGGCGCGAGCGAGCGCGGGCGCACACCGGCTAATTCGTCACGGCCGCGGCAGGTCGACCTCGAGGTGTACGCGTGCCTCGCTGCCTGCCGCGAGGTTTTCGGCCTGTCGAACGCTCTTCTTCATAGGCAACAGGTAGCAGCCCGTCTTCGCGTCGGGAAACAGGCTTGTCGCCCACACACTGCCGCCGATGCGCACCCGCACGCGCACGCTGCCGAACCCCGTCGTGAGGCCGTGCGTGCGCGCGGCGATCTCGTCGCTGATCGCCTCAGGCACGGCGATGAAGTACCAGGCGGCCGGGCCGCTCCACTCGAAGAGCGGGGCAGCGAAGTCATCGGCGGGGGATGCTCGCACGGGGTCATACTGCCGGAACGGGCATCCATCGGTCCCGTGTTGCGGGCTCGGGGTTCGCGCCCGCAACACGGGACCGATGGATGA
>JBBRWT010000170.1:0-3820 GCA_038249035.1 Actinomycetales bacterium
AAAAAAACCCCCCGGGGGGGCCCCCACTTTGGGTCGGGCCCCCGCTTCGTTGTGAGCGGACCTCTTCTGCAAACGGGCAAGAGTCGCCACAATGGGTTTGCGGCAGGGAACGGCCCGGCCTCCAGAAGGGAACCATCGTGGGAATCGATGACATCGTCGACAAGGCAAAAGAGGTGGCGGGTGACGTTGCCGAGAAGGCAAAGGCGGTCGGTGATGACGTCGCCGAGAAGGCGAAAGAGTTCGCGGGCGATGTGAAGGAGTTCACCGGAGACGCGGTAGACAAGGCGAAAGACGTTGCCGGCGACATCAAGGACCGTTTCGATGGCGACGACGAGCCCACGCCCGCGGCAACACCCGAGGGTACGAGCACGGAGAGCACGACACCGTAGTGTCGTGAGGCTCATGCGTGTCAACATTGGTCGGCCGTGTGCTGGCCGGCCCCACTTGCGCCTGGCAGGACGACAGTCTGACCAGCCGACCACGCGGTGACGACTACGCGCGACCCTGAAGGCGCGCGCTAAGCGCGACTGCGGCTTCGCGCACGGCGGTGGCGAGAGCATCCACCTGGTCGACCGCGACCGCGGCGGCGCGGTAGGTGAGTCCCAGTGCGGCGGCAGGGTAGCCGGTGCGGTCGATACCCGTCGCGGCCACAGAGGCGTAGCCCGCGGTGATCTCTCCATCTTCCGTGGCGAGGCCGGTGGAGCGTACGGCGGAGAGGATGCGATCGAGCTCGGGCAGGGTTCGTGGCCCGATACCGCGGCGTGTGGTGAGCGCTTCGCGGTGCGGAAAGAGCGCTCTCACCTGCGGGGCGGGCAGTGCGGCGAGCATTGCGCGGCCGGTGGCTGTCAGGTGGGCGGGCAAGCGAACGCCGACGCGTACGACTGTTGTGGGCGCGCGCGGTGCCGAGGCCTGGCCGACGTACGACACATCGCTGCCAGCGAGCAGCGCTAGCTGGGCGACCACGGGCACTGGCGAGGCGCGCACGAGCCGGTCGAGCAGGGGGCCGCCGAGGCGGGCGAGCCGACTGGCGCTCAGCACCGAGCCGCCGATCTCGGCGACGAGAGCACCGAGGCCGTAGGCCCGCGCTTCGGGGTAGTGCACGACGAAACCCTCGTCTTGCAGCACGCGCAGCAGTTGGTAGACGGTAGAGCGAGGTAGCTCCAACTCGCGTGCGAGGGTCGAAGCGGGCATCGGGTCACTATGGTGCGCGAGGTGCGTCACGATGCGCAGGGCGGCGCGGGCGGACGGCATGTTGGGCACGAACATCCACCCTTCATTGTTGTCTGGTATCCCAGACACAATATCGCGCAAGAGGGCTGTGCGCGCAGGGCTGGCGGCGTTCACTGGGGTCATGCAGATCACCGTCGGCCTCAGCCCCCTCTCGATCGCCGACGTCGTGGCGGTCGCGCGTCACGACGCAAAGGTCGTGATCGACGCCGGTGCTCTTCTGGCGATGGGCGCGACTCGCGCGATCATTGACGGTTTGGCCGACGACGTCGAGCCGCACTACGGTGTCTCGACCGGATTCGGCGCGCTCGCGACCACACACATCCCGGTCGCGAAGCGCGCGGAGCTTCAGCGCTCGCTTGTACGCTCGCACGCGGCAAGCAGTGGCCCCGAGGTCGAGCGCGAAGTAGTGCGCGGCACCATGTTGCTGCGCCTGCAGACACTCACCACGGCTCGCACGGGCGCTCGGCCGGTCGTCGCCGAGACCTACGCTGCGGTACTCAACGCGGGCATCACCCCCATTGTTGGCGAATACGGCAGCCTCGGGTGCTCGGGCGACCTGGCCCCGCTCGCCCACTGCGCCCTCGCCGCGCTGGGGGAGGGCATGGTGCGCGACGTGAACGGTGCCCTGGTCTCCGCCGCCGACGCGCTCGCCGCGGCGGCGATCGAACCCGTCGAGTTGCGCGAGAAAGAGGGCCTCGCTCTCATCAATGGCACCGACGGCATGCTCGGGATGCTCGCTCTCGCCCTCACCGACCTCGACCAACTCGTGGCCACCGCCGACCTCGCCGCAGCGATGAGCGTCGAAGCTTTGCTCGGCACCGATCGCCCTTTCGCCTCGGAGCTGCAGGGCCTGCGCCCCCACCCCGGCCAGGCGACCAGCGCCGAGAACATGCTCCGCGTGCTGAGTGGCTCGCCCGTCGTCGCGAGCCACCGCGCGGGCTCCCATGGCACCGACGCCTGCACGCGGGTGCAAGACGCGTACTCGCTGCGCTGCGCGCCCCAGGTGCACGGTGCCGTGCGCGACACGATGGCGCACGCGGCGCAGGTCGCGAGCCGAGAGCTCGCGAGCGCGATCGACAATCCGGTCGTGACGCTCGACGGCCGAGTCGAATCGAACGGCAACTTTCACGGGGCACCGCTGGGCTACGTTCTCGACTTTTTGGCCATTGCCGTGGCTGACCTTGCGAGCATGAGTGAACGCCGCACTGACCGCTTTCTCGATGCGAGCCGAAGCCAGGGCCTCCCGCCGTTTCTCGCCCATGACCCCGGCGTCGATTCGGGCCACATGATCGCGCAGTACACGCAGGCTGCCATCGTCAGCGAGCTCAAGCGCCTGGCCGTGCCGGCGAGCGTCGACTCGATCCCGTCGAGTGCGATGCAAGAAGACCACGTGGCGATGGGCTGGTCGGCAGCCCGCAAGTTGCGCCGGTCGATTGATGGGCTCACGCGCGTCGTCGCGATCGAGTTGCTGACGGCCGCGCGGGGCCTCGACCTGCGATGCGCGGCGCTCGGCGTCGCGTCTGCGGCGACGACCTCGGCCGTCGTTGTTGCTCTGCGTGCTCACGTGCCCGGCCCCGGCCCCGACCGCTACCTCGCCCCCGAGATCGAGCACGCCGTGCGCCTCACGGCCGACGGCACGCTGCTCGCTGCTGCGCGCGCCGTCACCGAGATCGTCTAAACCCCCGAACAGGAGACCGACATGACACTCACCACTCCCAGTAGCCCGGCAGCAGCATCCGGCGCAGCACCTACAGCATCAGGCCCCCGCCCCGTTCGCGCCCACCGGGGCACACAGCTGAATACGCTCGGCTGGCAGCAAGAGGGTGCGCTGCGCATGCTGCAGAACAACCTCGACCCCGAGGTCGCCGAGCACCCCGACGAGCTCGTTGTGTACGGCGGCACGGGCAAGGCCGCGCGCGATTGGGCCAGCTACGACGCTCTCGTGCGCACGCTGACAACGCTCAAGGGAGACGAGACAATGCTCGTGCAGTCGGGTCGCCCGGTCGGCGTCATGCAGACCCACGAGTGGGCACCGCGCGTGCTCATCGCCAACTCGAACCTCGTGGGTGACTGGGCTAACTGGGATGAGTTTCGGCGTCTCGAGCAGCTCGGCCTGACGATGTACGGCCAGATGACCGCCGGCTCGTGGATCTACATCGGCACGCAAGGCATTCTGCAGGGCACGTTCGAAACGTTTTCAGCCGTGGCCGAACAAAAGTTCAGCGGCACTCTCGCCGGCACGATCACCTTGACTGGTGGGCTCGGCGGCATGGGCGGCGCCCAGCCCCTCGCCGTGACGATGAACGGCGGCGTCGCGATCTGCGTCGACGTCGACCCCAGCCGCATCGCCCGCCGTCTCGAGCACCGTTACCTCGACGTCGCTGCTGACTCTCTTGAGCACGCGCTCGAACTGGCGGTGCAGGCACGGGATGCCCGCCGCGCGCTCTCGATCGGCGTGCTCGGTAACGCGGCCGACGTGTTTCCACGGTTGCTCGCCATGGGTGCCCCGATCGACATCGTCACCGACCAGACGTCGGCACATGATCCGCTCGCGTACCTTCCCGTCGAGCACTCGGTCGACCAGTGGCAT
>JBBRWT010000171.1:0-3787 GCA_038249035.1 Actinomycetales bacterium
CCCAGCAACACCACGATGACGACGCCGACGAACGAGATGACGATGCCGAGAACCCCTCCGCGACGGATGCGCTCACCCAGCACCACGACGGCGGCGAGCGCGATGAGCGCGGGGTTGAACGCGCTGATCACACTCGCGTTGACCGGCGACGTGGTGTCGAGCGCCGCATAGAGCAGCAGGGTGTACCCGACCATGCCCAGCACGGCCTGGATGATGTGTATCCACCACTCCTTCGCCGCGAGACGCCACTTGTCGCGCCGATCGCGCTCGATCCACACGGTGATGACCAGCAGGATGGGGAACGCGCCGAGCCACCGCAGAAACGTCAGCTCGAGCGGAGTGAACTCGGCGATGACGCGGTCAGCAACAACGAAGTTCATCGCCCAGAACAGCTGAGCGAGCACGGCGGGCGAGTAGCGACGGAGCAGATGCACGTCATCAGGCTAGGGCCGCGCGGCGAGCCCGGAGCGCAGAGTCGGCGGCTCATGCGAGCATCACAGTGTGCCGCTGAACTTCACCGCGATCGACTTCGAGACCGCCAACAACAATGCGGCGTCGGCGTGCTCGGTGGGGCTCGTGAAGGTGCGCGACGGCCGCGTGGTCGACAAGGTCGGGTGGCTCATCCGCCCGCCGTTCGGCTTCGACGACATGCTCGAGTGGAACACCCGCATCCACGGCATCACCGCCGCTGACATCGTCGACGCCACACTGTGGGCGGATCAGGTGGATGATCTGCTCGACTTCGTCGACGGCGACACTCTCGCGGCCCACAACGCGGGGTTCGACATGGGCGTACTGAGTGCGGCGCAACGGGCCAGCGCGCTCGAAGTGCCGAGTCTCTCGTACGTCTGCAGCCTGCGGGTCGCCCGCAAGACCTACCACCTCGACTCGTACCGCTTGCCCGTCGCCGCGATGGCCGCGGGCTTCGAAGACTTCGCTCATCACGACGCCCTCGCCGACGCCGAGGCCTGCGCGGCGATCATCGTGCACGCGGCGAAGCGGCACGACGTGAACGAAGTTGCCGAGCTTGCGCGCATCTGCGGCACAAGCGTGGGGCGCACCGGCGCGGTATCGCAGGCCAACCACCCCCGAGCCGGCACCAGAATCGCTTAACATCAGAGTCGTGACTCATTCACCGACGGCAACGACGCCGAACCCGCAAGCACCGGTCGCGGCTGTGTTTGGGTGGGTGTCGCTCTTCCTTAACCCGCTTGCCGTGTCGAGCGCGATTGCCATCATCCTCGGGCTCAGTGCGTTGAAGCGCAGCAGACAACTGCAGGCCGAAGGCGGGGAGGCCGTTGGGCGGCAACAGGCGACGATCGGAATCGTTCTCGGGTCGATCGGTGCGGTCGTGTGGGCCATCGCAATCGTGCTCTTCACCCTTTTCCTTATCGAAGTAGACAGTCGCCTCTCGTAGGCACTTCGAGTCGTGGGCCGCGGCCCGCAGCATCGATGTGCGTGACCCTCATCACGGCCAACCGGCAGGACGCAATTCGCTTAAGCCTCGCTGTCGACACCGAAGATGTCGAGCGTGTCGGCGGCGACCTTGCGGCGCGGCTTGCGGTCGTCGCGCGTCTCGGGCCACTTCACCCCCGCTGCTGCCAGTTCATCGCGCGTGATCAAGGCGCCGGCCAGAATCTGCTCGAGAACCTCGGCCTGCGCGGGCTCGAGGCTGACGAGCCGCGTCAGCACCGTCAGCAGTTCGGTGAACTCGAGGGTCCACTCGTGCGGCCACTCAGTGACGTGGATGTCGTCGAGCGGGCTCGTCTTCTTACCACCGGGGTTCTTCTTGCGGTACTTGAACCAGCTGCCGATGACGTTCATGCCGCCGACGGTGTAGTCGAACACAGCGCGCGGCACCGGGCCCCAGACCCCGTTGCGCGCGCCGTCGTCGTCGGTGAACACGACCTGGTGCGTGAGGTCGTCGTATTGCAGTTTCACGGGCATGGTGGTGACGGCTTCGAGTGACTTCGGTTGAGCATCTATCGGCCAGCCACTGCGCACGTTGCTTGCTACGCGCCCCACGGCGGAGTCGACGTAGCGCTCGGCGTAGGTGTGCAGCCAGATCACCTCGCGGCCCAGCTCGACGGCGCGCGCCCACAGCCCAGGGTCGCGGGTGATCGGCACGCGCACCCCTGGAGTGGTCAGCTCATCAACAAACGTCGCCGTGAACGCAGGATGCGCGACGACTCCGGCCACGTAGGCGAGCAGGTCTTCATGATCGCTCTGGATGCTCGCCTCAACCGCCAGCCCCTCCAACAGCCCCGGCGCGAGGTTCGGGGTGCCGTCGGGGTGCAGGAGCGGGAGGGTTCGACCGCCCTCGCTCCCCTTGAAATAGTTCTTGTTCGGGATGAGTCCTGAGAACACCAAAGGGAGCCCCTCACGGACTTGCACAGTGCTCTGCTCAAACGTAAAGACCTGGTCTGGCTTGCGGGCTTCCCAGAGTGCGGTGCGCGGCATATCGAGAACCCTGTGATCTGGAACGAGCGCCATTCGATCGAAAGACCGATATCCCGCAACGATGGTCTGAACCGCTGGCGAATTCAGGTGGTCGTCGCAACACCATTTTGATTTGATGGGTTCGAGAGTAGCTCGGCGAGGACTTCTGCGGGAGTGCGGTAGCCATGGCGTTTGCGTGGTCGCGCGTTCAGTTCCGCAGCGACGTTGTCCAGAATCCCGGGCCCATGGAAGGAGAGGTCGGTGCTTTTCGGGAAATACTGCCTCAGCAATCCGTTCGTATTCTCGTTGCTGCCCCGTTGCCAGGGCGAGTGCGGGTCGCAGAAGTAGATCGGCATCCCCGTCGCCATCGTGATCTGTTGATGTTTAGCCATCTCGCGCCCCTGATCCCACGTCACAGACCGGCGCAGCTGCTCCGGGAGAGTGTTCATCGCCCGGATCATCGCGGCGGAGACAGTCGCTGCGGTGTGGTCCCCGGGCAGATGCAAGAGCATCAGGAATCCGGTGGTCCGCTCGACCAGGGTCCCGATCGCGGACTTCGTCGACGTCGAGCCGATGATGAGATCACCCTCCCAATGCCCGGGAACAGCGCGGTCTTCGATCTCGGGCGGCCGATCGGAGATCATGACCATGCCCGGGAGCCGTCCCGGCCGTGGGCCGTCCGGTTTCTGTGGGCGGCGCCGCGCGCGCCCCGATCGCAGAGCGGTTGCCACTTCCAGCCGTAACGAACCGCGGCCTTGCACGTAAAGGGCCTGGTAGATCGTCTCGTGGGACACCTGCATCTCCACATTCTCCGGATGTTCGAGCCGCAACCGGCCCGCGACCTGTTCGGGGCTGAACCGTTCGGTGAGCATCGATATGACCTGTCCCCGCAACGCTAACCCGTCCAACTTCCGGGCTCTCGGTCGGCGAGCCCGCGCCCATGTCTGCTCCTGCGCGAACGAGGGGACATACCGGTCATAGACGCGGTTCCTCGCCACCTCGCGGCTGATCGTCGACGGCGCCCGGCCCAGCACCGCCGCGATCTGCCGCACGCCTTGGCCGCGGGCGAGTTGGAAGCCAATCTCCTCTCGCTCCCGCAACGACAAAGACCCGGGACGAGTGACAGCGAAATTCTGAAAAGGTGATGGCAGCACCTGCCGATCTTCGCCGAGCCACCGATACGCGGTCGCCCGCGACACCCCCGCGGCTCGCGCTGCGGCCGACGTTGGCAGCCCCTCATCCATTCCCTTCCAGAACGCCAACCGAACACTCAACGGCGACCATGGTCTTCCCATCGAAAAAACACCCACTAGAACTCAGGGCGTTGCACTCACCACCTGAATTCGCC
>JBBRWT010000172.1:0-3747 GCA_038249035.1 Actinomycetales bacterium
ACCACGAATGATTCACCTCGCACGACGCGATCAAGAACCTCGCCGCCGCTATTGCGCAATTCGCGAACCGTTACCGTGCTCATTTTCTCAGTGTATCACCCGTGATACACGCCGAGAGTGGTGAGGAGAATTAGCGGGCGATGGCGAGGGTTTCTGCGGTCGACTCGAGCACTTCGGCGGCGAAAGCTGGGTCATCAGACACCTGCCTGCCGTAGCTGGGAATCATGGCCACGAGACCCGGCTTCCACCCCTCGATACGGTCCGGAAAGCACCGCTCGATGAGGTCGACCATGATCGACGGCGCCGTCGAGGCGCCGGGCGACGCACCCAGCAGGCCGGCGATCGAGCCGTCAGCCGATGCCACGACCTCGGTGCCGAACTGCAGCGTTCCACCCTTGCCGGGCACGTTCTTGATGATCTGCACGCGCTGGCCGGCGGTGAGCTGGTACCAGTCGTCGCCGTCGGCGCGGGGGTAGAACTCGCGCAGCGCGTCAAGTTTGGCCGACCGCGACGCGAGTACCTCGCCTGCGAGATAGGTCACGAGACTGAAGTTGCGCAGACCCACTTGCACCATCGGAATGATGTTGTGCCAGCGAATCGAACCGAATAGGTCGAACCACGATCCGGTCTTGAGAAACTTGGGGGTGAACCCCGCGTACGGCCCGAACAACAGGCTCGAATGACCGTCAACAACGCGCGTGTCGAGGTGGGGCACAGACATCGGCGGTGCACCCACCGAGGCTTTACCGTAGATCTTGGCGTCGTGTTGTGCGACCACCGCCGGGGTGTCGCTGCGCAACCATTGGCCGCTGACCGGGAAGCCCCCAAAGCCGCGGATCTCAGGGATGCCGCTCTTCTGCAGCAGTGGCAG
The DNA here is from genome assembly GCA_038249035.1 of Actinomycetales bacterium. Classification (GTDB taxonomy): domain Bacteria; phylum Actinomycetota; class Actinomycetes; order Actinomycetales; family Microbacteriaceae; genus Microcella. The sequence goes on from JBBRWT010000172.1 coordinate 872, forward strand.
CGCGTGACCACCCGCGCCCACAAAGACGAAGCGGGCCGTCACGTCAACGGGCGTCGAGCCGACCTCGTGGCGCATCTTGAGCTTCCACAACCCGTCACGGGTGCGCCGGATGCCCGTCACGCGGTGTTCGAGATTCAGACTCACGCCGCTAGACACGAGGCCGTCGATGAGAAACCGAGTGAGGGCCCCGAAGTCGACGTCAGTACCGGCCGCGATGCGCGTTGCCGCGATCGGCTGCGACTTGGCACGGCCCGGCACCACGAGCGGTGCCCAGCCGCGGATAACTGCGGCGTCATCGCTGTATTCCATGCCGGCAAACAACGGGTGGTCTTTGAGCGCCTCAAAACGCTTGCGCAAGTACTCGACGTTGTCAGCCCCCCACACCATGCTCATGTGCGGCGTTGCGGTGAGGAAGGCACTGGGCTCAGGCAGTAGCCCGGCATCGACCAGGTAGGACCAGAACTGGCGTGAGACCTGAAACTGCTCATTGACCTTGACGGCGCTCGAAATGTCGATCGTGCCGTCGGGTCTCTGGGGCGTGTAGTTGAGCTCGCACAGGGCGGCGTGGCCAGTACCGGCGTTGTTCCACGGGTTCGAGCTCTCGAGAGCCATGGCGCCCAAGCGCTCGTAGATGCGGATGTCCCAGGTGGGTTCGAGCTGATGCAGCATTGTGCCCAGGGTCGCGCTCATGATGCCGCCGCCGATCAGGGCAACGTCGATGGGTTCAGTCACGCCTCGAGTTTACTCGCGCCCGCTAGGCGCTCTGCCCTGCCGCACTAGGCTGGCCCGGTGATTCTGCCTCTTCTTGCGATCGGAGCAATCGGCGGACTCTTCTCCGGACTGTTCGGAGTGGGCGGGGGTTTCGTCATGGTGCCGCTCATGATGGTGTGGTTGCGCTTCGACCAGCGTCGGGCATCCGCCACCTCGCTGCTCGCGATCATCCCGCCAGCCCTCCTCGGCGCTTCCCTCTACGGTGCCCGGGGCGAGATCGATCTTCTGGCCGCGGCGATTATCGCCGGCGGCGGCATCGCGGGGGCACCCCTCGGGGCACTGCTGTTGCGGCGCATCTCACTCGTGTGGCTCAAGTGGTTATTCATCGCTGGCTTGCTCGCGACCGCGCTACGGCTCGTCATCGTCGCGCCCGAGCGCGAAGGCGTGCTCGAAATCGGCGTGGGCACCGTACTGGGTCTCATCGCGCTCGGCCTGTTCATGGGTGTCATCGCTGGGTTGCTTGGCGTGGGGGGCGGCATCATCGCTGTTCCGGTGCTCATTGCGTTGTTCGGCATGGGTGACCTACTCGCCAAGGGCACATCACTTCTCGCGATGATTCCCGGCGCCATCGCCGGCACGGTGCCCAATCTGCGCGGCGGGCTCGCGCTGTGGCGCGAAGCCGTGCCGATGGGCCTTGCCGCCGCGGCGATGTCGCTCCTCGGCGTCTGGCTCGCCTTTCTCATCCCCGCCCAGCTCTCAGGCTGGCTCTTCGCAGCGCTGCTCGTTGGCGTGATCGTACAGATGGCATTACAGCCGCCTCGAAAGGCCGACTAGAGCCCGAGGTCGCCGAGCGCCTCGTCCATGAGCCGGGCCATGACCGCGTAGCCCTCATCGTTGGGATGCAGGCCGTCAGAAGCCATGAGCCCCGTCTGTCCTTCTATCCAGGTGGATGCTCCAGCAATGTAGTCGGCACCGTACTTGTGGGCGGCCTCGCGAACCCACTCGATAATCATCTCGACAGACTCAGGCCGCTCGGCGGTGTACCAGAACGGCTCGACGACGATGAACCGAGCCTCGGGCAGAGCGGTGGTGAGCCTCTCAAAGTCGGCATCGATCTGCCGCTCGATCTGGTCGGCCGCGAAATCGTACGAGAAGTTGTCGTTCAGCCCCATCGTGACGAACACGATGTCGGGCTTCTGCGCGATAATCTGTGCCGGCAGGTCGTTATCGGCGAAGCTTTGCCGATTGGTGACGAAACCGAGCCCGTTCACGCTCGGGTTGAATTCGCGCCAGCCTCGGTTCACAGCGATCTGTGTTGACCAGCGCAGCGACAGGTCGCTCGCTCCGGTTCCGAGCGTGTACGAGTCGCCGTAGAAAGCCACGATCGGGCCATCACCCTCGAGCGCATCAGGCGCGGACCTGGCGCCAGGCAGAGCCGCGCATCCGGATAGTGCAGTCAGCACGGCGAGCAAGGCGGCAGCGAGCGCGGTGCGGCGAGAGATCATGGTGACTATTCGACGCGGGTCGCGAAAGAGTTGGCCGGGAAGCCCACGCGCTGCCTCACTCGCTCTCGAGCTCGAACGGCTCGAGCGTGGCGCGCTTGGCCTGCCGGTGATCGCCCGACGAGCGCCCCGTGAGGCGGCGCCCGATCCACGGCAGCACGTAGCGCCGCCAGTACTCGGCGGTGCGCGGCCGCTGCAGATCGGCCTCGTTGCCGTTGCCGTTGTCGTTGTCGTTGCCGTCGGGCGAAGCGGAGGCGCCTGCGATCGGCACGGCGAGAGCGGCAAGCACATTGGCCGCCGCGATCGCGTGCCCTCGTGCATTGAGGTGCAGTCGATCAATCGACCAGTAGGTCAGTTCGGGCAAGCGCTCGTCGAACCAGTTGTCGACGAATTGCACCTCGGTACCTTCGAGGCGCGACCGCACGGCGACGGCGAGTGCATCGCCCCGGCGGTGGAACGACGCGCCGAAAGGGATGTGTCGCGTGGGATTGCCGCCACTCACGATCACGGTGCGGATTCCCGCCGCGTGCGCGGTGAGCGCGGCGTCGACGAGCCGGTCGGCGACGGAGTCGATCGAGACGCGCGGTCGCAGAATGTCGTTGCCGCCACCGTTGATGGTGAGCAGTTGCGGGGTCAGCGCTAGCGCGGCAGGCAATTGCTGCT
>JBBRWT010000173.1:0-3655 GCA_038249035.1 Actinomycetales bacterium
CACCTCGCTGACCGGATGCCCCGTGCGGCGCTCAAGGTCGGCCGCTATCGGCGTCACGTCGCCGAGCGTCGCGCTCATCAGCAGAAAGCGCGCGTTGGTGAGCGTCAACAGCGGTACCTGCCACGCCCACCCGCGATCGACATCGGCGTAGTAGTGAAACTCGTCCATGACGACGATGCCCGCCTCAAGCGTTGCACCCTCACGCAGCGCCTGGTTCGCGAGAATCTCGGCCGTGCAGCAGATAATCGCAGCATCCCCGTTGACCGAGCTATCGCCCGTCACCATGCCGACGTTCTCGGCCCCGAAGATCTCGACGAGTTGAAAGAACTTTTCGCTCACGAGGGCCTTGATGGGGGCCGTGTAATACGTGCGCTGGCCCTGGGCGAGGGCGATAGCGTGGGCCGCCACGGCGACCAGGCTCTTGCCGCTGCCCGTGGGCGTCGCCAACACCACGTGCGCGCCAGCCACAAGCTCGAAGATCGCCTCTTCTTGCGCCGGGTACAGGTTCAGACCCTGGCCGACCGCCCAGTTCTCAATGGCGTCGAACGCGGCACCGGCCTCGTAGGGGGCGGGCATGCGCTCGAGCAGGGTCACCCCCCGAGTCTGCCGCACCCGCCCGCCTCCACAATTCAGGAGTCAGCTGCCAGCGTGACCTCCATAATTCAGGAGTCAGCGCGGCCGGGCCCATCTCCACAATTCAGGAACACCTGCTCAGATACGGCGGTTCGGGATGCTCGCACGGCGTGTCGACCGGGCTCGAGCATCCCGAACTCCTGAATTGTGGAGATCTGCCCCTCGCCGCGGGCAGCATCCGGTCGGTAGGTAGTTCCTGCTCATGGCGAGCGGGCTCGTGGGCCCGCAGAGTAGAGGCATGACTCACACTGCCTTGCGCGGCCGCGCCGCCGCACATCTCACTCTTCGTTCACTTGCCGTTGCCGGTGCACTCGCGCTCACCCTGACCGGATGCTCGGCGGGGGTTCCGCTCAGCACCGACGACATCATTCCCGACGAGGTCGATGCCGGAGATTGCGGTGGCGATGTGAGCGGTGACAACGATGGCCAAGTCACCATCGTGGGCGGCGATCTCGCCAGTTTCAGCGCCAACCTTCTGGCCGAGAACTACGCCGAAGGCCGCGATCCGATTCCGACCGTTGAGTTTCTCGACGCCTCGACCGTGGTGTTCGGTTTTCCGGGCGATTTGACCGAGAGCCAAGTCATCGGCAATTGCCAAATTGCGTGGGGCGTGCTGAACGGCGAAAGCATTCGTGTGCTCTTCACGCTCGGCACAGAAGACTACGACTGCACCGCATTCATGGAGGGGTAGCGCCGCACCGCCCAGCTCGATGTAACCGCTCTTACGACCCCGGGCTCGGCACGATGAAGATCGGCAGGGCTCCGGGGTTGTGGGCGTGCACGATTACCAAAAACACCACGAGGTCGAACAGCAGGTGCACGATCAGCACATAGGTGAGCGACTTGGTGCGGGTGAAGATGTAGCCCTGCAGCAGCGCGAACGGAATCGTCAGCAGTGGGCCCCATGACTGGTAGCCGAGCTCCCACAAGAAGCTCACGAAAACGATCGCCTGCAGAATGTTGGCCGTGAACGGCCTGAAGTGGCGCCTGAGCAGCGCGAAGCACGTGCAGATGAAGAACAGTTCATCCCACGTACCCACCGCGTTGACGCCGATGAAAAGTCGCAGCACCTCGCTCGTCTCGACCACCTTGGGCCAGTTGAGGTAGACCTCGCTCGAGATGAAGTAGAACGGCAAAATCAGCCAGCCTAAGAACGGCACGGCAAAGAGGTACACCTTCTCCCACCGCGTCCAGGGAACGCCACCGCGCCAAGGAAACCGGATCGCCTTTCGCCGGTAGACAAAACGGTCGATCGCGAACGGCACGATCACGGCGGCAGAGAGCACGACACCGAGCACGGCGATGTTGCCCCACGAGATGTCTGCCTTGACGCTCACCGTACTGACGATGACGAGGCCGACCGCGATGAGCGCGAGGTCGCGCAGCAGTTCGCGGTCGACCAGCAAGGCGACAAGGAGGCCAATCGCGAGCCACGGGTAGCCCACAAACCTATTCTCGAATCCGTAGAGCGGTATCGCGCTCGTCACGACGATGGCGGCGGGGACGAGCTTGAGGCTCCACGTAGGAGAGTCACCCGTCGGGGCAGGTATGTCAGCGGCGGGCATAGACAGATTCTGTCAGCCCAGGCGGGCAATCACCTCGTCGATGACGTCGGGCAACCCGAGCACTCGAAAGTGACCGACGTGCGGCAGTTCGACGTGCTCGGCGTCGGTCAGCACGGCGCCGCCCGCTGGCACGTATTGGTCGTACTCGCTGTACAGCGAAGTGATGCGCGGGTTGACGTGGCGGGCCTCGTCGAGCTCAACCATCACCCTTCGAGTCGGCGCGAATTCGCGCCATGGTCCGAACCCGAAGCGCGCGAGTGGGCTGCCGCTGTAGGGAGTGTTAATCGAGATCATGCGGTCGAAGCGGGCGGGCTCGGTACCCGCTACCTCAGTACTCGCCGCGTCGGCCACCAGCAGCAGTTTGCCGATGAGGCCGCCCTTGCTGTGGGCAACAATGCGCACGCCGCGCAGGTCGCGATGAGCCACGTATGCGGCGAGCAGCGCGGCCATTTCAGGGATCGGATGTCGGTTGAAGCCAAGCTCGGGCACACTGTGCACGGGATGCCCCAGAGCCACGAGGCGGTCGCGCACGGGCTTCATGTAGTGCCAGGTCTCGAAAACGCCGGGGATCAGGAGAACGGGAGGCGGAGCATCCGGTGCCGCCTCGATCGGGGCGGGCGGCCGGGAGCCGTAGCGCCAGTAGCCCAGCCGCGATCGAACCACGTAGGCATAGTCAGCGATGATCCCCGCAAAACGCGTCACCCGGTGAGTATCGCGCATCTGCGCTACGTGGCAATGAGGGTGTCTCAGGCCTACACTGGCAGTCAGCAGAAAGGGGGACACCCATGAGCACTGCGGCACCCGACCCGGGCTGGTACGCCGATACGGCCAACCCCGCCTTGGTGCGCTGGTGGGACGGCAGCGTCTGGAGTGAGCACACCCAGCCGAACCCCGAAGCGACCGCTGCGTTGCCCTCGCCCGCAACGGCTGCCCCGCTCGTGTCGGCGCCTTTTGTGTCTCCGCCCTTTGCCGACCCCGTACCAACGCCTATCTCGGCAGCGTCTGTTGCTGAGCCCGCCGTTCGGGCTCAGCCAGCACAGCACGCCCGACCCGCCGCCCCGGAGGCCCCCGTGGTCGCCGCGCTCGACTATCCGCCGCCGGCTTTTCCATCGCCGGCTTCTTCCTCACCGGGTTTCACCCCGTCGCCGGCGTCGGGGTCGACGTCGGCCGCAGCTGGAATGCCTTTGGCAGTGCCCTTCTCAGTGCCTTTCTCTGTGCCGGCATCTGTGCCAGCATCCGCGCCTGCCCGCTCCGGCGGCGGCGCGACGGGCGGTCGCCGAACCGGCTCGCCGCAGTCGCTCTCAGAGCCGGTGTGCCTCGTGCCCCCCGCCTCAGGATCGATTCCCGTCGCCGGTTTTCCCGGCTTCGACGCGCCGGCGTCCGCGCCAGCCGCGAACCCGGGCAACGCGCCGAGCGCCTTCGCTCAGCCCACGTCGGCCGCCGATCTCGCGAGTGTC
>JBBRWT010000174.1:0-3598 GCA_038249035.1 Actinomycetales bacterium
ACTGAATGGCGAAAACATCAGCGACGAGTGGTTGCCGACAGCAGTACAGGAGGCGTAGCCTCCTACCCGGCTGGTCCCCCAACCGGCCGACGCCCGAATACGGCCCGTCACCCGCGGTGCCGCGTTTCTCGATACCCAACGGGAACGGTGAATAACTATGGTCGCATTCGCGATAACAGTTGCGGCGCTCATGCTTGTCGGCGCTATCACGATGAGCCTTGAGCGTCACCGGCGTCTGACGCCGATCACAGCGATCATGACCGGCTTCGGCACGCTCGCGGTTGTTCTCGGTGCCATTGCGGTCACCGTCTCCACCGCTAGTCCCGCTACGGCCGAGGTCGTTCCGCGTGGGGTGACGATCAACCAGTTGCCCGAGCGCGTCATCGATTTTGAGTTGCCGACGATCTAGTTGCCGGTGCTCCGCTTAGACGGGCTCAAACCCCGGCCGAGTCGTGTCGACGGGATCGAGCGATCGGGGCGACAAGCCCCAACACTTCGGCCCGCAATCAACAAACGGTTCGACGAGACCGGTCGCCTCCCTGCGCAGTGTGAGCACGCGATGGAGAGACTCATCAATGCTCGCCTCGTCGAGGCGACCGTCGTTGAGAGCGGCGACCAGAGCATCCACTAGCCCCCCGAGGTCGATGCCGACCGTCGCCGGATCGCTCGGCAACACGAAAAGCACAAGGTCGTTGCCGGCCGCGAGTGCCTGAATGGCATTGCTCACGGGGTCGGCGTAAGCCGCCACGCCAGAGCGCTGAAGCATCAGCAAGTCATCGGTCACAATGACACCGTCGAAGCCCAGTTCGTCACGCAGCAGCGACACCCAGGTGGGCGAGAGCGACGCCGGTAGAGGGCTAATCTGATCGAATTGCAGGTGGCCCGTCATCACCAGCGGCGCCCCGGCTTCGATGCCTGCCTGAAAAGGCACAGCGTGCGTGCTGCGCCACGTCGCCAGGTCAATGGGCGAACGAGGGATGCTCACGTGCGAGTCGTCGGGGCTCGCACCGTGGCCCGGAAAGTGCTTGAGGGTTGAGAGCACGACACCGAGCTCGCCGCGCACGGCCGCGGCCACGCGATCGGCAGCCGCCTCGGGCGTCTCGCCGAGCGTGCGGTTGCGAATGAACGATGATCGATCGGGGGTGACATCGGCCACAATGCCGAAGTTGATGAGCACACCCGCGTTAGCAACGAGCGCCGCGCGTGTCGCGAATGCCTCCTGGGTGGCCGCTGGCTCACGACCCCAGAGGTCGCGGGCAGCGAGCGCCTCGTCTTCGAGTAGGCGGCGCACGACTCCGCCCTCTTGGTCAATGGCCGTGAGCACGGGAAGCCCCGCCTCGCTGCTGAGAGCGCCCGTGAGTCCGGCGACCGAGCCGGCTGGTCCTGCAACGTTGTCGCCCATGAGAATCACGCCGCCAAACCCGTAGGCGTCGATGACATCGCGGATGCGCGCCGGGTCGGTGCCCGGCACGTGCACCATGACAAGCGCTGCCACCTTTTGCTGCGGCGTCAGTGCGGCGATGCGCTGCTGGAGGTAGACCTCGGTGACGTCGAGAGGGGGCGGCGCACCGACCATACGACCGGGCGGAGGCGGCGGGGGCGGCACGGCTTCGGCCGCGCATCCAGCCAGAGCTACGAGCGTGAGCGCTGCGACAACGGCGACCAGCCGGGATCGATTCTCGCGTCGTTGCATTCCTCGATGGTAGCCGCGAGGCCTGTCGGGTGCGCCTCTTACTGCCGGGTTGCGCGCCTACGATGGGCACTATGGCGCGACGGCTGCAGGCGATCTTCGGAGCGGCGCACGCTGGGCCGACCGCGCTCGTGACGCTCGTTACTGTGCTGCTCGCGATCGTGAGCGGGCTCGAGCCATACCGCGTCGTCGTGCTCGGAGCGATGATGGCGGCCAACCAGCTGTCGATCGGCTGGTCGAACGACGCAATCGATGCCGCGCGCGATGCCGATGCTGCGCGCGCCGACAAGCCAGTCGTGCGCGGTGAGGTCAGCGCGCGGGCGCTGATGGCGCTCGCCGTCGGCTCGGCACTCGTCGCGATCGCACTTTCACTGCTGCTTGGTGCTGTGCTTGCACTGATTCACCTCGTCGCGCTCGCCTCGGGCTGGGCCTACAACGCAGGACTCAAGCGCACGGTGCTCGCCACCCTTTGCTACATCGTCGGCTTCGGCCTGATTCCCCTTCTCGTCACTCTGGCGCGCGAGGACCCACGCCCGGCCGCGTGGTGGGCGGTGGCGATGGGCGGGATGCTCGGCCTCGCCGCCCACTTCGCCAACGTACTGCCCGACCTCGACGCCGATCGGCGACACGGTATTCAGTCTCTGCCGCACCGGCTCGGCGCCCGACTGGCCGGGGCCTTCGCCTTGCTTGCGCTCGCGTTGGCAGGTCTACTGGGAGTGCTCGGCCCCGGATCTGCCACGCCCGTGACCGTGATAGGAGCGGGTGCCACGGTCGTGCTGTTCATCGCAGGCGTCGTCGTGATCGTGCGCGCCCCCGCCTCACGCGCTCTGTTCCGCATCATAATGCTTGCGGCCCTCGCGGCCGTGGTGACGCTCAGCGGAGCAGCCGGGGCTCTCGTGGCCTAATCGCGGGATTCTGCGGGTCTACTTGGCGGTCTTGCTGGCGGTCTCGTGAGAAGTTGAGAGCTTCGGGTTCTCGATACCGACCGCCGAGATCACCGCGCCCGCGAGCATGAGGCCGGCGCACAGCAACAGGGCGTTGTCGAGCCAGGCATCGTCGACAACCGTGCCAATGACCGCTCCGAGCATCGCGATGGCCACGAGGCCGGCGATGCGCGAGACAGCGTTGTTGACGGCCGAGGCGATTCCGGCGCGCTTGGGCTCGATGGCCCCCAAAATGGCCGAGGTGAGCGGCGCAACGGTAATAGCGATCCCGAGCCCGAACAGCAGCACGCCAGGCAGGGCCTGCGATACAAAATCAAACGGGGTCTCGATGGCCCGCATGAGCACGAAGCCGACAGCGGCGAGCGCCGGGCCCACGGCCATGAACCATCGCGGCCCCCATCGACCAGCAAGTGTGCCGAAACGCGACGAGAACAGAATGAGCATGATCGTCACGGGCAGCATGACGAGGCCTGACATGGTGGCGCTGAGCCCGGCTACCTGTTGCAAGTAGAGCACGATGACAAGCCCTGAGACAGAGAGGGCTGCATAGATTGCCACCGTTGCGAGATTGCCGATGGCGAAATTGCGGATGCCGAATAGCGACAGCGGCATCATCGGATGCGCGGCCTTAACCTCGCGCACGATGAAGCCCGCAAGGCTCAGCACCCCGACCACGAGCGGCCCCCACACCACCGGAGAGCCCCAGCCAAAGTTGGCTTGCTCGATGAGAGCGAATACGACTCCGCCCAGCCCGAGCGCACCGAGCAGGGCTCCCACTAGGTCGATCGGCGTGCGCTCGGCGGCGGGCTCGTTGCGCATCGGCCCCATGAGCACGAGGGTGAGCGCGATCGGCACCACGTTGATCACAAAAACCCAGCGCCAGTTTAGGAGATCGGTGAGCACGCCACCGAGTAGCGGGCCGACAATGAAAGCGGCCGACGTCCACGCGGTCCAGAGGCCGATG
>JBBRWT010000175.1:0-3570 GCA_038249035.1 Actinomycetales bacterium
CCTTGGTCGTCGACGGTATGGGGCGCATCCGCATGCGGGTGCATGAGCGCGGCAGCGGCGAGACCCTCTCGTGCGGCACCGGCGCAGTGGCCGCCGCGCTCGCGGTGCGGTACTGGGCGGGTGAGGCTGCTCCGAACGAGTGGCGTGTGACCGTCGCGGGCGGGGTGCTCGGCGTGCGCATGTTCGCGGCCGAAGACGGCGAGCACGTGGCGCTGTCTGGTCCGGCAGAACTGGTCTATGAGGGAGTGATCACCCTCTAGAAGATCGCTTTCTGGAACATCACCCTTTAGAAACCAACGGTCGTGATGGGTCCGCTGAGCCCGGATCGGTTGCGCACTCGCAGCACGCGGAACCCCTTGTGAGTGGCCCCGCGCGAAATCGCGAGCACGCCGCTGAAGCGCGACTCCATCCACCGCTGCAGCGAATCGCTTCCGAGGTTGCGCGATACCACAAGCCAGGCGTCGGCGCCCTCCTGCAGTCGCGACAGCCACCGGTCGAGCATGGTGTGAAGCTCGCTTTTGCCGACGCGAATGGGCGGGTTCGACCAGATCGTCATGAATCGCACGTCGTCGGGCACAGCATCCGGTGTCACGGCGCGCACGTTCTGCAGGCCGAGAGCGTCGGCATTGCGTCGAGTGAGTTCCAGCGCGCGCTCGTTGACGTCGACGGCCCACACGGTCGCGTGAGGTGACTCGAGCGCGAGCGTCAGGGCGATCGGCCCCCAACCGCAGCCGAGGTCGAGAAGGTCTCCGCCGGGTGGTGGCGGTGGCACGTGCGAGAGCAACACCTGCGTTCCGACGTCCAAACCCCCCGGGCTGAAGACGCCTCCCGCGGTCTGCAACTCGACCCGACGGCCCGCGAGAGTGACCGTGAGTGGCGTGGCCACGAACTCCCCGCTCGGCTGAGGGGTGAAGTAGTGGTCGGTAGCCATGCGCAGAATCTACCGAAGTCGGGCGGAGTACAGTGAACCGCATATGACCGACCATGATTCCGTCGTCCCCATCGATGCATCCAGCGCCGCCACCGCCAACGATGCGGGGGCGGATGCTGTGTCGCGCGTGCTGGCTCACTCCGAGTCTCACGCCCGCTCCGTCACGTTGCACGGCGCCGCGGCGCTGCAAGATGACGCCAGCTACTCGGCCGATCGCGACGGTGACCAGTTTGATCGTGAAGATCGCGCCGCTCTGAGACGCGTTCGCGGACTCTCCACCGAACTCGAAGACGTGACCGAGGTCGAGTACCGTCAGCTTCGGCTTGAGAACGTCGTGCTCATCGGCATTTACGCACAGGGCAACCTCGACGATGCCGAGAATTCTTTGCGTGAACTCGCCGCTCTCGCAGAAACGGCTGGAGCGGTCGTGCTCGATGGCCTTCTGCAGCGCCGCCCGCATCCAGACCCGAGCACGTTTCTCGGCAAAGGCAAGGCCCAGGAACTCGCGCTGGTGGTGAAAGAGCTCGGCGCCGACACGGTCATCGCTGATAGCGAGCTCGCACCGAGCCAGCGGCGTGCTCTCGAAGACGTCGTGAAGGTGAAGGTCATCGACCGAACGGCGGTGATCCTCGACATTTTCAGCCAGCACGCGAAAAGCCGTGAAGGCAAGGCGCAAGTCGAACTCGCGCAGCTCGAGTACCTATTGCCGCGACTGCGCGGCTGGGGCGAGTCGATGTCACGCCAGGCGGGCGGCCAGGTTGGCGCCGGGGGCGCGGGCATGGGCTCGCGCGGCCCCGGTGAGACCAAGATTGAGCTCGACCGGCGCCGCATCAACACGCGGATGGCCAAGTTGCGCCGTCAGATCAAGGGCTTTGCCCCGGCGCGCGCCGCAAAGCGCGCCAACCGCGACCGATACGCGGTGCCCAGCGTCGCGATCGCCGGGTACACGAACGCTGGCAAATCCAGCCTGCTCAACCGCATCACACGTGCGGGTGTGCTCGTCGAGAACGCGCTATTTGCCACGCTCGACCCCACCGTGCGCAAGTCAACGACTCCCGACGGGCGCCCGTACACGATCACCGACACTGTCGGCTTCGTGCGCAATCTGCCGCACCAACTCGTTGAGGCATTCCGATCGACGCTCGAAGAGGTCGCCGAGTCTGATGTGATTCTGCACGTGGTCGATGGCGCGCATCCCGACCCCGCGGCCCAGCTCGCGACGGTACGCGACGTCATCGGCGATGTTGACGCGCGTCACTTGCCTGAGCTCGTGGCGGTCAACAAGAGCGACCTGCTTGACGATGACGCGCGGCTGGTGCTTCGCGGGCTGGTGCCCGATGCGGTGTTCGTGTCCGCGAAGACGGGCGAGGGTATCGACGAGTTGCAGGCCCGTATCGCCGAAATGTTGCCAAACCCCGAGATCGAACTCATCGTGGTCGTGCCATATGACCGCGGAGACCTAGTGTCGCTGCTTCACGACCGTGGCCGCATTATCGAGACCTCGTATGAAGAGGGTGGCACGCGGGTGCACGCTTTCGCGACACCCGAGGTGGCAACCCTCGTCGAGCCCTACGCAGTCGCCGGAGCGGTTTAGGTCAGAACATCTAGAGCGAGCGCAACACAGCCACTACCTTGCCGAGCACGGTGGCGTGGTCACCGAGTATCGGCTCATATGCCGAGTTTTGAGGCAGTAGCCAGGTGTGGCCGTCGCGTTGCTTGAAGACCTTCACCGTCGCCTCGCTGTCGAGCAGCGCGGCCACAATCTCGCCATTTTCAGCTGTGTTTTGCTGGCGCACGACCACCCAGTCGCCGTCGCAAATCGCGGCATCAATCATCGAATCGCCGACGACAGTGAGCATGAAGAGCTCGCCCTTGCCAACGAGTTGGCGGGGGAGTGGCATGACCTCTTCGACCATTTGGTCGGCCGTGATCGGGATGCCGGCGGCGATGCGTCCGACGAGAGGAACCATCGCGGCATCGCCGACCGAGGGGCCAGGAATCGCGTCGGAGTCGACAGCGTGTGAAGGGTCCGGTTCGAGGTCGATGAGCACCTCGAGAGCACGAGGCCGGTTGGGGTCACGGCGCAGATAGCCGCTGAGTTCAAGCTGGCCGAGCTGGTGCGAGACGCTCGACAGTGAGGCAAGGCCCACGGCCTCGGCTATCTCGCGCATACTCGGCGGGTAACCACGCCGCGCCACCGAGGCCTGGATCACACCGAGGATCTCGCGCTGCTTGTCGCTCAGCGTGGTGCGCCGCCGAGTGCCAGCGGGGCTCGCGGTGCTGCTCTCACTCTGTTCGTCGGCCATCTCGGCTCCGATCTGACGGATGTCGGTGGTCGGGTGTGGAGTACTCCCGAACCCTCGAAACTATATCCACTTCGTTGACGCTTTTCAAACGTTTGTTCGAGTGTGTCGTCGATTCGAAGGAAGAAATGGTGCGGGGGCTTGAAACTGTGTTCGATCGAAGGTATGTTCGGAACACAGGTTCGCATCCGGCTCTCCCGGCCGAGAGCCGGATGCACCCCCCCGGCAGCCCCCCAGCGCCGGGGGGACCTGTACCACCAGCACCTGTACCGCCACCACCAGCACCGCCACCACCAGCACCGCCACCACCACCACCAGCACCGCCACCACCAGTCC
>JBBRWT010000176.1:0-3518 GCA_038249035.1 Actinomycetales bacterium
AGCGCGCCCTCGAGAACGCGCGGCATTCCGCTGATTTCTCGGCCGTCGAGGGCCTGCGCGTGCCCCTCATTGCGGGGCTTCTGGATGCCCGCCCGGGCCCGCAGTGCCTGCTCGCGATTGCCGCCACGAGCCGTGAAGCCGAGGCCGTACAGCAGTCACTCGCTGCGGTCGCGCCGCACGCCACCGTGCTCGACCTGCCCGCGTGGGAGACCCTGCCGCACGAGCGGCTGAGCCCGAGCGCCGAGACGGTGGGCCGGCGCCTGCGCACGCTGCGTGCGCTGCGCGACTGGGCGGACGCGCCCGATACCGACGCCGACGGCACCGCCAAGCCCGACCTGATCGTGGTGGCGTCGGTGCGTGCCGCCTTGCAACCCCTCGCACCGGGCCTCACCGAAGTCGAGCCCGTCGTGTTGCGCCGCGCGGGTCGTGGTTACAACCTCGCCCGCGTGACCGAGCGGCTCATCGACCTGGCCTACAGCCGGGTCGACATGGTCACGCGGCGCGGCGAGTTCGCCGTGCGCGGCGGCATTCTCGACGTGTTTGCGGCGGTGGCCGAGCATCCGGTGCGCGTTGAGTTTTTCGGAGACGAGGTCGAGCAACTGCGTGAGTTTTCGGTCGCTGACCAGCGCTCGTTGCCGACCGAGATTGACGTCGTCGAGTTGCCACCCACCCGCGAACTGTTGCTGACGGAGGCCGTGCGGCAGCGCGCACGAGAAATGCAACACGAGTTTCCGAGCTTGGGCGCGCTGCTCGCCAAGATCAGCGAGGGAATTCCCGTCGAGGGCATGGAGAGCCTCGCCCCTGCGCTCGTCGACCGGCTTGTGCCGCTCACTCACTACCTGCCGGCCGCGGCAGCTATCGCGGTGCTGAGCCCCGAGCGGGTCGCGAGCCGTGCCGTGAGCCTGCTCGAAACGAATCGCGAGTTTCTGAGCGCGGCGTGGCATGCAGCCACCGCAGGCGCCGAAGCGCCGATCGACCTTGATGCGGGCGACTTCGTGACCGTGAACGGGCTGCGCGAGGCGGCGGGCGCGCGCGACTGGTTCACGATTAGTGCGTTCGACGCGGATGACCCCGAGGTCGTGCGTCTCGAGGCGGTCGAGCCTCCGGCCTTCGCGGGCCGCAGCGGGGGAGCAGTCGACCACGTCGTCGACCGGGTGCGCGCGGGCTGGACGATGATCGTCGTCGCCGCGGGTCACGGCCTCGTCGAGCGGGCGGCCGATGTGCTGGGCGAGCACGAGGTGGCGGCCCGCATCGTTGACGAGCTTCCCGAGTCGCTTGACGCCGGAGTCGTCTACCTCGTGCAGGCCGAGGTCGAGCACGGTTTCGAGTTGCCCGAGCTGAAGCTCGGCCTGCTGAGCGAGACCGAGTTCTACGGGCGCTCGGTGGGTTATGACTCACGCCAGCCCAAGAAGCTCGCGAGCCGCCGCACCAACGTGGTTGACCCGCTGCAGCTGAAAGCCGGCGACTTCGTCGTACATGCCACGCACGGCATCGGCAAGTTCGTCGAACTGGTGCAGCGTGAGGTCAGCACGGGCGGCCGCAACGCGGTGAAGAGCCAGCGCGAGTTTTTGCTCATCGAGTACGCGCCCAGCAAGCGCGGGTACCCCGGCGACAAACTTTATGTGCCCACCGACCAGCTCGACCTACTCAGCCGCTACGTGGGCGGTGAGGCACCGAGCCTCAGCAAGATGGGGGGCAGCGACTGGGCCGCGGCGAAGGGCAAAGCGCGACGGGCCGTGCGCGACATTGCTGTCGAACTCGTCAAGCTGTACAGCGCACGCATGTCGAGCCGGGGCCACGCCTTCGAGCCCGACACTCCCTGGCAGCGCGAGCTCGAAGAGGCCTTTCCGTTCGTCGAAACCCCCGACCAGTTGACGACGATCGACGAGGTCAAGCGCGACATGGAGTCGCCGATTCCGATGGACCGCCTGCTCGCGGGCGACGTCGGTTACGGCAAGACCGAGGTCGCCGTGCGTGCCGCATTCAAGGCCGTGCAGGGCGGCAAGCAAGTGGCAATAATCGTGCCGACGACGCTGCTGGTCAAGCAGCACGTCGAAACCTTCGCCGAGCGCTACGCCGGATTTCCGATCCACTTGCGCGCGCTGAGCCGTTTCCAGAGTGACAGCGAGGCGAAAGACACGATCGAGGGGCTCGCGCGCGGCACAGTCGATATTGTCATCGGCACCCACCGCATTCTGAGCCAGGGCATCGAGTACAAAGACTTGGGTCTCGTGGTCATCGACGAAGAGCAGCGCTTCGGCGTCGAGCACAAAGACGCGCTCAAGAAGCTCAAGACCAACGTCGATGTGCTTGCGATGTCGGCCACGCCGATTCCGCGCACGCTCGAGATGGCCGTGACGGGCATCCGTGAAATGTCGACGCTCGCGACCCCACCCGAAGACCGGCACCCGATCCTCACGTTTGTCGGCCCGTACAGCGACAAGCAGGTTACTGCGGCGATTCACCGTGAAATGCTGCGGGAGGGGCAGGTGTTCTTCGTGCACAATCGTGTCTCGAGCATCCAGCGCGTCGCGAGCCACCTGGCCGAGTTGGTTCCGGATGCGCGCATCGCCGTCGCCCACGGCCAGATGAGCGAGTCGCTACTCGAGCAGGTCATGGTCGACTTTTGGGAGCGTAAGTTCGACGTGCTCGTCTCGACGACGATCATCGAGACCGGGCTAGACGTCGCCAATGCCAACACGCTCATCATCGATCGGGCCGACAAATACGGGCTGAGCCAGCTGCACCAGTTACGCGGGCGTGTGGGTCGTGGGCGCGAGCGCGCGTACGCCTACTTCTTGTACGACGAGTTGAAGCCGCTCACCGACACGGCGCACGACCGACTGCAGACGATCGCGGCTAACAGCGACCTCGGCGGCGGCATGCAGATCGCGCTCAAAGATCTCGAGATTCGCGGCGCCGGCAACCTGCTCGGCGCCGAACAGGCGGGCCACATTGCCGGCGTCGGCTTCGACCTCTATCTGCGCATGATCGGCGAGGCGGTGAGCGTCTTTCGCGGCGACGCGATCGAAGAGCAGACCGAGTTGCGGCTCGAACTGCCTGTCGACGCCCACATTCCCGAAGACTTCATCGAGAGCGAGCGGCTGCGTCTCGAGGCGTACCAAAAGCTGTCGACGGCCACCGCTCCGGTGAGCGACGATGCTGCACTGGATGCTGTGCTCGACGAACTCGCCGACCGCTACGGCGACCCGCCCGCGCCGGTGCTCACGTTGCTCGCCGTCTCGCGCCTGCGCCGCCAGGCCCAGAAACTCGGACTGAGCGACGTCGTCGTCTTGGGCACGAACCTGCGACTCGTCGGGCTCGACCTGCCCGACTCGCGCCAGATGCGACTGCAGCGCATGTACCCCGGCTCGAAGTGGTTCGGGCAACAACGCGTCGCGACAGTACCGTTGCCGACGGTGTCGTCGCAGGTCGCCGCGAGCGACGACGACCTCGTCGCCTGGGTCGGCCAGGTGCTGACGAACCTCTACGTGGCCGAGCAGGCCCCGGCACCCTCC
>JBBRWT010000177.1:0-3489 GCA_038249035.1 Actinomycetales bacterium
ACGGCCGTCACGCGCGGCTCACGAATGTCGGGCGTGATGTCTTCGCCGCCGACGCGCACGAAGTAGCGATCGGGCTGCATGCCGACGGCGTAGTCGAAGTCAGTGACGCGCTCGGCCACCGCGGCGGCATCCTCCACATCAACGCCCTCATCGAGACAGTGCCAGGCGAGCGCGCGATACGCGGCCCCGGTGTCGAGGTACGCGTACCCGAGACGGCGGGCTGCCTCGCGGCTCACGCTCGACTTGCCGCTGCCGGCGGGGCCGTCGACGGCCACGATGATGTCGCTCACTGGGGTCCTTTCGGGGTGCGGGTGGGCTGGGCGGGCGGGGCGAGTCAGGGTTGGCGGAGCTTAACTCGCGCCGGCGATGCGCCAGCCGCGCGCCGACAACTCGTCGATGAGGCGCTGCTCCACCTCGGGCAACACCGACACTTCAGCGAATCCGATCTGCGCGCCGGGCGAGTGTTCGAGCCGCAGGTCTTCCATGTTGATCTCGAGCTCGCCGATCTCGGTCAACAGGCGCGCCAACTGACCCGGAGTGTCGTCGATCATCACGACCAACTGCGCGAACCGCCGGTCGTCACCGTGTTTGCCCGGAATACGGGCAACCACCGCGTTGCCCGCTCCGATCAGCTCGGCCAGAGTACGGCGCGAGCCGGGCGCCTCGGGGTCGGCGAGGGCGGTGAGCAGAGCATCCACGTCATCACGCAGGTCGCTCAGGATGCTCGCCACAGGCCCCGCGTTTGCACTCAGAATCTGTACCCACAGGCCGGGGTCACTCGACGCGATGCGCGTGACGTCGCGCACGCCCTGACCGGCCAGGCCCACCGCCGAGTTCGAGGCCGTGCGTAGCCGCGCCGCCATCGCGCTCGCGACGAGCTGCGGAACATGGCTGATCATCGCCACCGAGCGATCATGCTCGTCAACGCTGAGCTCGATGGGCACGGCGCCCACGTCGAGAATGAGGTCTTCGAGAGCTCGCGCCCGGCGATAGCTGATACCGTCGTGGCCGGCGAGCACCCACGGGCGGCCCAGAAACAGGTCGGCGCGCGCCGAGATCGGGCCGCCGCGCTCACGCCCCGCCATCGGGTGCGAGCCCAGGTACCGGCTCACGTCGGCGCCCAGTTCGAGCAGTTCTGCGAGCACGCTGCCCTTGACGCTCGCCACGTCGGTGACGATTGCATCGGGATGCTCGGTCAGCGCCCGCGCGACCGTCGCGGCCGTGACATCCGGTGGCACCGCGACCACCACGAGACCGGGTCGATCGTCGGTGCGCGGAGCACGGCCCGCGCCGTAGTCCACCGCAAGCCGCACGGCGGTCGGCGACACATCGGCGAGCGTCACGTCGACGCCCTTCTCGCTGAGCGCGAGACCGATGCTCGTGCCGAGCAGGCCGGCACCGATCACGTGCACCTGCTCCTGCAGGCGGCGATCGGTCATGAGCTGTGCTTTTCTGCAGGTTCGTCGTCGCCGCCGGGCGCGTCGGTCGGGTTGCCTTGCTCGCCGCTGCCTTGCTCGTGCTCCCGGGCGATCGTGAGCAGGGCGCCGCGTTCGGCATCCGTCAGCTCACGCGTCGCACCCGAAGCGAGGGTGCCTAGATGCAACGGGCCAAACTGCCGCCGCACGAGCTCGACGACCGGATGCCCGACCGCCGCCATGAGCCGCCGCACGATGCGATTGCGGCCAGAGTGCAGAGTGAGTTCGACCATCGAGTGGCCCTGGCTCGGGGAGCCGAGCAGCCGCGCGGCATCGGCCGCGATCGGCCCGTCGTCGAGTTCGATGCCCTCTTTCAGCTTGCGCAAGGTCGGCGCCTGCACTGATCCCGTCACCTTGGCAATGTAGGTCTTCTGCACTCCATAGCGGGGGTGCGCGAGAACGTTCGCGAGCGCGCCGTCGTTGGTGAGCAGCAGCAGCCCGCTGGTCTCGCCGTCGAGGCGGCCCACGTTGAACAGCCGCTCATCGTAGTCGGCCGTGAACTCGCGTAGGTCGCGGCGCCCGTTCTCGTCGGCCATCGAACTGACCACGCCGGTCGGCTTATTGAGCATGATGTAGCGCTTCGAGGCGTCGAGCTGAATAGCCACACCGTCGACCGCGACGAGGTCTGTCGCCGGCTCAACGCGCGAGCCGAGTTCGGTGACAACCTCACCGTTGACAGTGACACGGCCGGCGACGATGAGGTTCTCGCACACGCGGCGGCTCGCGACGCCGGCCGCGGCAAGCACCTTCTGCAAGCGCTCGCTCGTCGCGCTGTCGCCCGAGCGCTGGTTACTCGACCAGTCAATGACGACGTCGGGCACGAGATCGCGGTCGGCGCGCGAATCGCCGCGCGAGTCTGCTGCTCGCTTATCGGACATCGTCGAACCCCTCACTGCCGTCGTCGAGCAGCGGCGAAATCTTCGGCAACTCGTCGAGCGAGTTGATGCCGAGCTGCACGAACAGCAGGTCGGTCGTTTCGTAGTGAATCGCGCCCGTCTCACTGTCGGTGAACGCCTCGGTAACGAGACCGCGGCCCAGCAGCGTGCGCACGACGGAGTCGACGTTGACCGCGCGGATCGACGCGATCGCGCCGCGGCTGATCGGCTGCTTGTACGCGATCACGGCGAGCGTCTCGAGCGCCGCCTGCGAGAGCTTCGACGGATTCTGCGTGTGCACGAACTCGCGCACCACATCATCGAGCTCAGCTCGCACATAAATGCGCCAGCCGCCGCCGACCTCGCGCAGTTCGAATCCGCGCCGCGTGCTGCCCGAGCCGTCGGCCCCGAGCCCGAGCCCGTCATAGTCGGCAACAAGATCGGCAATCGTCGCCTGCACCTCTTTCACCGGTCGTCCAACGGCGCTCGCCAGACCGACGACGCTTTGCGGCTCATCCACGACCATGAAGATCGCTTCGAGCACTCGTGCCAGCTCACTGGCCATATTCGGCTCCCAAGTTCACGAGGTTTTCGTCGCTCCAGTTGTCGGCCGTCCAGCGCACAGTGAGCTCACCGAGCGGTTCGAGTTGCTCGAACCCCACCGCCGAGTGCCGGTACAGCTCGAGCAACGCGAGAAAACGCGCCACGATGACGCCCTTGACGTCGGCGCCCGCGATCAACTGCCGGAACGTGACGGGCTCACCCTGCCGCAGCATCGCAACGACGTACGCTGCCTGTTCGCGAATCGACACGAGTGGAGCGTGCAAGTGATCAAGCCCAACGACCGGAATCTCGCGCGGTGTGAGCGCGAGTAGTGCGAGGGCCGCGAAGTCGTCGAGGCTCAGCGTCCACTTCAGTTCGGGAGTCGTCTCGCGGTACTGGTCTTCGAGGCGCACCGATCGCATGTGACGTGCGCCCTCTTCCTCCATGATGAGCGCGAACCAGGCCGACACCTCCTTGAACGCGCGGTATTGCAGCAGCCGCGCAAAGAGCAGATCGCGGGCTTCGAGCAGCGTGACGCCTTCGGCATCGACCAGCTCACCCTGCGGCAGCAGGCTGGCGATCTTGAGGTCGAGCAG
>JBBRWT010000178.1:0-3469 GCA_038249035.1 Actinomycetales bacterium
CACACTCTCGTTGACCGTCAGCTCGCTCAGCGCCGTGAGCTCGCCGCGCCGGGCGTAGCGCCGCGGATAGTGGGTGAGCAGATCGCCCACGGTGAGCATCCCGAACGCCTTCTTCAGCGCGTTCGCGCTGCGGTCGCCCACAGCCGAGCTCAGTTTGGCGTCGAGGAGGCTCTTGGCGCCGGGGTTGCTCACGGGATCAACGCTACTCGCGCGCCGTGCCCCCCTCGCACTCGCTGACCGTCTCGCGCCCGCTGACCGTCTCGCGCCCGCTGACCGCGGTGCGCGCCGCACGACCGTGCACAGAACACATCCATCGGTCCCGTGTTGCGGACTTCTCTCCACGTTCTCCAACACGGGACCGATAGATGCACGGAATGCACGGAATGCACGGAGAGCGTGCGGCATCGCATAGTCAAGGGACTGAGCCGAGTAGCGTGGATGCGTGACGCGCATCATCGCCGGGTTCGCGGGTTCGCTGACGCTCAAAGTGCCGAGCGCGGGAACCCGCCCCACGAGCGACCGTGTACGCGAAGCCATGTTCAGCGCACTCGAAGCCCGCGACGCCATCGCCGGAGCCCGCGTGCTCGATTTGTACGCCGGTTCAGGAGCCCTCGCGCTCGAGGCGATCAGCCGCGGCGCCGCCTCGGCGGTGTTGGTCGAGAAGTCGTCCGCGGCGGTTCACGTCTGCAAGTCCAATGCCGCGCTCGTGACAGATCGGGCGGGGCGGGGCGAGAGGCCGAGCATCCGCATCATCGGCAAACCGGCGACGTCGTACCTGAGTTCGGCGCTCGACGAGTTCGACCTCGTGTTCATCGACCCGCCGTACGAGGTCGGCGGGCTTGAGCTCGACCACGTGCTCGAGGGGCTCGTGCCGCGATTGGCGCCGGATGCTGTGGTCGCCCTCGAGCGTTCGTCGCGCACCCCGGCACCCGCCTGGCCGGCCGGCCTCGCGCTCGACAAAGTGTCGCGCTACGGCGAGACGGCGATCTACTGGCTGAACCCGAAACCCACTGATTAAGCGTGAGCAGCACGTCGGGTCAGCCGGCCTCGCCGCTCCACTCGGCGAACGGATCCCACCCGCCTCGCTCGTCGAAAACCCGACCGTCGACGAGCAACGCGGGGCCGTGACGGTCGGCCGCCACAACTCTGCCGATGATGAGAAAGCCGCCGGGCAGGGCATCCAGCGGCGGCGCCACATCGGGCGGAAACGTGGCCAGCAGCGAGTGGTCTTCTCCCCCGGTGAGGGCGAGCGAGGCGGGCGCGGCCGGGTCGAGGCCGTGCGCGAGCGCCACCTCGCGAACGTGCGAGCTCGACAGATCGAGGCTCACCCCGCTCGCGCGGGCGATGCGGCGCGCGTCGAGGGCGAGCCCGTCGCTCAGGTCGAGCATGGCTGACACACCACCGAGCGCGGCAGCGACGCCGTCGGCGATCGGCGGGTGCGGCGTGAGCTGGGCGGCGATAGGTACCGGATGCTCGGCGCGCAGTCGAGCCGCGGCAACAGCATCCGGAGCCCCCGTCTCGTCGACACCGTGCTCGAACAGAAGTCGAAGCCCCTCGGCCGCAAGCCCCAACGAGCCGGAGACCGCGACGACGTCACCCGGCCTCGCGCCCGAGCGCGTCACGGGCTCACGATCGTCGAGGTCGCCGAACGCCGTGACGGCGATCGTCAAGACCGACGACACACTGAGGTCGCCGCCGATGACACCGCACCCCGGCGCGAGCGCTTCGCAGCCGTCGCGCATCCCGTCAGCGAAGGCCTCGAGATCGGCGATGGGGGTGTCGGCAGGGGCGGCGAGTGCCACGACGAGCGCGGTAGGTCGCGCGCCCATTGCCGCAACATCACTCAGGTTGGTGGCCGCGGCCTTGAACCCGAGGTCGTGCATCGTCGACCACGCGGTGCGAAAGTCGGGGCCGTGGATCATCATGTCGGTTGTGACCACGACCCGACCATCGGGTGTCGCGAGCACAGCGGCATCGTCGCCCGGGCCGAGTACGGTCGACTCGCTCTCGGGCAACCGCGGAATAATGCGCGCGAGCGCGGCGAGTTCGCCCAGAGAGCCGAGGGTGTCGTCGTGGTGCGCGTTGGTGGCCACGGCTCCACGGTAGTCCGCGACACTGTCCGCCAGTACTGTCGGCCCTTACCGTCGGCCAGTATTGTCAAAGAATGTTTGCTGCCTCCGATTCGACCCCTGCCGTCTCGCCGTATGGTCCGGTCACGGTCGGCGACTCGGCTGATGTCACGCTGGCCCGCCGCACGATCGGCAGGCTGGCCATCGTTCTGCCGGTAGTCGCAGTCGTGCTCATCGCGCTCGCCATCGCCGCGCAGGTTGTGGGGGGCGGCACCATGTTCGGCACCGACCCTGCCAGTGAGTTCACGGGGCTGGTGCTCACGTTCGTCGGCCCCACCCTGCTGGTGCTCGGCCTGCACATGGTCGTGTGGCGGGCGCTCGTGCGGCCTCTCGCCCGAATGACGCCGCGTCGCCGCGTCGGCACGATCGTCGGCGTTGGCGCGGCACTGTCGTTTCTGAGCGTGATCCTCGTCATCCTGCTCGTCCTTGTCGGTTTCCTGATCGTCTCGTTGCTGTTCGACGCGACCGGGCAGTCGATGTGACCGACCGCGATGTTGACTCAGGGTGAGTAACTCCGACGCGCCCGACAAACTCTCCGCAGCGACGATCAATACAGCGCGCATCGACCGAGCCCGCACGATCGTGCGCCGCGATAGCGTGGTGTCGATGTCGACACGCACCGGTTCTGCCCGCGCCCGCCGCGCATCCGCCGCGCTCGTCAGTCTCGTACTCGTCGCACCTCTGCTGAGCGCGTGCGCGGGCACCGTGCCCCTCGACCCCGGGCCCGAGTCGAACGACCCACAGTGCGCCGCCATCTCGGTACGCGTGCCCGACACCATCGGCGAGCTCGCCCGACGCGCCACCAACGCCCAGGCCACCGCCGCCTGGGGCGACCCCGCCGCGGTCATCTACCGGTGCGGATTGCCTGCCCAGCCGCCGAGCGACCTGCCCTGCTTCGACGTTGACGGCGTCGACTGGCTGCTCGATGAGTCAAACGCACCCCAATACGTCTTCACCACCTACGGGCGCACCCCCGTGACTGAAGTGATCGTCGATGTCACCTACATCGCGGGAGCCGACGCCGTGCGTGCCCTGAGCGCCCCCGTCTCAGTTGTGGATGCTGATGCCCGGTGCCTCGCCGCCACCGACGTGTTCGGCGGCGGCAGCGTGAGCCCCACGGCCGAGCCGACCCCGTAGTGGGCCCGGACCGCACTCGCGCTGCGCTGCGGCGCGTTGCGTTGATATTCGGCATCGCGTCGGTGGTCATGACGCTGTCGCTCTTCGCGCCGCTGCTTCCCCCCGACATCGACTCGCTGCGAGCGTTCAACAATCTGGGCGAACTCTTCGGGGTGGCCTGGGCAATGACCGGACCCGTGCTGATCACTTTTGCCCTCAATGCG
>JBBRWT010000179.1:0-3407 GCA_038249035.1 Actinomycetales bacterium
ATGACCGGAATGACCAAGAAGACCCACAGCTGCAGCAGAGCATCCGGCCCCCCGTAGACGGCGGTCGCGAGCGAGCGTGCCGGATTGAACGAGGCGTTGCTCACGGGAATGGCTACGAGGTGCATGACGGTGAGCGTCAGGCCGATCGCGAGCGGGGCGAAGCCGGCGAATGCGCGGTCATCGGTGACTCCGAGAATCACGACGAGGAAGACGGCGGTGAGCACGAGTTCGGCGACGATCACGCCGACAAGACCATAGCCGGCAGGTGATCCTTCATCGAAGCCGTTCGAAAAGAATCCGTTGGCCTGTGCTTCGGCAAGCGCACCCGTCGAACTGGACGAGCCGATGAGCACGAGCACGCTCGCGGCGAGCAGACCACCGATGAACTGCGCGATGACGTAGGCCGGAACGTCTTTCCAGGCGAAGCGCCCGGCGACCGCGGCGCCGATCGTGACAGCGGGGTTGAAGTGCGCGCCGGAGATATGGCCGACGGCGTACGCGCCCGCGATCACGGCGAGACCGACCGCGAGTGCGGGGCCGAGTAGTCCCGTGGTTGAGGACGAGAAGAAGGCGGTGCCGATGACACCGCCGACGAGCAGGAAGGTGCCGAACACTTCGGCCGCGAGACGCGCGGTCAATGACGGCGAGGACGGGGTGGGAATCTCTGGCGCCATGTTGGCAGCTCCTTCGAGGCAGTGATCGGGGCGGTGCTCGATCCACGAACGTCGTGACGTCAGAACCCTAACGCCGCAACGGCGCATGTCGCATCACCCGCGCTGTCGTCACTCGTTGTCGTTACTTACGGAAGAAGCGACAACGTGTGACGACAGCGCGAGTGAGCGGGGTCGTCGTGACCCGGTTACCCACCGCTACAGCCGCCCGGCCGCCTTATAGGCCAAATAGCGGTCAGCGACGGCCGGCGGCAGGTCGAGCGGCGCGCCGGTCACGACGTCGCCGCCCAGTCGACGCACGGCGGCGCCCACACGCTCGGCGTCGAGCAGGGCGCGTTCGGCGGCGGCGGCGCGATACACCGAGCCGCGATTGTCGCGCTCGCCGGCGGCCTCGAGCAGCGCGGGGTCGGTGACCGCGGCCACGAGTACGAGGTGCCGAGTGGTGAGTTGCGGCAGCATGGCGAGCAGCCCGCGCGTGGCGCCCGGAGACTCGAGCGGCACACACAGCACGACGAGCGAGCGCTGCGACGTCATCGTGCGCACGAGCCCGGGCAGGGCCGTGTAGTCGGTCTCGATGAGCTCGGGGTCGATCGGAGCCATCGTCTCAACGAGCTTGGCCAGCAGGTCGGCGCCGCGCGCACCCTGCACGCGGCCGCGCACCCGGCGGTCGAACACGGCGACGTCAACGCGGTCGCCCGCTCGATCGGCCAGAGCCGAGAGCAACAGGGTTGATTCGAACGCCGTGTCGAGACGCGTCTCGTCGGCGATGCGCGCGGCCGCCGTGCGCCCCGAGTCGACGATCACCACGACGTGCCGGTCGCGCTCGGGTCGCCACGTGCGCACCATAAGGGTTTGTGCTGGCCCACCGCCCGGCCCTGGTCCGCCCGAGCGCCGCGCAGTGGCCCGCCAGTCGATCGAGCGAACGTCGTCGCCGCGCACGTATTCACGCAGGCTGTCGAACTCGGTGCCCTGGCCGCGCACCATGACGCTCGTGCGGCCGTCGAGCTCGCGCAGCCGCGCTAGCCGCGAGGGCAGATGTTTACGCGAGGCGAACTCGGGCAACACCGTGATCGATGCGGGCACCCGGATGCTCACCTGCCGCTCGGCGAGCCGCAACGGCCCCCGCGAACGCACCGTGACCAGCGCGGTCCTGCGCTCGCCGCGGCGCCACGGCGTCAGCTCGGTGACGATGGCTCGGCGCTCCCCGGGCGGCACGGTCAGCCGTTGTCGCCGGGGCGTTGCCCCGGCCGACGGTTCCCACGCGTCACGAATCGCGCCGCGCAACGGGCGCCGCGAGGGGTTGGTGACGAACAGCGTGGCGCGAGCTGTCTCGGTGAGGCGAACGCGGGCATCCGTTTGTCGTTGCAGGCGCAACGCGCGTGGTGAGGCCGCGAGCGCCAGGTCGAGCGACGCGAGCACGACGCACAACACCAGCCAGGCGAGCAGCACGAGCGCGGCCGGTGCAACGGATGAGAGCGCGACGACGGGCACGGCGCCGACGGCGACGAGCAGCACGAACCAGCCGGTGAGGGTCATGACGAGCCGACGCTCACGACACGCCGCGCGTCATGACGAGGGCCGCATCACGATCACAGCGGCACCTGCACCTGCGCGACGATGGCGCGCAAGATCGTGTCGGCCGAGACGCCTTCGAGCTCCGCCTCGGGCCGGAGGGCGATGCGGTGCCGCCAGACGGGCAGCAGCATCGCCTGCACGTGGTCGGGAGTGATCGCCTCTGCACCCTGTAGCCACGCCCAGGCCTTTGCGGCGGCGAGCAAGGCCGTCGTGCCACGCGGGCTGACGCCGAGCTTCACCGAGGGGCTCTGCCGTGTGGCGCGGGCCAGGTCGACGAGGTAACCCAACAGTTCGGCCGAGCCCCGCACCTCGCCGACGAGCGCACGTGCGGCCGTGATCTGGTCGCCGCTGACCACGGCGGTGACACCGGCCGCGGTCAGGTCACGAGGGTTGAAGCCATCGGCGTGCCGCTGCATGATTTCGACCTCCGCGTCGCGCACGGGCAGGTCGAGCACGAGCTTGAGTAGAAAGCGGTCGAGCTGAGCTTCGGGCAGCGTGTAGGTGCCCTCGTACTCGACCGGGTTTTGCGTTGCCGCGACCATGAAGGGGTGCGGCAGCGGGTGAGTCTCGCCGTCGATGGTGACCTGGCGTTCTTCCATGGCCTCGAGCAGGGCCGACTGCGTCTTGGGGGGCGTGCGGTTGATTTCGTCGGCGAGCAAGATGTTGGTGAAGACCGGCCCGCGACGAAACTCGAAGTCACCCGCCTTTGCGTCGTAGACGACCGATCCGGTCACGTCGCCCGGCATGAGGTCGGGCGTGAACTGCACGCGCGTGGTGCGCAGATCGAGTGCGGCACTGAGCGAGCGCACGAGCAGCGTCTTCGCCACGCCGGGAACGCCTTCGAGCAGCACGTGGCCGCCCGTGAGCAGGGCCACGATGAGGCCGCTGATGGCGCCGTCTTGGCCGACGACGGCCTTGCCGACTTCGGTGCGCACGCGCCCGAAGGCGTCGCGAAGGTCTGTCTCGGTCATGGGTCCATTCTTCCGGTGCGGGCGGGGTCGGTGCGGGCGGGGTCAGTGGGGGAGGCGGCAGTGGAGGTAGGGGAGGAGGTCATGGAGGCACTCGCAGGGTCAGCGGGGGCGATGCCGATGCCGCCGTCGAGCCCCACGCGGCGGGCGATGAGCGCCTCTAGCTCGAGTAGCCGGTCGCTCAATTCGACGA
>JBBRWT010000180.1:0-3367 GCA_038249035.1 Actinomycetales bacterium
AACCGCTTCTCGCTGCTCGCGGGCTTCGTCGAGCCAGGCGAGTCGCTCGAGGCTGCCGTCGTGCGCGAAGTGTTTGAAGAGACCGGTCTGCGCGTCATCGAACCCGAGTATGTCGGGTCGCAGCCGTGGCCTTTTCCGGCCTCGCTTATGCTCGGGTTTCGGGCCGTACTCGATCCGGCGCACGCCAACGACTTGCGGCCCGACGGCGCCGAGATTCTTGATCTGCGGTGGTTCAGTCGCGACGACCTGGCGGCGAGCCTCGACGAAATCTTGCTACCGGGTCGCACGTCGATCGCCCGCTCGATCATCGAAGACTGGTTCGGCGCACCGCTTGAGGCCCCGTGAGCGGCGCCGTGACGACTCCGACGGTGAGCCCTGAACGACTGCTGGCGGCCCTCGACGATAATCAGCGACAGGTGGCCGAAGCGCTGCTCGGCCCGGTGTGTGTTCTTGCCGGGGCGGGCACCGGCAAGACCCGCGCGATCACACACCGCATCGCGTACGGCGTCGCGACGGGTGCCTACGACCCGCAACGAGTCTTGGCCCTCACCTTCACCACCCGCGCTGCGGGCGAGCTGCTCGGGCGCTTGCGCGCGCTCGGTGCCGAGGGAGTGGCGGCCCGCACCTTCCACTCCGCGGCGCTGCGGCAGCTGCACTACTTCTGGCCGATCGTCGCCGGCGGTACCCCGCCGCGCGTACTCGACGGTAAGGGCCCGCTACTGGGTCAGGCCTCAGGCGCCCTCAAGTTGGGACTCGACACCGCAGGGCTGCGGGATGCTGCTGCCGAGATCGAGTGGCGCAAAGTCAGCCGACTCTCGATCGATGATTACGCGCGGGCTGCGCATACCCGCACCCTGCCCTCGCGGCTGAGCGTTGACGCCATGGTTGCCCTTCAGCAGAACTATGAGCGCATCAAAGACGAGCGCAAGCAGATTGACTTCGAAGACGTGCTGCTTGCCACTGCGGGCATGATCGAGAACGAGCCGGGTGTCGCTGATCAGGTGCGCGCGCAGTATCGGTTCTTCGTGGTCGACGAGTATCAAGATGTCTCGCCCCTGCAGCATGACCTACTTACGCTGTGGCTCGGCGGTCGTCGCGAGCTGTGCGTGGTTGGCGACGCCTCGCAGACGATCTATTCGTTCGCGGGCGCGACGAGTGACTACCTTGTGCGATTCGGCAGCGAATACCCCGAGGCCCGCGTAGTGCGGCTCGAAGACAACTACCGCTCGACGACGGCCATTGTCACCCTCGCCAACCGCCTTATGCGCGGCCGACCGGGAGCCCTCACCCTGCATGCTGCTCGTGAGGGAAGCGATCGTGGGGTGACGCCCTCGGTGACGAAGCATGTCGACGATGCTGCCGAAGCGGCATCCATCGCGCAGTCGGTGGCGCGCCGAATCGCCGATGGCACGCCGCCCGAGTCGATTGCTGTTCTCTACCGCATCAACACGCAGTCGATCGCGCTGGAGTCAGCGCTCGGCCGGTTTGGCGTGCCCGTGCAGTCGCGTGCCGACAGCCGCTTCTTTGACCAGATCGAGGTGAAGCAAGCGATCATGTTGCTGCGCGGAGCCTCGATCTCGATCATCAACGAGCCGCTGTTCAAGAGCGTGAGCGACGTGTTGCGCGGGCTCGGCTGGCGCCAAGATCCGCCCGAGGGCGGCGGAGCCGAGCGCGCCAAGTGGGAGAGCCTTAACGCCCTGCTTGGCCTCGCTGAAGAAGCCCCGGCCGGCACCACGCTCGTCGACTTCGTGCGTGAGTTGCAGCGGCGCCAACAACAGCAGCACGCGCCAACCCGCTCGGCGGTCACGCTCTCAACGCTGCACGCGGCCAAGGGCCTGGAATGGGACATCGTGCACAGCGCCGGACTCAGCGAGGGGCTCGTGCCGATCACCTTTGCTCAGGGCCTCGAGGCGATCGACGAAGAGCGGCGGCTGTTCTACGTGGGCATCACGCGGGCACGAAAGGTGCTCGAGCTGACCTGGTCACAACGGGCGACCACAGCGCGAGCAGAGCGGGCCCCCAGTCGCTTTCTCGACGAAGTGCGGGCTCCGAGAGCGGGCTGAGCCCACCGCACCCACACTGTTCGTTCGGCCACCACTCCCGCTCGACCCGATCGCCGGTGGCGGCGTCGAGGCGCACGCTCACTGCGGCGCGGGCAATCGCGTCGGCGTCGGCGTCGCCGTCGCCGTTGTTCCGAGAGGTCAGGATGCGCGCTCGCAGCATGCGCAGCGCCTCGACGGCGGCCTCCGTAGCGAGCCCGGCCGACTCGGCAGCTGCCGCCGTGCCCCACAGTTGCGCGGCGATGGCCGGGCGCGCTGGGTCATCGCGCGTGCGCCGTTGCTCGACACACGCGAGGCACGCGGTCGTGCCGACCTCGACGAGTGGCCCGACGGTCACGGCCGCCTCACCAAACACGACGGGCACGTGCGGAACGTCGCTTCGCAGCCAGCGACAGTGCTCGCGAGGGTCGATGACGTGAGCGCTGACGAGCACGGCAGCGGTCGCCCGTCTGCCGCGCACCAGAGCCGTCGATTCGGTGAGCCCTGGCCGCACCAGAGTTGCCGCGAGTCCCGCTTCGCTCAGCACGCCCGCGACACGCGTCGCCCCGATTCCGCTGCCGACTACTGCGATCGTGGCGCGCGGTGCTGGCCGCGCCGCCATTGACCTCTCTGGCTTCGTGGGCAGAACGGATTTGCTGGTTAGCGCTGATGGAGCGCGTACGTCTGCCGTGACCGGTGAGAGCAGCGCGGCATCGAGCCCGGCGAGCAACTCGTCAACGTGGGGCGCCGGCACCCCGGCCTGCTCGGCGAGCATCGCCAAGCCCGAGCGGGTCACCCCGACGGAGAGCGCATCGATGAGACGAACGTGGCCGTCGCTGACGTCGTCGAGCTGCGCGAGTACAGGGTCCACCCCGATCTGCAAGCTGTGCGGCGTGCGCCAGACGATCGGTCTGCGAGGGTCAAGTCGAAGGGTCATGGCGCACATGATGCGCGCGCATCCTCCGGCGCGCTCCCCGCATCCACAGCCCCGGCTGTCCGCGAGGCGCCAGCTCGGTTGTTTGCGAGGCGCGAGCACGGTTGTTTGCGAGGCGCGAGCTCGATTGTTCGCGAGGCGCGAGCACGGTGTGTTCGACGAGCGATGCCCGCCCGATCGCGCCAGCGTGCCCTGATCGCGCATGAGTGGTTCGAGCCTGCCTGCCGACGTGACTCGACCCTGCCGACGTGACTCGACCCTGCCGACGTGACTCGAACTTGCCGACGTGACTCGAACCTGCCGACGTGACTCGAACCTGCCGACGTGACTCGAACCTGCCGACGTGACTCGAACCTGCCGACGTGAGTCGACCCTGCCGACGTGACTCGAACTT
>JBBRWT010000181.1:0-3358 GCA_038249035.1 Actinomycetales bacterium
GAGCCGCCAGCGCGCGCTCATGACGATGTTTATGGCCGAGTCATGCCGAACCGTGCATCCGAACTGTCGGCCAGACCTAAAGGCGTTTCAGGTTGCTAGATCGTGCCAAGTAGGCGCGAGAGAGCAGCCATGCTCCCAGGCCAAGAATCGGCAAGCCCACAACGAGAAGTGCCGTTCCGACGATGGTGACGATCGACGACGATGACGCAACTGAGTAGTAGTAAAAGCTCGAGTCACGCCCGTCTTTCCAGGCGCAGGTAGCGGTCGTCGCCCCGGCTGGCGCGGTGAACTGTCCGATTTCGATGCCGAGATCGGTTTCGATGCGCGAGAGTTGTGTTCCGCCGTCGACCTCAACGGTGGTGCCGTCGGCGAGGTCGATCGTGCACAAGAAGTAGGCAACCGCGCTGTTGCCGCCAATGTAGGGCGTCTGTATCGCCAAGGGGTCAGCCAAGAGTGTCAGCCGGTAGTCGCCCCCGCGAGAGTCGAACGCGAGCGGGTCGGGTATCTCGGCACGGTCAGCACCAAAGGCGATCTGAGCGGTTTGCGAGAGGGCGAGCACTGCCACCCCACCAAGACCCAACAGAAGCCCGATCAAGAACATCCAGCTTCCCCACACCATAAATTTGCGGATGCGCGCCTCAGCAGGCGTGGGGTCGCTCGTGTCGTCGCTCACGGCTTCGACATGATCTGGCCAAACGTCGTCATGAGGGTCATGTCAGAACTCATTCGGTCGTACCAACGCTTATGGGCGGCCTTCCATTCGCCGGGCGCAACCCCTTGCGACACCGCATAGGCCTCGGCGCGGTCTCGCTTGAGCGAGTTCCACTCGATGTAGTGGTTGACCGAGACGAACAGTTCCCATGGCACGACGTCGTCAAAGTCGGTTGACCCCGTGCCCGTGGGTAGCGAAACCCCAAACTTCGACATGATCTTCGTCGCGTACTCGGGCACGGCCGCTGGAGCCGCGGGCGAGTCGGGTTGATTCGGCTCCTGACCAGCCCCGCTCGAGCCAGCGCCCCACGCGGTGGGTGAAGTGTCGAACAACCCTTGCGCTGGCGGCGCCGAATCCGAAGTCGCCGGCACGCCCACCCCTGGCGACGATTCTGCCGCGGCCGGCCAGTCAAGAATCAGCTTCTCACCCATCATTCCGGTGAGGTGCCACGCGGGCAGAACGGAGCCCACCGCCATCAAGTGGCTCGCGTAAAACGGCGCGACCACCTTCGGAACCACAGCCTCGAACGGCTCACCCTGCGTAGGCGTGATGCGACAGCGCGCATCCGTCACTCGACCGAGACCGAACGCCACCGACCGCTCGCTGAACTCGACGATCTCAGCGGTGACCGCTGCCCCCTTCTTGCGCGCGATGAAGAGCCCATCGCGACGCTCATTGTCTCGACCGTCCGTGATGCCCCGGGCGGGAGGGGTGCTGAGAGACTTCCACCGCGACAGGTTCACGCTGTCGCCCCACTCGATCACCGCGTGCTTGCCATCAATGCGCAACTGCACCGGCATGCCGAGGCGCACGTCGTGGTCAGGAGACAGCACTTGCCTCATGCCGTAGACGGTGCCCCCCGATTCCACGGCGTAAGCGTCGAGGCGGATCGGGTGTTCGTCGTGCGTGAGCGTGACCTCGATGCCGACGACCACGCCGGGGGTCAGTGCTCCGCGCGAGAGAATCTTCTGAGGGTCAGGGCCGAATAGCGGACTCAACAGATACCTCCTGGGATGGGCCGTCGTGACGTGCTCAGAATGTCGCTGACTCGAGTCGGTGTCAATGAAGAGGAGTTCGCCACCTAGTCAATCTCGACGACGACGGCGCCACGCTTGCGATGGCCGTCGACTCGGCGGTGCGCCTCAGAAATCTCGGCGAGCGGATAGGTGCCGTCGATGACCGCCCGAAGCTGGTCGGCGTTGAACAGGTCGACGAGGTACTCGAGGTCAGCCGCTACGTACCGACCTGGCGTGGCGACCACCGTGAATCCGTATTGCTTGCTCTCGCGTGACGCCGTTATGAGAGATCGCAGGTCGCCGGAGACGAGCAGCACGGCACCCCCGGGCTCGACGATGGAGTGCACCCGCGACACCGGGGCATTGCCGACGCAGTCCATGACGATGTCGTACCGCGAGTCACCCGCGGCAAAGTCGCCCGCGGCAAAGTCGGTGGTGGCGTAATCGACAACGCGGTCGGCACCGAGATTGGTGACGAGGGATGCGTTGCCGGCGCTGCACACGGCCGTCACGTGCGCCCCGGCCGCCTTGGCGAGCTGCACTGCTGCAGAGCCGACGGCGCCCGAAGCGCCGTTCACGAGCACTCGGCTGCCCCGCTCGAGGCGCGACTGGTTCAGGAATGCGCGTGCGGTGATGCCGCCGAAGACCAGCGAAACTGCCTCACCGAAGGTGGCAGTCGCGGGCTTGAGCGCGATGGCGCTGTGCTCGTCGGCGACCGCAAACTCGGCGTGTGCGCCGAACGCGCTGCCGAGCATGCCGATCACCTCGTCGCCAGGTGCGAATCGGGTCACTTGGCCCCCGACCGCTTCGATCGCGCCCGCGAAGTCCATGCCGAGAATCGGGCGTCGCGGCTTCATGATGCCGAGCACCAGCGACGAGGGCAGAGCGAGGCCCGCCGGAACGTCTTTACTGCGAGCACGGTAGTCGGCCGCACTCACGGTGCTGGCGTGCACTCGAACGAGCACCTCGGTTGCTCGCGGTTCGGGTCGAGCCACATTCTCGAGCTGCACAACCTCGGGCCCGCCGAATCGGCGGTAGACCGCGGCCCTCATCGGGTCACCCCGCGCAGTGCGGCGCGGCGACGGATGACGTACTCGGCGACCGCCAGATTGATCACCCAGGCGCTACCCATGAGGATGGCGCGAGGTAGCTCGTCGGTCAGCGGAAAGAAGAGTGACGACGGAATCAGCAGTATGGGCTGCGTTCCGGCGGCAACGCCGATCGCGTAGGCGCGCGTCATCCACTCGCTGTGCACCACAAAGTCGCGCCGCATGACCGCGCGCACTCCCAGCGCAATGCTGGCCACCATCGCGGTACCGAAGACGAGGCGAAGCACGAACAGCGCGGCGCCGTCGCCCGCCGGAAGCTCGTAGAAGACGGTCATCCACAAGCCCGACAGCGCGCTGAGGAGGCCCGCAGGAATGAGCAGACGCCCGGCAAGGCGGTGCCAACTACCCCAGCGCCACCGGCGGCGACGCAAACCGGGCACGAATTGGAACGCACCGACCACGCTGAAAATCGTGGCACTTACGATGTGGATGACGATGGGAATCGGCGCCTCAAGAAAGCGCGCGTTCTGTGGGGTCGGAATCGCCCCGCCGGTGAGCTCGGTGAGGCGAAAGGCGCCGGC
>JBBRWT010000182.1:0-3318 GCA_038249035.1 Actinomycetales bacterium
GCCTGGTGCCACGCCGCGATGTAGGGCGTTGGCGTCGGGTACAGAGCGTCGATGCCGCGCAGAATGCGGCGGTAGAAGGGCGCGAGTTCGTCTTTCTCGTCGTTCGTGAGGCCGGCAAAGTCGGGCACGTGGCGGTGTGGCAACACGTGCACCTCGATAGGCCAGCGAGCCGCGAAGGGCACGAACGCCGTGAAGTGCTCGCCTTGCAGAACGACGCGCTCGCTCGCTTGCTCGCTCTCAAGCACCCGTGCGAACAGATCGGGGCCCACGCGGTCGATCGCGCGCAACAGCGTATTCGTACGCGGAGTGACGAAAGGGTACGCGTAGATCTGCCCGTGCGGATGTGGCAGGGTCACGCCGATCTCAGCGCCACGGTTCTCGAAGGGAAATATCTGCTGGATGCCCGACATCGCGCTGAGCGCCGCGGTGCGGTGGGCCCACGCCTCGATCACGGTGCGCGCACGGCTCACGGTCTGCGAGCCGAATGACCCCTCATGGTCGGGTGAGAAGCACACGACCTCACACCGACCCACGCTCGTGCGACTGCGGCCGATGCCGATGTTGGCCAGGTCATCTAGTCCGAGCGGGGCGTTCTCGTGTGTGAGAGCGGGCCCGAAACTGGGGGACCGGTTCTCGAACACGGCCACGTCGTAGTTGCTGGGAATCTCGCTGGGGTTTGCCTCGGTCTGTGGCGCGAGCGGGTCTTGATCTGGCGGCGGCATGAAGACACGGTTCTGGCGGTTGCTCGCGATCGATACCCACTCGCCCGTCAGAACGTCTTGTCGCATGCTGGCCGTTTCGGGCCGGGGGTCGAGCACGCGTCGATCGATCGAACGTTCGGCTCCGAGCATCGTGTCGGCGTCGTCAACGTAGATGAGTTCGCGGCCGTCGGCGAGCGTCGTGGAGTGGAAGGCGATGGGCACCCCTCGATGCTACGGCCGTGCCCGTGCGGAACCGTAAACAGTGCGCTTTCGATATCGACGAATCTCGAAAGGGAGGGCAAATGGATTCCGCGCCGCTGCGTCGCAATCGCATGGCAGCATCCGCCGCCCGTCGGGGCTTTGCCCGCGTCGCCGACCTCGCCCGCGCGCTCAGCGTCAGCGAGGCCACGGCGCGCGTAAAGTGACGGGATGAGCACTCCTCCTACGGGCGAGCAATACGTGTTGCACCACGACGGAGCCCACGGTCCTGTTGACGCGATCATCACCTCGGTCGCGGCGGCGCTGCGGCACCTCACCGTTGACGGACTCGATCTCGTGCAAGGTTTTCGCGAGGGCGAAGCGCCGCCCTTCGGGTGCGGCATCGTGCTCGTGCCATGGCCCAACCGAGTGCGCGATGGGCGCTGGATGCATGAGGGTTCAGCGCTGCAGTTCGATCTCACCGAGGTTGACCGCACGAATGCCATTCACGGACTCTTGCGCAACACGCCATACCAACTCGTCGAGAAGACTGACGATGCGGTCACGCTGGGCGCCGCCGTTGTGCCTCAGCACGGCTACCCGTTTCACCTCTGGACCACAGTCGAGTACCGACTGACCGGCAACGGCATTCGCGTCACGCATGCCGTCACCAACCTCGGTGACGAGCCCGCGCCCTACTCGGTCGGCACGCACCCGTTCCTTCGAGTGGGGGCTCATCCCGTCGAGACCCTGACGGTCACCGCTCGCACTGTTGAGCACGTCATGGTTGACGATCGGCTGAACCCCGTCGGGTTCGAGCCTGCCGAGGGGCCGTGGAACCTGCGCGACGGTCGCGTGGTGGGCGAACTCGCTCTCGACGACGCCTTCCGTGTTGAGGCCGACGCCGATGGCATCGTGCGCACCGTGCTGTCTGCCCCCGACGGCACCGAGACCGAGATGTGGCAAGACGGCGACTGGCAGTGGTTGCAGCTGTTCATTACGCAGTCATACCCCACCGCTGACGGCCCGGTCACCGCGATCGCGGTCGAGCCGATGACAGCGCCAGCCGACGCGCTTAACTCAGGACTCGGCCTTCGTTGGATCAAGCCCGGTGCGTCGTGGTCGGGTAGCTGGGGCATCTGCCGCCCGGCGTGAGCGGGGCATCCACGTTGCCCCACACGGCCGCAGCGCTCAGACGCCCGCGAACGGGGGTCACATTCGGCCTATGCGTAGAGCGATTCTGCTGATTGGATGGCGGCGGGGGCATTCGGGGCTCCCTGCGCGCCCTACGCGCATCCTTGACGTCCGGAGTTGCTCATGAGCACCCCCCTCAAAACCATCGCTCTCATCGTCGGAGGAGTCGTGGTGGTCGGCGGCGCTTTCGTCGCCGCACCCGTGCTCGGCGATCTGTTCTCCGCGTCGGTCTCTGGCAACTCGAGCATCGCGGGCGACGAGGTCGAATTCTCGGTGAACGACGCCGGCGAGACCTACGGCAGCCCGGTCGGAGGCTCGGTACCCGATCTCATCCCTGCTCTTGCCGACGAGGGCGTGATCGGATACATCCGCGTGAGCGAGCTCGACCTCGAACGCAACTTGGCTAAGTCGACCACCAACCCCGACGCGGTCTTCGCGGTCGATGTCTACGAGTCTGACGGCACGACCGTCATCGGCACACTGATTGTGACCGCCGACACTCCCAGTGGCCGCGACGGATTGAACACGTAGAAGTAGGCCCCGTCGGGCTCGAACCCGTGAGCGCACAGTGTGCGGTCACGCGTGGACGAGTAGGCCCCGTGGGGCTCGAACCCACGACCCACGGATTAAAAGTCCGTTGCTCTACCAACTGAGCTAGAGGCCCGCGCCCACCAATCTACCGCGCCTGGCGCCGGGGTCGCACCCGACTAGCGTGGAGAGCATGACCGACCGACCGATGCGACCCGTGCGCCGCCCGTCTAGTGCTTTTGACGCGTTCGAGGGTGGGCTCGATCCGGCGGTGACCCTGCGCATCGCGCACGATTCTGCACGCGCCCTCGTGCATCGCGTGCGCGCGAGCGACGACCCCGACCTGGTCGAGCGCATGGTGGCCTACACCGACGAACACGGGCTCGACACCCTCGCCGAGTTGTGGTCTCGCGCCGGCGCTCGCACGCTGCCGGGCACGCTCTGGCGACTGTCACTGCTGCGAGCGCTGGTGCGACAAGACCCCGCTGGCTCGGCCCTGCTCTTTCAGCGCGGCAGCGAAGTGCTCGCGACAGCGGATGTCGTCGTCGCTGGTGCCGAGAGCCCGACGGGGCCCGACGAGATCAGGGTGCTCGCCGATCAGGTGTTGCGAGGCGCCTACCGGGGCGACTTCGCGATTGCCCTCGATCGCGCAGCCGCCTTCTGTCGCACCGCCGCTGCTGGCGCCGCCGATCTCGCC
>JBBRWT010000183.1:0-3300 GCA_038249035.1 Actinomycetales bacterium
AGAGCATCGGGCAGCGCGACCGACTGCTCGGCCGTAGGTCGGGTAGCCAGGCGCCGCGTCAGCTCGACGAGCAACCGCGGGGCGTCATCGCGCGGCACCTGCACCCGCACAAATATGGCCGAGTCGGGCGCGGCAGCGGCTTCGGCAAGCGCCGCCCGCAGCGACCCGGCCGTCGTCGCCTCGAGCACACGCACCTCGTTGCCGCCGAGGGCGGCGGGGATCAGTGCCCAGTTCCACGGCACGATGTCTTGGTACACCGCGTTCGGGCTTTGGATCATGCGTTCGACGGTATACCCGGCGTTGTCGATGAGCAGGATGACCGGCGCGAGCCCGTAGTGAAACACTTGGCCGAGCTCTTGCACGGTCAGTTGCGCGGCTCCGTCGCCGATGATGAGCACGGGTCGCCGGTCGCGACGTGCGAGACCCGCGCCAAGCATGGCCGGAATCGTGTAGCCGATCGACGACCACACGGGCTGGCCGAGCAGGTCACTGCGCTCGGGCAACCGTAGGTCAAGCGCTCCATAGAACGAGGTGCCGGCTTCGGCGATGACGGTCGTAGCCGGCGGCAGCCAGCCCTGCAGCTCGCGCCAGAGAGTCGCCTGGTCGAGCGGTGTGTCATCAGCGACCGCGCCGGGCTGCTCGGCCACAGCGACCGTCACCGTCGTGCCGGGCGCAAAACCCACCGCCGCGGTCACCCGAGCAAGCACCTCGAGCGCATCGTCGAGTCGCACCTCGGGGTACACCGCGTAGCCAATGCGCGCGTGGTCAAGCGCTAGTTCGACCGCCGCGGTCGGGTCGAACGCCTGCGTGAAGAACCCTGTCGTGAAATCGCTGATGACCGCGCCGACCATGACGAGCAATTCGGCCTCGTCAACGGCCCGACGCGCGGCAGGCGACTGCGTGATGGCGCCCATGTAGGTGCCGAGGCTTGCTGGGTGCTCTTCATCGAGAATCGCCTTCGACCCCACCTGGCTAGCGATGCGCACTCCCGGCAGGTCCGCGAGCGCAGCCACCTGGCGCTCGACCCCGCGGCGGTGGATGCCCGGCCCCGCCAACACCGTCACCGCGGCCTCCCCGGCGAACCGTTGCACGAGCGCGCGCTCAAAAGCGGCGAGGGCACCCGGCTCGCTGCCCCGAGCTCGGAGCGGTTGAGCCAGCCCGGCAGCGCTCACGCGCGCGACCGCCACGTCGGTGGGTACGCCGAGGTACACGGGTTTGCTCGACGTCAGCGCGACGGTCAGCACTCGATCGATCTGGGCGACCGCTGTGTCTGGCGTCAACACTGCCTGGGCCGCGGTGACCTCGCGGAACGCGCGCACGAAGTGCTCGTGGTCGCCGTCGAGCAGGCTGTGGTGCAGCAACGCGCCGCTGCCGAGGGCCCCCGTGGCGGGCATGCCGACGATCGCTATGACCGGCACATCTTCGGCAAAGCTGCCCGCGATGCCGTTCATGGCGCTCAGCTCGCCGACCCCGTAGGTCGTGATGACGCTCGCGATGGTGCGGCCGACGCGCGCGAAGCCGTCGGCACTATAGGCAGCGTTGAGCTCGTTGCTCGAGCCGATCCAGGTGAGGCCGGGGTCGGTGAGCATCTCATCAAGCAAGCTCAGGGTGAAGTCGCCGGGTAGCCCGAACGCGTGTGAGCCGCCGCACTGCACGAGGCGTGCGGCGAGATACTGGCCGACGGTAAGGGTAGTCATGATGACCAGAATTCTGCCCCTGCGTGCGCACGGTCAACAAGGGCCAGCGACATAGGTAGTCGATTCGACCACTCA
The DNA here is from genome assembly GCA_038249035.1 of Actinomycetales bacterium. Classification (GTDB taxonomy): domain Bacteria; phylum Actinomycetota; class Actinomycetes; order Actinomycetales; family Microbacteriaceae; genus Microcella. Next base: position 1,773 of record JBBRWT010000183.1, read on the forward strand.
CGGGCGTAGAGTGACGTGCACCATGGTCACATTGCCCACCATTCTTGACGTCACCACCCGCCGCATCGTGCTCGCCCTCGACGCCGATCCGAGGGCCACCGTCGGCGGCCTCGCCGATTCGCTGCGCCTGGCGCGCGGCACCGTGCAGAACCGCATCGCACAGCTCTTCGACGGTACAACTCTGCGACCGACGAGCGTGACGGTGCCGCCTGGGGTGCTCGGGTACAGCATCCGCGCGATTGTGACGGCCGAGGTTGATCAAGACCGTTTCGACGAGGCGATGGTTGCGTTGCGCGAGATCCCGACGATCATCGAGTGCCTCGCCACATCGGGCGAAAACGATCTGCTGTGCCAGGTGGTCGCGCGCGACACCGACGACCTATATGAGGTGGGCCAGCGCATTCTGCGGTGCCCCGGCGTTCGGCGCACCGCCACCTCAATCGTGCTGAAGGAGCTCATCGAGTACCGCATGACACCGCTGCTCGCGCTGTAGCGCGACACGCGGTCGATGTGCATTGCGGCGAAAACAGGTCTAACATCGCCGCGTGGGTGATATCCAGACGCACCTGACCTGCAACGTCGAGCAGTTCAGCCAGCGCATCAAGATGCGCGATAACGTCGATGAACCCCGCGAGGTCGAACACTTCGCCAACTTCGCTGCCATTAAGGATGCTCGCGCGGCCGGCACGGCCCTTGAGCGGCTCGGCTACGGCGCGCGGGTTGACCGGCGCATGCTGTTTCGCGGAACTCTGCGCGTCACCAAAGTTGCGACCGTCGACATCGAAACTGCCGACCTCATGGTCGAAGAGGTCTTCGCGGTTGTCGCGGCCCACCACGGCGACTATGACGGCTGGGGCGCACCGGTTATTCAGTAGTTGCTCAGGCGCCGACCGACTCCAGGTCGCCGACGGCGATCGACTGCGCCCCGGCGAGAAATTGGCCAGGCAACTCGACGAACAACTCGTCGGGTCGCTCGGTCGTGCTCGGTCGCCTGTGCAGCCACGTGACGCGCTTCTTCCACCGCCCGCGGCCGAAGCCGCCCACGAGCGCACGGAGCATGGCTGTCTCGTCGAGCCCCGCCTGCTGTAGTTCCGCGAGTTCGAGCGTGTTGAGCCCCAAAGCCTGCCGGCCGTTGCCGAGGTCGCTGCCATAGAGCAGCTCTCCTCCGACGGCGCGAAAGGCCCGCACGTTAGCGATCGCCATCTCACGTAGCTCGTCGGCGTGGATCGACAACGTCGAGATCCACCGCTGCCCCTGCTCCGCGGCACGCGCGATGAGTGCTTCGGGTAGCACCTCGCTGAACGGCGCGTGCGCCAGCACGTCGACCCCGGCCACGATCGCGCGCTCCGCCTGCCCCGCACCCTCAACGTGCGCGACGACGGGGAGCCCGACCGAGCGCACCTCGGCCACGACCTCAGCCAGCAGTGCGTCCTGCGCATGTGAGCCAGCGTACTTACCCAACAGGTAGTCGAGTTCCGCGAGCACGAAGGGCGACAGGAGCAACGGCGGCCGTGCCTCCGAAAGCGCA
>JBBRWT010000184.1:0-3279 GCA_038249035.1 Actinomycetales bacterium
CGAGCGCATCGTCGAGTAGCTCGCGCCCATTGCTGATCAGCGAGGCGGAGAAGCTCGGGTTTCTCCGCCTCGTTTCGCGTTGTCACGCACAACGAAGCACTACCCGGTGTTCACCAGCGGGCGGTAGCGTGAGCGCATGACGGACGAACCCAACGCTGTGCACCCCACCGACAAGACGATCACAGTCGCCGCAACCACCCTCGCGGTGGGCATCATGGGTCTTGATCTGCAAGAGGGAATCCAAGTGCCTAAGCGGCGGGTGTTCGCGTGGGCTTTCTGGGACTGGGCTACCCAGCCGTTCAACACCGTTCTTATTACTTTCGTGTGGGTGCCGAGCTACCTCACGAGCACGTTCTTCATCGACCCCGCCGTGATCGGCACCGATGGCGAGAAGGTGGCGATCGGCCAACTTGCGAGCTCTCTCGGGTTCGGCATCACCGCGGCCGGCTTCCTCATCGCGCTGCTCGCCCCCGTACTCGGCCAACGCGCCGACCGCGCCGGGCGGCAGAAGCTGCAGCTCTTCGCGTTCACAGCGCTGCTCATCGTCGCCCAGCTCGGCCTGGTGTTCGTACAGCCAGGCGGCGAGGGGTTCTGGATCGGAGTCGCTCTTATTGCCGTCGGCAGCGTGTTTGGCGAGATCGCCGGCGTGAACTACAACGCCCTGCTGATTTCGGTCTCGACCCCCAAGACGATCGGCAAGGTCTCGGGCCTCGGCTGGGGCTTCGGCTACCTCGGCGGAATCGTCGCGCTCACGGTGGTCGTGGGGCTCATCCTCGGCGGGGTTCTCGACGGCGAGGCTGCGTCGACGTTCCAGCTGATCGCCCTCGGCAGCACGATCTGGACCATCATCTTCGTCATCCCAATCTTCCTCAGCGTTCCGGAACCGCCGCACCGTTTCACGGGCGAGAAGGTTGGCTTCTTCCGCAGCTACGTTGAGCTCGTGCGCGGCATCATCCGTCTCTACAAAGAGACCCGGCCGACCTTCTGGTTCTTGCTCGCCAGCGCGGTCTATCGCGATGGTCTCTCGGCCGTGTTCACGTTTGGCTCGATCATTGCGGCAATCGTCTTCGGCTTCGGCTTCACCGACCTCGTGATCTTCGGCATCGCGCTCAACATCGTCGCGGGCGTGTCAACGATCCTCGCTGGCCGCCTCGATGATCGCTTTGGCCCGAAGCGCGTCATCGTGATTTCGGTCTTCGGTCTGGTGATCTGCACGCTCGTCGTGTTCTTCTTCGCCGATCTCGGGGCACCGCTCTTCTGGGCCGCCGGTATCGTGCTCGCGGCGTTCGTTGGGCCCGCCCAGGCCGCATCTCGGTCGTTCCTCGCGCGCGTCACGCCCGCGGGCCGCGAAGGCGAGGTGTTCGGTCTCTATGCCACCACGGGGCGCGCGGCCGGCTGGATGGCCTCCCTGCTGTGGGGCGTGTTCATCGCTGTCGCCGCGAACCAGACTCTGTATGGCATCCTCGGCATCACCCTCGTGCTGCTCGCCGGAGGGATCATGCTGTTGTTCGTGAAGGCGCCGCCCGCAACGGTCAGGAGCTAGTTGTACTCATCTCGGGCACACTCAGCTCGGGCACACCTAGCTCGGGCGACCGCCAGCGACAAAGCGTGCGAGCAGCCGAGCAAGTTGCTCGCGGTCTGAGTCACTGAAGTCGTCGAGGGCACGCTCGACTGCGGCGCGGCGTTCACGACGCCGCTCGGCCAGAACCTCACGCCCCGCGTCCGCGAGGGCGATGCGGCTGCGCCGAGCGTCGTCGGGGTCAGCCGTGCGCGTCACGAGGCCTCGCTCGACGGCGTCGGCCACGAGGCGACTCGCGCGCGGTTGGTCGACACCAATCGCGTCGGCGAGCTCAGAGACGCTCGCGCCGTCCCCGAGACGATCGAGCGCCGACATCAGTCGGTAGCGCGCCATGCTGGCGAACGGATGCTCTTGCCATCCGCCCTTCCACCCGAACGGGCCGCGGCGGCCACTGTGCACGCCGCCACGGTCGCTGCCACGGTCGCCGCCGTTCTGGACCGTGCCGTTCTGGACCGTGCCGTTCTGGACCGTGCCGTTCTGGACCGTGCCGGGAGCACCGGGCCCGAACCGCGGTCGACCGCCCGAGCGACGCAACTCACTGACGGCGCGCTCGATCAGGGTGATCGGGTCGAGGTCGTCGGGAAGGGCATCCATACATGTCACCGTACATGCACCCTTCGCTCAGGGCGAACACGGAGCTATTGACGGCTCCGGCAGAATGTATGTATGGTGACATTCATTGTCATACGACATGTAATTTCTGAAGGAGACACACGATGAACAGCACGACAGAAAACACTGGCGCCGAACAGGCGCACAACAACGACCGCGCGCCGATGACTCCCAGCGGCTGGATGCGCGCCGCCGCCTACCGGCGGCACATGCTCACGCGCGAGTACGCAGCGAGGCTCGGCGACACGGCGCGGGAGGGCATCAGCGACGAGGACTACGCCACCACCATGGCGACTCTCGAGCTGATGGCCCGCAACCTGGGCTGGGACGACAACCAGGGCCAGCCCGAGTGGGGCCCGCGCGGGCCGTGGGGAGCCCGTGGCTACGGCCGCCGAGGCGGCGGCTGCGGCCGGGGCTACTCCGGGCATCACCCGGGTGGGCGTGGCGCGAAGGCGCACAACAAGGCGAGCAAAGCCGAGGCGAAAACCACCAAGCGCGCTGCGAAGGCGGCGGCGGGCACGGACGCCTGACCAGCCACGGCACAGCACGGCACGCCACGGCACGCCACCACGCGAGCGGGGCGGGAACTTTTCCCGCCCCGCTCGTTGTGTGAAAGTGGACGCATGACCTCCACTGCCGACAAGGCCGCCGCACTTTCCGCCCTGCATATCCCCGGAGACCCCCTGATCGTCGTCAACGTGTGGGATGCCATGACGGCCCGGGTCGTCGCCCGAACACCCGGCGTAAAGGCTCTCGCCACGGCGAGCCACTCCATCGCCTTCACGCACGGCGTCAATGACGGTGAGGGAATGCCGGTCGCCATGGCGCTCGATGCGGCGCGACGCATCACCGCCGCAACCGAGCTACCCGTAAGCGTCGACTTCGAGCGCGGGTACGCGTCCGACACCGCGGGTGTGTGCGACAATGTCGCGCGGTTGATCGAGGCAGGCGCTGCCGGCCTCAATATTGAAGACTCACTCGCCGGCGCCACGAGTGAACGCCGCCCGATCGCCGAAGCGGCGGCCCGGGTCGCGGCCGCTCGAGCTGCCGCCGATGAGGCCGGGGTTCCGCTCGCAATTAACGCCCGC
>JBBRWT010000185.1:0-3253 GCA_038249035.1 Actinomycetales bacterium
CGGACCCGACGGCGACGACCACGTGCTCGGCATGCAGCTCGTGGACGGTCCCCGGTGATCGATGAGGCGACGTACAGTGGTGCGCATGACCGAGAACGAGTTGATCGCACTCTGGACCCGCGCACGCTGGCACATCATTGTGTCGCAGCTCGCGCCAACCTTTCTGCTAGCGGTGACCGTGTGGATGCTCATTGATGGGCTGGCCGAGACCGACTTGGCCGTGCGACTGGCGGCAACGGGAATCTTGCTCGCCTCGGGCGTACTCGGCGCTGCGGCCCAATTCGCCGCAGCGCAAGAGGGGCTCGCCGTCATCGACGAGCTGAAGACCCTGCCCAGCATCTCGGCGATCGGACGCCGCATCGTCGCCAGCGCGCGCGGCGTCGACATCGTGCGCTTCGTCGGACCAACGATCTTCGTCGCGACATTTGCCGCGCTGCTCTGGGCGATGTACCTCTAAGCGCGACCTCCGAGTCCCGCGGGCCCCCGTGCCCGCGCGTACGCCCCTACCAGCAGGTGCCCGCGAACGTCGCCCATCCGTTCCATGAGAGCCTCGACAGCCACTTGAGACACTCCGGCCACGACCAGGTCGTCCAGACCGAGCGCTCGCAGAGGTCGACAGCGCAGCCGAATGACGTGCCAACCGACCTCGGCGAGCAGCTGGTCTTTGCGCCGGTCTGCACGCTCACGGCGGCCGACGTGCTCGTCGCCGTTTCGGCCGACCGTGTCAAGCTCAATAGCGATTGCCAGTTCGGCAATAACGATGTCGGGCCACACCTCAACCCGACCGAAGAACGGCGTACGAACGCGCACCGCGTTCGCCGTGAAGTCGACGTCGAGCCGCTCGCCGATAAGCACCCGCAGTCGGCCCTCGGCCGCCGAGGACGCGCGCGGCGCACGCTCGCTGCGAAACGCCTCGCCCGGTCGAACCGCCTCGGCCGATCTCCACGATTCTGGAGTCGGGGCACGATGCGGGGGTGCAACACGCCGAGCGGGCATCCGCGCCGGGCGCTCAGCTGCCGCGACTCCTGAATTGTGGAGACGCGGCCACTTGGGGGCTGGCGGCAGAAGCGACGGGGTAGCGCACACCGGGCACCACGAGCGCGACGAGCGTGTTCGCCCCGGCCGGCCGCGCTGCTCGGCGGGCGTCGCCACGAACTCGTGACCGACAGAGCACACCCAGACGACGTACACATTGGCAGCAGGCGGGATCTGCGACAACACGAGCTCGTGGTTGCGATCGGGTCGGTACTGCTCGACGAGCGCAGTAAACGGCGCCCACGCGTCGCGATACCGGCCGATCGGGCTCGGCACCTCGAGCCCCGTCACGCGACGACGGCGGTCCCACCACTGGTTGAGGCTTTGCGGCACCACCCCAGGCTAAGAAGCACGACTGACACCGCCACCCGCGCTGCACTAATGGTGGGCCCTGAGGGACTCGAACCCCCGACATCCTCGGTGTAAACGAGGCGCTCTACCAGCTGAGCTAAGAGCCCGAATGAGCTAAGTCTACCCGCGAGATCACACTCACAGTTCGGCAATTGCCGCACGATACGCGGCGAGCGGACGCGATTCGCGCGGGGCAGCGGCGAAGGATGCGCGCACCACGCCCTGCGCGTCTATCACGATTGTCGCCCTCATGGCGAAGCCCTTCTCATGCAGGAAGGCGCCATATCGGCGAGCTACCTCGCCGTGTGGCCAAAAGTCGGCCAGCAGGGTGAAATCGTAGCTCTCGCGCTCGGCGAACTCGCGCAGAGTTGCGGTCGAGTCGACCGAGATGCCGAGTAGCTGAACCCCCGCACTACGGAACATCGCCAGGTTGTCGCGCAACTCGCACAGCTCGCCGGTGCAGGTTGCGGTGAAAGCGAGAGGGAAGAACACGATCGCGACCGACGAGAAGCCGCGGAACCCGCTCAGTGTCACCGTCTGACCGAACTGATCGCGCAAGCTGAAGTCAGGGGCGATGCTGCCGTCGACGGGAAGTGTGGCGGACAACACGGGCGGCTCCTGGGTTGGACTGGGTACGCATCAAACGGGGCGGAGCGGGTGACTAGACTCGACAACGCTCGTGCGATTCGCTGTGCCGCAACCCGGCGAAGGCGATCGTGCCGACACACTCTGTTTACCACCAGAAAGAGGTCAAGGGTGACGGTCAACGACCAGGATCCGTACTCGGTCAGCCACGTCGATTCCGATCCGGATGAGACCGCTGAATGGAACGAGTCGCTCGACGCCGTTGTGCACGAGCGGGGGGCCGAGCGCGGCCGCGACATCATGCTCAGCCTGCTCAAGAGGTCGAAAGAGCTGCACTTGGGCGTGCCCATGGTGCCGACCACCGACTACCTCAACACCATTGCCCCTGAGAATGAGCCCGAGTTTCCGGGCGACGAAGAGATCGAGCGCCGCTACCGTGCGTGGATTCGCTGGAACGCCGCGATCACGGTGCACCGCGCGCAACGACCCGGCATCGCTGTGGGCGGCCACATCTCGACCTACGCCTCGAGTGCTGCGCTGTACGAGGTCGGTCACAACCACTTTTTTCGCGGCGCCGACCACCCCACCGGTGGCGATCAGATCTTTTACCAGGGCCACGCCTCCCCCGGCATGTACGCCCGAGCCTTCCTTGAGGGCCGGCTGAGCGCCGACCAGCTCGATGGTTTTCGCCAAGAAAAGTCGCACGCGCCCAACGGCATCTCGAGCTACCCGCACCCGCGGCTGATGCCCGAATTCTGGCAGTTTCCGACAGTGTCGATGGGCTTGGGGCCGATCAACGCGATCTACCAGGCTCAGCTCAACAAATACATCACCAACCGAGGCATCGCCGAGGCGGACGACACCCAAGTGTGGGCGTTCCTCGGTGACGGCGAAATGGACGAGGTCGAGAGCCGCGGTGCCCTGCAGTTGGCCGCCAATGATGGTCTCGACAACCTGAACTTCGTCATCAACTGCAACCTGCAGCGCCTCGATGGCCCTGTTCGCGGCAACGGGAAGATCATCCAAGAGCTCGAGAGCTTCTTCCGCGGTGCCGGCTGGAACGTCATCAAGGTCATTTGGGGTCGCGAGTGGGATGCACATTCGAACTGCTTCCCATGCCTCCGGTTGATCGGCCTCTCGACAATCCGTGGCCGGAATGGTCCCGTGTGATGCGGCAATCCTCCTCCCACAAAGAAGCCGGTCGGGTGGAGTATGCGGTGCTCACCAAAAAATTTGAAGGCGAAAACGGGCAGGTGAAAAAAGTACACGCCATTCATGTGGA
>JBBRWT010000186.1:0-3178 GCA_038249035.1 Actinomycetales bacterium
GACGGCTCCGGGCGGAACCCGGTTGAGCACAACACCGACGGTGATCGATCGGGCGGCCGCACCCTCGAGCAGCCGCCATGGCACGGCGTCGGCATAGCGGTTGGCGGTGGTGACGAACAGCCAGAGGTCGGCGGCGGCCAGTAGCTGGCTCGCGAGCGCGCGATTTTCGTCGGCGACCGAGTCGATGTCGGGCGCGTCGATGATGGCGAGCGAGCGCGGAACGCTTTCGTGCTCGAGCAACATCAGCTCGCTAATGCGCGCAGCGGCGGGCGTGTCGCCCGCTGCCGAGGCGGGAGTGCCTGGCGCGCTCACCTGGCCGCGCACGCGCGCGAGCCCGGGAAGAATGCGGTCGCTCGCGAACCAGCCCGCATCCACGGGGGAGTGCACGAGAATCGGCTGACGAGTCGTGGGCCTAATCACCCCCACGCGTGTCGTCGCGACCCCGACCAGCGCGTTCACGATCGTCGACTTGCCTGACCCCGTTGATCCGCCGACGACCGCGAGTAGCGGGGCATCGAGGTCGGCGAGGCGAGGGCGAATGTAGTCGTCGATCTGTCGCACGGCGGCGGCCGCGGCCTCGCGCTGCTCCCAGATACCGTCGAGGTGCAGCGTTAGGCCCGCGTCGGCGAGCGATGCCCGCAGTCGCTCAAGTGACACGGTGGCGGGCGCTCGAGTGTCGGTCACGACTCAAGCATGCCGGGCGCGGGGGTGGTTCGCGACCCGATTCAGCAATGATGCTGTGGAGAGCGCGCCCTATCTGCCCGCGACGCCCGTCAGAATCCCATTCATGCGCAGATTCCTCGACTTGCTGAACCGGCCCAACAACGATCGCGGTGACGTTCCCGGCTGGGTGCTCATTACCCTGATGACTGCCGGGCTTGTCATTCTGATCTGGGCGCTCGCGGGCCCTGCGCTGCAGGGCGTCTTTCAGCAGGCGATCGATCGGGTCACCGGGTTCTGATGCGTGTCGCGTGGCGGGCGTTGCGCGAGCGGCTCAGCACCCACGGGCTGGCCGACCGCGGTTCGGCGCCCGTCGAGTTCGTGCTCGTGAGCGTGCTGCTGACCCTCGTAACCCTCAGCGTGCTGCAAGTGGCCTTCGCCCTGCATGTGCGCACGACCCTGATCGACGCGGCCGCCGAGGGGGCTCGACACGCGGCGCTCGCCGACAGCTCCCTGCCCGCCGGCATCGAGCGCAGTCGCGAGCTCATCACCGCGGCCCTGGGCGAGAGCTACGCGAAGAGCATCTCGGCGGGCATGGGGGCGTTTGGCGGGCATCCCGTCGTCATCGTCACGGTGCGATCGCCGCTGCCCCTGATCGGCATGGTCGGTATCGACGACACCCTGGAGGTGAGCGGTCGTGCCGCCCTCGAACCACTGCGCTGAGGCGTCCACAGAAAAGTGCGGCTCCGGATGCTCTGACCGCGGCTCGGCTTCACTCGAGTTTCTCGTCGCCGGGCTGCTGATGCTCGTGCCGCTGGTGTATCTGATTCTCACGCTGGGCGCCATCCAGTCGGCCGCGCTCGCCACCGAAGGAGCCGCCCGGCAGGCCGCACGCGTGTTCGTGCAAGCCGAGTCGACCGCGGCCGGCGCCGCCGCCGCGACGCGCGCCCTCGAACTCGCCCTCGCTGACCACGGCATCGAGGCCGAGGGCACGAGTCTGTCGATCACGTGTGAACCGCGCCCCGACCAGTGCCACACGCGCCGTGGCTGGGTCACCGTGAGGGTGGCCGTGCAGGTGCCGCTACCCCTCGTGCCGCCCCTCTTCGACCTACGCGTACCGCTGGCGCTCCCTGTCGAGGCGAGCGCGACGCAGCAGGTCTCGCGGTTCTGGGGCGCGCGGTGAAGCACGGGCGCCCCCGCCGGCGCAAGCCCCGCATCGACCCGCACGATGACCGCGGCTCGATCCTGCCCCTCATCGCTGGCTTCGGTGCCCTCGCGCTCGCGGTCGTGCTACTCGTGACGGCCGCCACCTCGCTATACCTCGAGCGCAAACGGCTGTTCACACTGGCCGACGGTGCCGCCCTCGTCGGCGCCGAATCGTTCGAGCTGGCCGACGTCGAGGTGACGCCGACCGGAGCGCTGCGCCCCCGATTGACCGATGAGCAAGTGGCGAGCGCCGCGCAACAGTACCTCGCCGAGGCACCCGCGGGCGGGCTCGAGAATCTGCAGCTCGTGGCGGCGTCGACTCCCGACGGCCTGAGTGCCCGCGTCACTCTCGCCGCCGACTGGCGGCCGCCGGTGCTCGCCATCCTGCTGCCGGAAGGCCTGCGGCTCGAAGTCACGGCGACGGGCCGCAGCGTGTTCGACTGAGCGTGCGTGCGAGGCGCACCAGAATGGAGTCGTGAGCACCGCAAGAAATCCCCGCGCCGACAACCCCGTGACCTACATCAGCGTCGACATCGAGGCAGCAGGCCCGACCCCGAGCGGCTTCGCGTTGCTGTCGATTGGCGCGTGCCTCGTCGATGAGCCCGAGGGCGGGCTGCCCGGCGGCGTTGAGTCAGAGTTCTATGTCGAACTGCAGCCCGACCGCGAGGGGGCGCTCGACTCGGCAATGCGAGTCGGTGGTTTCACGCTTGACGGGCTGCGAGCATCCGGAACCGCTGCGGTGCCCGCCATGCAGGAGTTCGCCGACTGGGTCGAAGCCGTCACGCCCGGTGGACACCGCCCCGTTCTCGTCGGATTCAACGCGCCATTCGACTGGATGTTCGTGGCCGACTACTTCCACCGCTACCTCGGCCGCAATCCCTTCGGCCACTCTGCGCTCGACATCAAAGCCTTCTACCTCGGAGTCACGGGCTCGAGTTGGGCGGCCACGAGCATGAACTTCGTCGCCGAACGCTATGGACTGAGCATCAATCTGACGCATAATGCACTCGACGACGCGCGCGACCAGGCCGCACTGTTTCGCGCCGTGCGGGCCGAAGTCGCCGCCCGCGACTGAACAGTCAAGTGCAGCGGCACCGCACTTGCACGGCCGTTCTCCCCTGTACGTCACCGCACACCGAGAGGCTCGACATGACCGCACCGATCGACCCCCAGGCAGCTGGCGACGACCTTGAGCGCATCCGCGAGGCGGCCGCCCGCCTGGGCGTGCAGCTGGACGAAGAGGGTGCGCTGCAGTGGCTCGCCGCGATTGCGGCCGACGCCGCGAGTGACGACCACATCGTCACGCACGAGA
>JBBRWT010000187.1:0-3145 GCA_038249035.1 Actinomycetales bacterium
CGGCGACATCGGCGGCGACGTCAGTCACCTCAACCTGCACAAGACCTTCTGCATCCCGCACGGTGGGGGCGGACCAGGCGTCGGACCAGTGGGTGCCAAGGCGCACCTCGCCGAGTTCTTGCCCGGGCATCCGCTCGCCCAGATGAGCCTGCACCCGCCGTTTGATCACACGACCGGCAACGCGGGCACGGTCGAGCATCGGGGTGCACCCGTTTCGGCGGCGCCCTACGGCTCGGCGAGCATCCTGCCCATCTCGTGGGCCTACGCGCGCATGATGGGAGCAGATGGGCTGAAGGATGCCACCGCCAGCGCTGTACTCGCCGCCAACTACGTCGCCCTGCGCCTGCGCGACCACTACCCGGTGCTCTACGCGGGCGAGAACGGGCTCGTCGCGCACGAGTGCATCCTCGACCTGCGGCCACTGAAAGAGGCCACCGGCATCGGCAACGATGACGTGGCCAAACGCCTCATCGACTACGGCTTCCACGCTCCGACCATGTCGTTCCCCGTCTCGGGCACGCTCATGATCGAGCCGACCGAGAGTGAAGATCTCGCAGAGCTAGAGCGGTTCATCCACGCCATGATCGCTATTCGCCTCGAGGCCGACGCCGTCGCTGCAGGCCGCTGGCCAGCCGACGACAACCCGCTCGTCAACGCGCCGCACACGGCTGAGAGCGTGATTGCGGGCGAGTGGCAGCACTCGTACTCGCGCGAGCTCGCCGTCTACCCGGCGACGCTCGGGCCCGACGGCGAAGTGACCTCGGCCGGCGAAACCGGCGGGTTCGGGGCCACCCGCGCTGACAAGTACTGGCCGCCAGTGCGCCGCGTCGACCAGGCCTACGGCGACCGCAACCTCGTCTGCGCCTGCCCGCCGATCGCGGCGTTCGCCTAGCGGCTCACACCTCGATCGGCGGCCCCGCCGCGTTTTTTGTGGCGCCTTCGGCGCGCGGCGCGGCGTTCGCCTAGCGGCGTGTCAGGGGGTTGGTGTCGGGCTCGGCGTCGGCATGGGGGCGAGCAAGCCAGGGAACGCCGCCGCGGCCCACGCGTACCCGATGAAGATGACGGCGTCGAGCACGGTGTGGGCGATGACGAGCGGCAGCACGCGCCCGAACCGGGTGTAGAGCCAGCCGAACAGCAGGCCCATCGCGAAGTTTCCGACGAAGGCTCCGAAGCCCTGGTACAGGTGATACGTGGCACGCAACAGCGCGCTGGTAAGGATGATCGTCCACGGCCCCCAGCGAAGGTCGCGAAGCCGCGCGAACAGATACCCGACCACGATGACTTCTTCGGTGATGCCGGCGCGCAAAGCCGAGAGCAACAGCACCGGAACTGTCCACCACGTGTCGTTGAGCGCGGTCGGTACGACCGTCACGGTCAGCCCGAGAGCGCGACCCACGATGTATAGGGCGAGCCCCGGAATTCCGATCAGCAGGGCGAGCCCCACGCCGTCACGGGTATCGCGCCACGGCCGCGTGCCATCGATGCCCAGCCGCCCTAAATGCGGTCGCGCTGCGCTCCACAGCAGAAAAGCCACCAGAGCAACGGGCATGAGGTCGAAGAAGATTCCGAGCAGTTGGTAGATGAGGTCGAAAACGGCGCGCTCGTCGCGGGGCGGGTTGAGAGTCGCGACCTGGTCGCCCAGAGGGATGTCGCGGGAGAGCCGGTTGGCGATCGCCACGAGCGAGTAGACCGCGCTCGCCCCGAGCGACAGACCGAGCACAATGAGGATCTCAATCCGGATGCGCCGATCACCGGGTCGCGTGCGGAAAGCGGGCGGCGCATCCGGTTGATCGGTCACGTATCTATTGTGGCGGCGCTCAGCTGTCATTCGTCAGAATCCGCAAGCGAGAGGCCGGATGCGCGGTCATCTTTGGCACCTTTCGACAGCGCGCGCGAGCGTTTGGGCCCCTCGAACGGGGCACATTCCGCGGCGATAGTGAATCTTGTGCAGGTTGACGCATGATTCGTGCGAGGAGTCGGGGCTTGCCGCAAAATTCTTGCAAGATTCCGCCGTAATCTGCGCGGGCGTTACCGGTGTGTAACGAAACCGCCTACAGTTTGGCGGGGGTCTCTCTGGGTCTCTAGGGTCGTACCCAACAGGCGTGATGGCGCGCTCGGAAAATCGTGCCGTCACGCATCCATCTTGCACAGGAGGAAAATTGCGTATCAGCAGACTCGCGGCCGTCACGGCCACGATCGCGGCGAGCGCTCTCGTACTCTCGGCTTGCGCAGCGCCGCAATCCGAGGTTGTCGAGGGTAGCTCGATCACGGTCGCATGGAACCAGCCGTTCTATTCGTACAACAGCAACACGTCTTTCGGTAACGCCATGGCTAACGCGAACATCGTGTACATGACCAGCGGTGCCTTCAACTATTACGACAACGCTCCAACGCTCCTCAAGGACGAGTCGTTCGGTACCTACGAGCTCGTCTCGGAAGACCCGTTGACCGTCAAGTACACCGTCGCTGACGATGTGCAGTGGTCTGACGGCACCGCCGTCGACGGCGCCGACATGCTTCTCACATGGGCCGCCAACTCGGGCGTGCTGAACACCCCCGATTTCAACCCGGGCGACTTCACCGACCCTGACACCGGCGAGTTCACTGACCAGTACCCGACTGACGTCGTCTACTTCGATGGAGCGATCGGCGCGGGTCTGCAGCTCGTCACCGAGACTCCCGTGATCGACGGCAAGTCGATCACTCTCGTGTATGACGAATTCTTCGTCGACTGGGAGCTCGTGTTCGGTGTCGGCCTGCCGGCGCACGTCGTTGGTCAGCGGGCGCTTGGCATCGAAAGCGCGAGCGACGCCAAGACTGCTCTCGTCGAGGCGATTCAGAACGCCGACGCGGCTGCACTTGCTCCGATCTCGAACTCGTGGAACTCGGACTGGAACTTCACCGAGCTGCCCGCCGAGGATGACGCGAACCTGCTTGTCGTCAATGGTCCTTACCAGATCACCGGCTTCGTGGCCGACCAGTCGATCACGCTTTCGGCCAACCCGAACTACCGCGGCGCCAACCTCCCGAACATCGAGGAAATCACCGTACGGTTCATCACCGACCCGCTGGCCGCCGTTCAGGCACTCGCCAACGGTGAGGTCGACATCATCAGCCCCCAGGCCACGGCCGACGTGGCGGATGC
>JBBRWT010000188.1:0-3091 GCA_038249035.1 Actinomycetales bacterium
ACGCTGACGAGGCGAACAACCCAGCCAGCTGGCAGTGGGTGGCAGGGTCGGGTGCGGATGCCGCACCGTACTTTCGTGTCTTCAACCCGGTGCTGCAAGCCGAACGGTTTGACCGCGACCGCACGTATGTGCGGCACTGGGTGCCTGAAGTCGACGAGCCAGAGTACCCGCGGCCCGTCGTCGACCTCGCCGCTTCGCGCGTCGAGGCGCTCGCAGCGTACGAGGTGGTCAAGGCAGCGAAGGTCGGCCGCGGCTGAGCCTGGGGTCGCCGTACAGATGAGAGGGCTCTCATCGCAACGCACTTGTCCTCTCATCCGTGCCCCGCAGTCTGTAGACATCACGGAGCACGGATGCGCATGCGCACCGGCTCCCCCGCCGCTCGAAAGGACACTCTCATGGACGCAAAGAACTGGATCGCCATCGGTGCAGCCTCAGCCCTCGGACTCGGCGTCATGGCCGCCGGTGCCGTCTCCACCGCCAGCGCCCTGCCGCTCATCGCCGGCGCAACCAACCTGCAGGTGCCCGGCATCACGGTGAACGGTGACGTCAAGGGATCGAGCGGCATGCTCAACTTCTCGGTATCGAGCGACAGCATTGTTTCACCCGACCCGCTCTCGAGCGCCAGCCCGCTCTCGCCCGTGTCAGCGGACTCTCCCCAGAGCCCACCGTCGCCCGTCAGCCCTGCCTCGCCCGTCAGCCCCGCGTCGCCCATCTCGGTGCCGTCGCCAGCCTCAGTGCCGTCGCCAGCCTCGGTCGACTCGCCTGCCTCGGTTGACAGCCCCGCCAGCGTCAGCTCGTCTGACTAGCCCCACTGCGCTCGTCGCGGCGCGGTGCCCTGCACACGTGGGCATCGCGCCGTGTGCCATGCTCGCTCTCGTGCCGAGCCGCCCGACCATCCACCCGGTTGTGCTCGCGGTGGTGGCGATCCTCTCCGTGCAGTTTGGCAACGCCATCGCCGTTTCGCTCTTTGCGCAGGTGGGGCCACTCGGCGCCGCAGCGCTGCGACTGGCGCTTGCAGCGCTGATACTGCTCGTCGCGATCCGACCCCGGGTGCAGGGCTGGGATCGTCGCACCTGGATCGGCGTCGGGATGCTCGGTCTCGGCCTCGCCGGCATGAACGCACTGATCTACGTGGCGATCGCCAGTATTCCGATCGGTGTCGCGGTCACGATCGAACTGCTCGGCCCGCTCGCCGTTGCTGTGGCCGGCACGCGCCGCTGGCGCGACCTCGCGTGGGTGGGCCTGGCCGCGCTCGGCGTGGTCCTGCTGGGGCTTGATGTCGACGGCTCAGGAGCACTCCCCCTGGCTGGCCTCATCGCCGCCGCGGGGGCGGCTGCCTTCTGGGCCCTGTACATCGTGGCGTCGGCACGCCTCGGCCCACGAGCACGCGGGGTCGACGCGCTCGCCGTCGCGATGGTGGTGGCAGCCGCCATCGTGGTGCCTGTCGGGGCGGTGCCCGCCGCCCAGGCCGTGGCGACCGCGCCACTGCTGTTACTCGCTTTCGCGGGTATTGCCGTGATGACCTCGGCCGTGCCGTACGCACTGGAGTTCATCGCCCTCAAGTCGATGCCGACTCGCGTGTTCGGCGTGCTCTCGAGTCTCGGGCCCGCGGTGGCGGCATTCGCCGGGCTCATCGTGCTCGGGCAGCAGCTCGACGCCCTGCAGCTGGTAGCCATCGCGGCGGTGGTCGCTGCCTGCGTCGGCGCGATCAGCTCGAGTGGGCGGGCCGACCCCCCGCTTGTGTGACGGCCACACCGGCTGCCCGCACTCCGTCGTGCGCAGCGTCGATCAGATCCGCGCCGCCGAGCAACGCCGCCACGAGGCCCGCGGTGAAGGCGTCACCCGCCCCTGTCGGATCCACGGCAGGGCGGGCCTGCACGGCCACCTCGACGGCAACCTCGCCCCGGCGCGCGACGAGCACCGACGATGCCCCTCCCGTGATCACGACGGCGGGGCAGTACGCGAGTAGCGCCTCGGCGACGGCGGCGCGGTCGTGCTCGCCCGAGAGCAGCCGACCCTCGTCGAGGTTCGGCAACAACACGTCGACGCCCGCGAGTGCGGTGCGAAAGCGCTCAAGGCCGAAGTCGGCGATGAACCCGGTCGATCCCGGATCGAAGCTCACGAGCACGCCAAACGCGTGAGCACGCGCCACGAGAGTGGCGAGGTCACCGATGCTGAAGGCGTCGAAGAGGCTATAGCCGGTGAGGTGCAGCACAGCCGCGTCGGCGAGCAGAGCATCCGTCACCGCCGCCGCTGGCAGCGCTGCGTTCGCGCCCCGATCAGTAAGCATCGTGCGGGTCTCACCGTCGACGACGATGACGATCGTGCCGGTCGGCAGCGTCTCGTCTTCGCTGACATGGGGCGTCACCCCCGATGCCCGTAGCGCGCTCGCGTGCCGCGCCGCGTCGCCCGCACCGACCCGCCCCACGAGGTCCACCGGCGCTCCGAGCCAGCCGAGCCAGGCCGCCGTATTGCAGGCCGAGCCGCCCGGGTGACGCGTGATGCTGGCCGCCGTGTCTGTATCGGTGCGGATCGGCCCCTGCGGCACGACAATGATGTCGTCGATGACGTCACCGACGACGACCGCACGCGACCCGGGCATGTGTCTGCGTCGCTCAGGCCCGCGCTGACCAGGCGACAGCAATGCGCCCGGCGACCGCCACGTTGTTGCGCGCGAGGTCGAGATTGACCTCGAGGCTGCGACCCTCGCTGAGCTCGACGATGCGACCGAGCAGAAACGGCGTGACCGCTTTTCCCCGGATGCCCTGCGCTCCAGCCTCGGCAACCGCGATAGCGAGCACACGGTCGTGCTCCTCGCGATCCCAGGCTTGATCGGCGGGGATCGGGTTGGCCACCACGATGCCCTGCGTATTGCCGAGCGCGTCGTGGGCGGCCATCACGTCGGCGACCTGCTCTGCTGTGTCGACTGCCCAGTCGAGCGTGTATGCGCTTTCGCGCAACCAGAAGCTGGGGAACACGGTAGTGCCGAGCCCGATCACGGGCACCGAATAGCTCTCGAGACGTTCGAGGGTCGCTGCGATGTCGAGCACGCTCTTCACGCCTGCCGACACGACGGTGATGGGTGTCACGG
>JBBRWT010000189.1:0-3044 GCA_038249035.1 Actinomycetales bacterium
GCCGTGTATCAGGCCAACCCGCTCGTCAATGCGCTCGCCGTGGGGGTGCTGCGGCACGAAGACCTGCACTTGGCGAACGCGCGCGGAGTCGGCAACAAGGTCGTGCTGTTCGGCGCGCGCACGGGCGGCGACGGCATCGGCGGGGCCTCCATTCTGGCCAGCGACTCGTTCAGCGAGGGCGGGCCCACGAAGCGGCCCGCGGTGCAGGTCGGCGACCCGTTTGCCGAGAAGGTGCTCATCGAATGCTGTCTTGAGTTGTTCGCGGGCGACCTCGTGAAGGGCATCCAAGACCTGGGCGCCGCCGGCATCTCGTGCGCGACGAGCGAGCTCGCCAGTAACGGCGATGGCGGCATGGTCGTCGATCTCGACGCCGTACTGCTGCGTGACCCTTCGCTCACGGCCGAAGAGATTCTGATGAGCGAGAGCCAAGAGCGCATGATGGCGATCGTTGAGCCGGGCAAACTTGAGGCGTTTCTCGCCGTGACGCAGAAGTGGGATGTCGAGACGAGCGTGCTCGGTGAGGTCACCGACACCGGTCGGCTCATCATCCACTGGCGCGGCGAAACCATCGTCGACGTTGATCCGACGACCGTGGCGATCGATGGCCCGGTCTACCACCGGCCCTTTGCCCGACCCGCGTGGCTGGATGCCCTGCAAGCCGACACCGCCACCCGACTGGCCCGCCCCGCCGACGACACCGAGCTGCGCGCGCAGGCGCTGCAGGTACTCGGTGGCCCGAACCTCGCCGACACGGCCTGGATCACCGACCAATACGACTACTACGTGGGGGGCAACACGGCGCTCGCGACGCCCGATGATGCCGGCATGATCCGTGTCGATGAGGTGAGCGGGCTCGGCGTCGCGCTCGCGACCGACGCCAACGGCCGGTACTGCCAGCTCGACCCCTACGCCGGAGCCCAGCTGGCTCTCGCCGAGGCATACCGCAACGTGGCGGCCAGTGGTGCCGTTCCCCGAGCAGTGAGTGACTGCCTCAACTTCGGCAGCCCCGAGAACCCTGACGTGATGTGGCAGTTCGAGCGGGCCGTCACGGGTCTGGCCGACGCGTGCCTCGAGTTGGGCATCCCCGTCACCGGCGGAAATGTGTCGTTCTATAACCAGACCGGCGACGTTCCCATCCACCCGACCCCGGTCGTCGCCGTGTTGGGCGTCATCGACCACGTCGACCGTCGCTTGCCCTCGGGCTGGCAAGACGAGGGCGAGAACCTATACCTGTTGGGTGTCACGCGCGACGAGCTCGACGGCTCGGTCTGGGCCGACGTCGTGCACGGGCACCTCGGTGGCCTGCCACCACGGGTCGACCTCGCCGCCGAGCGCAACCTTGCTGGCCTACTGGCGGCCGCGGCCGAAGAGGCACTGGTGACGTCAGCCCACGACTTGTCAGAGGGCGGCCTGCTCGCCACCCTGACCGAGGGCGTCCTGCGCTTCGGGCTCGGCGCGCGCGTCTGGCTCACCGAACTCATCGAGCGCGACGAGGTGGATGCCCTGGCCGCCCTGCTCTCAGAATCGCAAGCCCGTGCGCTCGTGTCGGTGGCCCGCGAAGACGACGTCAAGTTTCGCGGCTTGTGCGAGGGGCGCGACGTGCCCGTGTTGCGCATCGGTGTGACCGACAGCGAGGTCGACGGGCTCGCGGTGCAAGATCGCTTCACGCTCACCCACGCCGAACTGCGTCACGCCCACCGCGACACGCTGCCAGCGCGGTTCGGGCCGCTCGTCGGCGGCTGAGCCTCACGTTAGCCCGACCCCGCTAGGCTCGCGACCGTGACCTCCACCACCACGGACGCTACGACCGGCCTCACCCTCGACGACGTTTTGCAGCGCACCAAGCTGGGGCAGACCAACGTCATGCCGAGCGACACCGGTCGCTCGCTGTGGCGCATTTTGCAGGCCAACCTGTTCACGCTGTTCAACCTCATCGTGGGCGGCAGTTTCGCGCTACTTCTCGTGTTGGGCTATTGGCAAGACGCGCTGTTCGGCTTCTTCGTGATCGCGAATGTCGTTATCGGCGTGGCGCAAGAGTTTCGCGCAAAGCTCACGCTCAGTCGGCTCGCGGTGCTCAACGCTCCGAAGGCCCGCGTATTGCGTGAGGTTGAAGCCGGCATCGGCGCGGTACACGACATCGCGGTGGGCGAAGTCGTCATCGACGACATTCTGGTGCTCGCCGCCGGCGACCAGGTCACCGCCGACGCCGAGGTTCTCGAAGCGCACGGGCTCGACATCGATGAATCTCTGCTCACGGGCGAGGCCGACCCGGTTGCGTCTCCTCCCGGTCGAGAGCTGATGTCGGGCTCGACCGTCGTGGCCGGCAGCGGGCTCGCGCGGGTCATCCGGGTCGGCGCCGATTCGTACGCCGCCCGCATCACGGCCGAGGCCAAGCAGTTCTCGCTCGTGCGCAGCGAGCTACGCAGCGGTATCGCCAAGATCATCAAGTGGATCACCATTCTGCTGTTGCCCGTCGGCGCGATCGTCGTGAATGGCCAGATGCAGGCCGTCGGCGGCTGGGATGTCGCGATCGCCTCGGGCGCTTGGCGCGAGGCAACAGTGGCCTCGGCGGCAAGCCTGATCGCGATGATTCCGCAGGGACTCGTGTTCATGACGAGCGTCGCGCTTGCCGTCGGCGCCGTGAAACTCGCCCAGCGCGAAGTGCTCGTGCAAGAGCTCGCCGCCGTCGAAGGGCTGGCCCGCGTCGACATGCTCTGTCTCGACAAGACGGGCACGCTCACCGAGGGCCGCATGGTGCTCGACGGCATCGAGCCGCTCGCGGGGAGAGGCAAAGGCACTGACACAGACACGAGCACAGAAACAGACACGGCCGCGGCCCTGACGCCCGCGGCAGAGACAGCCCTGGCCTGGATGGGCGCCGATCGCGATGCGAACGCCACCGCCCGCGCCCTCGTCGAGCGCTTCATGGCGCCGCCCGCCGAGAAGCCGGTGCGGGCGATCGAGTTCTCGAGCCGCCGCAAGTGGAGCGCCGTGTCGTTCGCCGACGGCCCCGCCCGTGGCACCTGGGTGCTCGGCGCCCCCGA
>JBBRWT010000190.1:0-3034 GCA_038249035.1 Actinomycetales bacterium
AACCTCGGGCCCAGTCGCGTTGTCAGAGAAGACCGAGCCGATCACCTCGACGTCACCTAACTCGCCGACGAAGATCGCGCCGCCGTCTTCGTCGGCGGCGTTGTCGACGAATTGCGAATTCTCGACCACCAGGCTGCCGTCGACGTTGACGGCGCCTCCGGCGGTGCCTGCGCCCCTGACGAGCGATAGATTTTTCAGCTCCAGCGACGCACCGCTGGTGCCGGTGAGGATCTGCGTGAGGTTGACGCCATCAAGCTGTGCCGCCGGAAGGCCGAAGATCTCCAGGTCGTGGTCGAACGTGAGCGGGGCAGCCAGCATGAACGTGCCGGTCAGGCAGACCAACGCCGTGTCAGCATTCAAAAGCGCCTGAATGTCGGCCACGGTCCCGGTCGAGCTGTCGACCGTGATGCCGGGCATGCAATCGATGGCTTCTGCCGCCACAGCGGGGGCAGTCGTCGCCGCGCCCATGCCCACGAGAAGCCCGCTCGAGGCGACGGCGGTAGCCGTGCGGGCCACTCGGCGCGCTGTCGAAGGTCCACGAAAAAGGCTGTCAGTCGCCAGAATCTCAGTCACAGGGGTGGTCTCCTCGGGGTGAAGGGCATACGGCGGGCGCACGAGAGCACAAGCTAGGCGCGATCGAACTCTACAGTGGAGCATCCCCTGCTGCGTCACACCACCAGCACAAGTTTTCTGAGCGGAGCACACGAATGTTCGCACCCGTGCGGCACCTGCACGACCAGGCCGTCGCCCACGCCGACGCGCTGGCCCTGATCAGCATCGATGCGACGTGGAGCTTCGCCCAGCTCGACGAGGCCGTTACCGCGGTGGCGCGGCGCTTGCGTGAGCTCGGCATCGCCCCGCGCCAGCTTGTCGCCACCGATCTCGACCCGGCTGACGACTGGATCGTGACGCTCGCCTTGTTTCGCATTGCGACGCGCACCGTGTCACTCACGGGCGTCGGATCGCGCACCGACCTCGAGCTGAATGCGGTGATCTCGAGGCCCGGAACGCGCTCTGGCACCGCGGTACACGTGATCTCGGTCGATCGGCTCTGGATCGAGCAGGTCGTGGCCGAGGCACGAGAGGCCGCCGAGCCCGAAGGTCCCACCGTGCTCTACCCACGAACAGACGCTGTCTGCCGTGTCATTCTGACGAGCGGTACGACAGGTACGGCCCGCGGGGTCGAACTCACGGTGAGTGCCGTTGAGCACCGACTGTCGACCTTGCATCGGTATTGGACCGACGAGCGGCCCGAGCTCAACCTCATGACTCTGTCGACAACGGGCGGGTTCCACACAGCTCTGGCGAACCTCCAGCACGCAACGCCCTATCTCGCGATCGATCTCGCCGACGAGCGGTTGGTGCGGATCGCCGCAGGCGCGAACGTGCAGGTGCTTGCCGGGTCGCCCGTGCAGATCGGACGGCTCGTGCAGCTGATGCGGGAGAAGGGCCTCACTCTGCCATCGCTGCGCGAGGTGCGCACCGCCGGGGCGCCGGCGACACCCGCCCTGCTGGCCCAGATCGCCGAGGTGCTCTCCGTACCGGTGCGGGGCGTCTACGGCTCGACCGAGGGCGGCGGGGTGGCGACACGTCTGCTGCACGGCGGCGGAGACCCGGCCGACGTCGGGGTTGTGCTGGAGGGCATCCGGCTGCAGATCGTCGATGAGCACGGGGCACTCGTGGCGCCCGGAGAGTCGGGGGACGTTCGGTACCGCGGGCCGGGGCTGGCGAGCGGCTACACCGCGGCTGACCCTGAGCAATCATTTCGCGGCGATTGGTTCTATCCGGGTGACCGCGGGCGTCTGACACCCGACGGCTCGCTCGTCATCGAGGGCCGCACCGCTGACATCGTGAACGTGGGCGGAGTCAAAGTCGACCCTGCCGCGGTCGACGCCGCCGTCGAGGGCTTCCCCGGCCTGATCGACGCGGGAACGTTCATCATCGAGCAGGTTCCTGGTGTGCCCGAACTGGGCCTCGCGGTGGTGGCGCACGCCGATTGCGATTTGCGCGCGTTGGATCAGCTGCTGCGCCAGCGGCTACCAGGCAAGCACCCGACGGTGTTCGGCCACGTGTCGGTGATTCCGCGCAACCGCATGGGCAAGGTCGAACGCGCCCGGCTGACGGCGGAGTTCGCGCGGCGCTTCAGCCAGGGCTGAGCATCCGGACAACCGGGTCATGGGCCCGATTAGTGGCCGCGTCAGTGGCCGCGTCAGCGACCGTGCGCGGCGCGCAGCGCGCCGATGAGCAACCGGAACGACAGCCGCGGCGCCGCGAGTTGGTTGATCGTCGCCACCGCGTACAGTCCGCTGACTGGCTCGGCGAACATGACGTGTCCGGTCATTCCGGCATGGCCCAGCAGCAGCCCGGGCTTCGGTAGCCGGGTAAGCAGGCGCGGCAGGCTCAGGCACATGATGCCGACGCCGTAGGTCACGCGTGGAAACAACGGCATGCGATCGCTGAGCGCGAGATCGAGCATCGCCGGGTCGAGCGCCTCACCTTCGAACACCGCGCGCAAGAATCGCATCGTGTCAGAGGTCGTCGAGACGAGGGCACCTTCCGCGCCCAGCGAGGCAAGGCGGCGAGCGCCGCGATACGACTGCGTGCCGTAGAGCAGCGGCGACGCGTCGTCGAAGAGGTGCAGCGTCTCGGGGGTTAGCAGAGCCGTGTCGCCCATGCCGAGCGGGCCGAGCACGTCGCGGGCGAGGGCTGCCGCGAGCGAGCATCCGTAGATGGTCTCGATCAGGCGGCCGACGAGCTGATAGTTCGTAAAGCTGTATTCGGCGCGGCCACTGTGAGGAGCGAACTGGGCGCTCATGCCGCGGGCCATCTCGAGCGTGTCGTCGTAGTTCCAGCCAGGGTCGGCCGCGGTGACCGCTGCCAGGTCGCTGTTCGGGTCGAGCGCCTTCTGGGCGTAGTAGTTCGGAATACCGGAGGTGTGTGCCAGCACATCGCGCACAGTCAGCTCGTCGACCCGATCGACGTCGCTGAAACGGTTGAGACCGATCAGGTCGTCGCGGGGCAGGATGCTCACGAG
>JBBRWT010000191.1:0-3021 GCA_038249035.1 Actinomycetales bacterium
CGAGCGCGAGCACGAGGCCTTCGGCATCCCGTTTCCTGACAAGCGGTTCGGGATGCTCGAAGAACAGCTCGCCATCGTCACCGGTTACTGGGCCACCCCCGACGGCGCCCCCTGCTGCCCGATGTCGTAAGCGAGGTCGGTAAAGTCACCGAAGTGCACCTCGACACAGGCATCATGTCGGGCGCCGACATCGTGGCCTCGGTCGCCCTCGGCGCACGCTTCACGCTGATCGGCCGCGCGTACCTCTGCGGCCTCATGGCGGGCGGGCGCGACGGCGTCGACCGGGCCCTCGACATCCTCGGCGAACAGGTGGCGCGCACGATGCGACTGCTCGGCATGACCTCACTGGAAGAGCTCGAGCCGGGTCACGTGACGCAGCTGCAACGGCTGATCCCGCGCGACTAGTCACAACCATCGGACGCCGGGGGGCGCTCAACGGTTGGGCCGGGCATCCGTCGGTCCCGTATTACCGCGCGCGACCTGACCTCCGTCACACAGGACCGATGGGTGCTCTGCTCGCACACGCGTGGTGCCTGTCGGCACGTCGTACCGCGCGGGCAGCCGAGCAAGTGCTCACACCACTGCTCGCGTGCCCGCGCTCACCCTGACCGCTCGACGATCGCGGCGCTGAGCGCGGCCACCGGATCCCCCGGTGCCCCCATTCGCGCCAGCAGTACAAAGTCGACCTCGCCGAGTTCGGGCAGGTCAAGCGCGGCGGGCAGCGCCACCAGATCGCTCGGAATCAAGGACGCCGGAAACACCGCGATGCCCAGCCCTGCGCGCACAGCGGCGAGCGCGCCGTTGACCTCACGCACGGTGCAGGTCACTCGCCAGGTTCGCCCGGCACCCTCGAGAGCATCAATGGCGCGCGTTCGCGAGAGGCTCGGGTTCGGGTACGCGATCAGCGGCACCGGCCCCGCCGTCGGCATGGTAAAACCTCGGTGTGCCACCCACACCATTCTGTCGCGGCGCACTCGACGCCCGGCCGGTTCGCCGCTCTCGTGCTTCACATAGACAAGGTCGAGTTGGTTGGCTTCGAGGCGACGCACGAGGGCGCCGCTCTGCCCGACCGTGAGCTCGAGCGTGATCTGCGGGTTTGACTGGCGAAAGTCGCGCAGAATCTGCGGCAACTGAGTGAGCGCCAGGTCGTCAGCGGCGCCGAAACGCAGGCGGCCCCGCATGGCCGAACCGCGAAAGTAGCCCAGGGCCTGGTCGTGCGCGGCCAGGATGGTACGTGCAAAGCCGAGTAGGGCATCCCCGTCATCGGTTAGTCGCACCGCACGGGTGTCGCGATCGATGAGAGTTCGGCCGCACACCGTTTCAAGCTTGCGCACGTGCTGGCTAATGGTGGGCTGGCTGAGCGACAGCGCCACCGACGCGCGTGTGAAGCTGCCCGAGTCAGCCACGGCCACAAAGCTGCGTAAGAACACCGGGTCAAGCATCGCTTCCCCTCTCATTACGATACGTCATGCCATTTATAGTCATCATTATTGTGCGCTATGTCAGCGGCAACCATAGGGTGAACGCACTGCCTACCGCTTGTGACTGAAACTGTGCCGAATCCCACCGCTCCCGCATTCCCTCCCACCGAGCCGATTCCCGTTCACGGGGGCAGCCCGCGGCTGAGAGACTCGTTCTCGTCGCTGCAGGTGCTCAACTACCGCCGATTTCAGGCCTCGCAACTGCTCGCACACACCGCGGGCTGGATGCAACGCATCGCGACCGACTGGCTCGTACTTGAGATCACCGGCAACATCGCCGCGGTCGGGCTCACCATCTTCTTGCAGTGGGGGCCGATGCTGCTGCTTGGGCCCTACGGCGCCGTCATTGCCGACCGGTTCTCAAAGCGCAAGCTGCTCATGGTCGTATACGGAGTGTTCGGGGTGCTCAGTGCCCTGCTGGCGACCCTCGCGATCACGGGAGTGGTCGAGCTGTGGCACGTCTACGTGATCTCGGTTGTCATCGGGTGCGTCTTCGTGGTCGAGAGCCCCGCGCGCGTGGTGCTCGTGAGCGAGATGGTCGAGCCGCGCCTGCTGCAAAACGCGATCAGCCTCAACGCTTCGGTGTTTCACTTCGGCGGCTTCATCGGGCCCGCCGTGGGCGGCATCACCATCGCTGTCGCCGGCGCCGGATGGGCCATCGGTGTCAACGCGCTCGCCGCCCTCGTCGTGGTCATCACTCTGACGACCCTGCGCAGCGACGAACTGCGCATCATTCCCGTGCAGCCTCGGCAGAGTGGGCAGATCAGGCAAGCACTGAGCTACGCCAGGTCAAAGCCGACGATCTTCTGGCCGATGGTCATGCTCATGTTCGTGGCCGTGTTCGGAATGTCGCTACCCGTGATTCTGACCGGATTCGCCAGCGAGGTGTACGAAACCGGCTCGACCGGTTACGGCCTCTACACCTCGCTCGTCGCGATCGGCGCACTTGCAGGTGCCCTGTTCTCGACTCGGCTGCGCACACTGCGGTTACGCACGATCATCCTCGCCGCCGCGATCTACGGCACCCTGCAAGCGCTCGCCGGGCTCGCCCCCTGGTACGGCGCATTTCTCGCGCTGCTCGTTGGCATCGGCATGGTGCGACTCATTTACGCGATCATGGCCGACTCGCTCGTGCAGCTCAGCTGTAACCCGCTCATCCGGGGCCGGGTCATGTCGTTCTACGTGATCATCATGGTCGGCGGTCAAGCCATCGGCGGCCCGCTGATGGGTGGCCTAGCCGAGCTGCTCGGGCCTCGGGTGGCGCTGGTCATCTCCGGCGCTGTGCCCGCAGTGGCGGCAATCGTCATCGCTGTGCTCATCGCCCGCTCGGGCTCATTACGCCTGCAGGTGCGCCTGAAGCGGGGCGAGTCAATCGTCTCTATCGTCTCGCGCTCGCAGATCAGACCAACCGAACGGTAGTGCAGCGGCCGCGTCCTAGGCTCGACGCAGGAGGAGCATCCATGCAGATCTGCATCTTCACTGAGCCGCAGCAGGGCGCGAGCTACGACACGATCGTCGCCCACGCTCAGCGAGCCGAGCG
>JBBRWT010000192.1:0-3006 GCA_038249035.1 Actinomycetales bacterium
CGACGACACTTCCGCGGATGCGGGGGGATGCTGCGGCGGAGGCTCGTGCATGTGCGGCAGCGCCGCTGAGCCCGCAGCCTTCGACCTATCGGGTACGCGCGGGCTCGTGCCCGTTCCGGGTGCCGACGCTGAGCCCGTGACCGCGTCGAATAGCGACACCGGGGGAGGCGTGTCTAATGGCAGCCTGTCGTCGACGATAGCGACCGACTTTCTCGTGACCAGCATGACCTGCGGGCACTGCGTATCGAGCGTGAAAGAAGAGGTCGGCGCGATCGACGGCGTCAACGGCGTCGAGGTCGTGCTCAAGAAGGGCGGCGCGTCGCGCGTCACCGTGACCGCGGCCGGACCGATCGACACGGATGCCGTTCGCAGCGCCGTCGAAGAAGCTGGCTACCAGCTGGCTTAGCCCACCCGGTCCGCAGGGGCTTGATACCCCCGGGGGGTACTGCTAGAGTTGGCCGCATGATCACGACAGCTAGCCCCGCTGAAGTACAGCTTGACCTCACCGGCATGACCTGCGCTTCGTGCGCTAACCGCATCGAACGCGGGCTCAATAAGCTGCCTGGCGTCGAGGCGACCGTCAACTACGCCACCGAAAAAGCGACGGTTCGGCTGGTGGATGCTCCGCTCAAGCCCGGTGCTGATCCGAGCACGCCGAGCGATGCCGCCGGGCTCGACGCCGACGTGCTCATCGCGGCCGTGAAGAAGGCCGGGTACGGGGCAGCTGTGGTTGTTCCGCGCGAGGTGCGCGCAGCATCCGGTGATCAGAGCGCGGCAGGCAGCAGCGCGACCGAGCCGGCCGACGACCTGGGCCCTCTGCGTCAGCGGCTGATCATCTCGGCCGTGCTCACGGTGCCCGTGATGCTGATGTCGATGATCCCGGCATTGCAGTTCACCAATTGGCAGTGGCTCGCGCTCGCCCTGGCCTCGCCGGTCGCGGTGTGGGGTGCGTGGCCCCTCCACCGTGCTGCTGCGGTGAACGCGCGTCACCTCAACGCCACGATGGACACGCTCATCTCCGTGGGGGTAAGTGCCGCCTTCTTGTGGAGCCTGTATGCCCTGTTCTTCGGCGACGCGGGCATGGCGGGCATGACGATGACCTTGCAACTGCTCGGCCGGCCCGAGGGGGGCGCGCACGAGATTTACCTCGAGGTCGCGGCTGCGGTCACGGTGTTTATCCTGCTGGGGCGATACCTCGAGGCCCGCGCCAAGCGCTCGTCAAGCGCCGCACTCAACGCGCTGCTCAACCTGGCAGCGCGCGACGCCGCCGTACTTCGTGACGGTGTTGAGGTGCGCGTGCCCGTCAGCCAGCTGCAACTCAACGACCGCTTCATTGTGCGCCCGGGTGAGACGATCGCCACCGATGGCGTTGTCGTCGAGGGCGCATCGTCGGTTGACGCTTCGTTGCTGACCGGAGAGTCGCTGCCGGTCGACGTCGAGCTCGACAGCCGGGTCGTCGGTGGAACCATCAACGTCGGCGGCCGCATCGTCGTCGAAGCCTCGCGTGTCGGCGCCGACACCGAGCTTGCGCGCATGGGCCGCCTAGTCGAAGAGGCGCAGATCGGCAAGGCCGCGGTGCAGCGCCTGGCCGACCGGGTCTCGGGAGTGTTCGTGCCCATCGTCTTCGTGCTCGCGCTACTGACGCTGCTCGGCTGGATTCTCATCGGCGGCTCGGTTGAGATCGCCTTCACGGCGTCCGTCGCGACACTGATCATCGCCTGCCCGTGCGCGCTCGGGCTCGCAACACCCACGGCGCTGCTCGTGGGCACGGGGCGCGGCTCGCAGTTGGGCATCCTGATCAAGGGCCCTCAGGTACTCGAGAGCACTCGCCGCATCGACACGATCGTGCTCGACAAGACCGGAACCGTCACGACGGGCCACATGGCCGTCACTGCCGTTGAGGTGGTTGCGGGCGCCGCGATCAACGCCGACCGGATGCTGGCTCTCGCCGCATCGGCGGAGGACGCGTCTGAGCACCCGCTCGCCCGGGCTGTGGCAACGCACGCACGCGAGGATGGGGTCGCTTTGCTCGCCGCGGAAGGATTCGAGGCGCACGCCGGAGCCGGCGTCACCGCTGTCGTCGACGGGCACGCACTCGCCATCGGGCGGGCCGCGTGGTTGCGCGCGGAGTGGTCGGTCGACGTGGATGCTGCGCTCATCGCCCGACACGAGGCCGCTGGTTCGACGCCGATCGTCGTGGCGATCGACGGCGCAGTGGCGGGCGTCATCGTGCTGGCCGACACGCTCAAGCCGACCTCGGCGCTGGCCATCGAGCGGCTGCGGGCCCTGGGGCTTGACCCCGTGCTGCTCACGGGTGACAACGAGGGTGCGGCTACTGCCGTGGGTCAGGCGCTCGGCATCGACGATGTGCGCGCGGGCGTGACGCCGGCGGGCAAGCTCGACGTCATTCGTCAACTGCAGGCCGATGGCCACGTCGTGGCGATGGTCGGCGATGGTGTGAACGACGCGGCGGCGCTCGCCGCGGCCGACCTCGGCATCGCGATGGGCGGCGGCACTGATGCGGCCATGGCCGCTTCCGATCTCACCGTCGTGAGCGGCGATCTGCTCGTAGTCGCCGACGCGATTCGGCTCGCGCGCCGCACGCTGCGCACCATTATCGGCAACCTGTTTTGGGCGTTCGGCTACAACGTCGCCGCGATTCCGATCGCGATGCTCGGGCTGCTGAATCCGCTGCTCGCCGGGCTCGCCATGGCGTTCTCGAGCGTGTTCGTGGTGACGAACTCGCTGCGGCTGCGGTCGTTCAAGCCGCTGCCGCGCCCGACCGCGTAGCTGCGGCGCTGCCGCGCCGCGCTGTGTTCCCGCTCTGCGTTCCCGCACCATGCCGCGGGTTGTGCTGCCCGGCTCGATCGAATGGTCCCGCTGTCGTCACAAAACGTCGAAGGGTGTTCACGCGACGACGATTTGTGACGACAACGCGCGGTGCGGCAGGCCGTGCGGTGATGCGGGCGGGGCGCGCCGGGCGGGCGGGTGCGCCGGGCGGGGCGC
>JBBRWT010000193.1:0-2979 GCA_038249035.1 Actinomycetales bacterium
AGCGGGGCGCTCCCCCGCGATCGGGTGGCGCGAGAGCTCGGTTTCGGTGTGGCCGGGGCGGGCATCAATGACGCGGATGCCCGAGCGGCGCAGTTCACGCGCGGCGACCTGATGCGCCGCAGCTTGTGCTGCTTTGACGGCGCTGTAGGCCCCAATGCCGGCCGTGGGAGTCTCAGCAACGACGCCGCTAATCGACACGACGAACGGCGAGCCGCCGGCTGAGGCACTCTCGGCGAGTGATGACGCCGCGGCCCGCAACACACGCATCGGGGCGAGTAGGTTGATCGCCCAGAGCGACTCGAACGTCTCGTCGGTCGTCTCGACCAGAGGGCCAAAGGCGACAACGCCGGACGCATTGATGATTCCGTCGACGCGGCCATGTGCGGTGATCGCCGCGGCGACCACCTTCTCGGCTTGCCCGGCCTCCGTGAGGTCGGCAGGGATGAGCGCTGCCCCCGCGATGCCGAGGTCGTCGAGGGCGAGCATTGAGCGCCCGGTGAGCGTCAGGTGAGCGCCCGCGTCGGCGAGTTGACGGGCGAACTCGCGACCGAGGCCGCCGGTCGCGCCGAGAACGATGATGGATGCACCCGTGAGGTCAGTCATACAGCCAACGCTACGTCGGCTCTCTGGGAGCATGCAGAGCGCGCTCAGTCTCGCTCGGCGTAGGCGCGCACTTGCTGCGCAAACGCGGCACCAACGTCGTACGCCTGGTCGCGGTAGCGCCGCCAGTTTTCGTGACTCAGGCGCTCTTGCTCGGTCGGGTCGACACCCGCGCGCTCGTACACATCGCGGCCGCCGGCGATCCAGGCGAGTTGCGTGGCAAGCCCCACCTCGAGGTGAAACTGCAAACCCCACGCCGCGTCACCGATTCGGTAGGCCTCGATGATACCGCCGGTCTCCGCCAGCAATACGGCACCCTCGGGCAGGTCGTGGCTGTCGAAGTGGTAGTGAAACACCTCGACATCGTCGCCCTGCTCAGCCGAGCGGGCCAGTGGGGCGAGCACGGGATCGCTGTGCGCCTCGGGGGTGAGCCGCACGCTCGTCCAGCCAAGTTCGGGCACGGGCGACGGGCGAAAGGCGGCTCCGGCGGCGGCGGCGAGCAACTGCGACCCGAAGCAGAGACCCAGCACGGGCATCCCGGTCTCGAGAGCGCGTTCGAGGATGAGCTTCTCGTGGGTCATCCAGGGGTGCTTCGGTTCGTCGGGCACTCCGGCGTAGGCGCCGAGCGAGACGATACCGCTGAACCGGTCGAGGGCATCCAGCGGCGGAGCACCGTCAGGGTCACGCCCGGCGTCCCACGTGACAATGCGCAGGCCTGCTTCTGCCAGGGGTACGGCAAGTTCGTTGAGATTGTCGTCGACGTCGTGCAGCACGACAAGCACTTCGGGGCGGGCCGCGGTTGTTGGGGAGCCTGTCGCGCGGGCGCCGGTCATGCGGCCAGTGGTCATGCCTGCGGCTCGATCGACTGCATCGTTACCATGTAGTCGCGAATCGTCGGCACGCCTTCGAGCTTGTCGCGGAAGAACGTGTTCACGAGGTTGATGACCCGCGCCTGGGCTGCCTCGACGTCGGTGGTGCGACGCTCGCCCGCGTCTTGGTCTTCGAGCGTGCGGCGCAGGCTTAGCAGCGCGCTCACGATCTCGGCCTCTTCGTCGCCCTCGAGCATCTCGATGACCTGCAGCATGAGGGCGTCGGCCTGGTCGCGCACCGCATCGATGGGGATGCTCGTGCCCGGCTGGGTGGCATTGTCGAGAGTCGAGATGAGCGACCACACCTGGTACAGAATCGTCGCTGGCTCATCGAAGAGTTCGCGCACGAAAGCCGCATCCACATGCCGGCCCGAGAGCCGGAAGATGTTGTACATGCGCTTCGCGGCCTTGCCGTAGTTGACCTGCTTCGTGAGGTACTTGCGCACCTCTTCTTCGAGCCGATCGACATATTCATCGAGCGCGTCATCACTGACGAACTTGGCAACCTTCGCGAAGGTGGGCATTGAGTCGGCGTCGAGGTAGACCTCTTGAAAATAGGCGTCGAGGTAGCCATCGAGCGGCACGATCTCGCCGTCGGGGGCCTCCCACGTGACGTCGATGACATTGCTCGCGTTCGAGAGTGCCTTGCGGGCCGGGTCGGTAACCACCCAGTCGAGCTTGCACCAGCCCGGGTCAAGCGCGGCCTCGTGCCAGGTGAGGGTCTGCGCTGTTCCGTCAGTAAGAGTCAGCTCGATACGCTCAGCCTCGATCTCGGCCGGAGTCCAGGTGATGGGGCTTCCGTGCTTGCGCGCTGCGCCGTTGTGCACGCAGTCGACCGGGTAACTGCCGAGCTTGCCCTCGAGAAACTGAAAGGCGTCGCCCGTAGCGGTGCGCCGCGCGGCCGCGCGCATGAGGTCGGCCATGATGCGGCACGCCTCCTCTCGCGTGGCAGCCTTGATATTGAGTCGCTGAAAGTAGTCACAGTCGCCGGGGAACGACTGAATCTTCGACTGCGCCGCCGACCCGCTGAGCGCGAGAGCACTCTCGGCGATGTCGGGCGGGCCGGTCACCTCAACGACAGCGCCGATGCGCCGAAACCGCTCGAGGTCTCGAGGCGTGAAGTCGAGCATGCTCACCCGGTGGCCGAAGGTGCCACTCTCGTGCGTGACGATGTGGTCGTCACTCGCGGCGTCGGCCGCAATCGCGGCGAGCCACTGCAGCGCACCCTCTTCGTCGAGCTGCACGCCCAGGCGGGCGGCCGCCTCGCGGATGCGCTCAAGGTCGTCGCCAGCGGCCTGCGGTTCGATCGGTGCGGTCATGTCGAGCCTCTCGGTGTGCGGTGACGTACAGGGGAGAACGGCCGTGCAAGTGCGGTGCCGCTGCACTTGCATGTTCAGTCACGGGCGGTGAGTTCGGCCCGCACGGCGCGAAACAGTGCGGCCTGGTCGCGCGCGTCGTCGAGTGCATTATGCGTCAGATTGATGCTCAGTCCATAGCGTTCGGCGACGAA
>JBBRWT010000194.1:0-2953 GCA_038249035.1 Actinomycetales bacterium
GGAGCTCGTCGAACGGGAGCGTGGGCGGGCCACCGCCTTCGCCGGGCTCGATGCGGGGGACGTTGCGCAGCGCTCCGTCGCGGATGATCAGGTGCACCGACGCGCCGACGATCTCGACCGCGTGGAGATCGCAGCCGAGTCCTACCGCGAGGTCATCGACGATCTGGGTCGCAAAGACCAGCAAGCCAAGAGCGTGATGCTCCTGAGCCTGCTCGAAGGAGAGACAGTGCATGGCGAGGTATCGCGCCTGTTGCGTGCGCTCAACCTCCCGGAGCACGCCACCTATCTTGTCGTTGCCGCTGAATTGAGTGGCACGGGTGCCGACCCCATGCCCGGCATCGCCACACGACTTCGCGCCGCGGGGATCGCCTCGGCCTGGGCGACGTGGAAGGGCGAGTTCGTCGGACTGCTGGGATGCACCTCCGAATCGGAAGTGGCTATCGCGATCAACGTCGTAGCCGAACGTGCGGCCTCGCGTATCGGCATCAGCCGGAGCCTGGTATCTCTCGCGGATGCCCGCGACGCCGTTCACCAGGCACGCATGTCGTTGCGATGCACGCCGCGGGCAAATGTGGGTGTCCGCCGGTTCGGTTCAGCGCCACTCGACGTACTCATCGTCAGTGACCCGTCGGCGGCATCCGAGCTCCGAACCGACGTTCTCGGCCCTGTCCTCGAACTCGGACTCAAAGACAGGACACCCCTGCTCGACACTCTGGAGGCGTGGTTCGCGGCCGAGGGCTCGACTGCCGAGGCTGCGCTGCGGCTTCACTGCCATCGAAACACCGTGCTCTACAGGCTCTCGAAGCTCACAGAGTTGACTGGGCGCTCCGTGTCGAGGCCATCGGAGGCCGCGGAGCTGTACGCGGCGATGCGGGCCGCCCGTCTGGCGTGATCTTGCCGCACGCGAGTGCACCCGTTGTCAGGGCGGCGAGTCGGTCCTACTATCAGCGCACAGCGCTCGCTGGTATTACCCACATCACCGACATCACGGGACGGGATTGGCCATGACAAAGTACCTGTTTGAAGCGAACTACGTTGGCGAGGGCATCACTGGCCTCATGCGCGAAGGCGGCACAAAACGACGCGAGGCGGTCGTCGAAGCCCTGAGGTCCGCTGGCGGGTCGCTCGAGTGCTTCTATTACGCCTTCGGGGACACCGATGCACTCGGAGTGTTTGAGATCCCGGACGAGGCCGATGCACTCGCCCTCTCGCTCATGATCAATTCGACCGGCGCGGTGAAGCTCCGTCTGAAGCCGCTGATGTCGCCGGAGGACCTCGACGAAGCCGCCAAGAAGACGCCGTCCTACAGGCCACCCGGGCAGTAACGGGCGCCGAGCATTTCGGCACGATGGACTGGTTCAGCGCGAACGAGTACGAACTGGCGCGGCAGGTGCTGCAGCGGGGGATCGGCGCGTGCTACCTGATCGCCTTCGTGTCGACGATCAACCAGTTTCCGGCGCTTCTGGGTGAGCGCGGGCTGCTGCCGGTGCCGCGGCTGCTCGCTCGCATTCGCTACCGGCAGTCGCCCAGCGTGTTCCACTGGCGCTATTCCGACCGGATGCTGCTCGCAATGTGCTGGACGTGTGCAGCCATCGCCGCCTCGCTCGTCATCGGCCTGCCGCAGCTCGGGCCGCCCTGGCTGCCGATGATCGCGTTCCTCCTGCTGTGGGCCGCCTACCTCTCGATCGTGAATGTGGGGCAGACGTTCTACTCGTTCGGGTGGGAGAGCCTGCTCATCGGCTCATCAAGATCCGCGGGGGAGCGGAGTGGCGTGACCTGACCGCGCTCGACTATCACCATGAGACGCAGCCGATGCCGAATCCGGTGAGCTGGTTCGCGCACCGGCTTCCCACGGGTGTGCACCGGCTCGAGGTGCTCGGCAACCACGTCGTGCAGCTCGGCGTGCCGATCTTCCTCTTCGCCCCGCAGCCCGTCGCCTCGATTGCCGCCACGCTGATTATCGTGACGCAGCTGTTCTTCCCGACGCTCGCAGACTCCAGCGGGGCGGGGGCGCCGATCTGGTTCATCGTGGTCGTGCTCACGGTCACCGCGCTGCTCGTCGTGCTCAGCTATTGGCCAGCCCGCAACCTCGTCGCGCGCCGCCAACTCATGAACGCGAGCTTCAACCGCTACCACCTCGTCAATGCCTATGGCGCCTTCGGAACCGTCACCAAGCGCCCTAACACCTGAGACTGGATTGGCAGATGTGGTTCCTCGCGCTCGGTTCGCCCGACACCAGCTGGTTCCATCGGTTGCTGCTGCGCCTGCTCGAACACGACAGAGCGACCCTGCGCCTGCTGCGGGTGAACCCCTTTCCGGATGCACCGCCGCGGTGGCTACGCGCGCGCGTGTACGACTACCGGTTCACGGCGTGGGCGGAGCGCAAGGAAAGCGGGGCGTGGTGGGTGCGCACCGAGGTCGGGCTCCTCGTACCACCGGTGTCCCTGCGCGACTAGAGCGCTGCGGGAGTCGCCGCCGCTGCCGCCTCTGGGCTGTTGCACCCGCAGCTGCGCCGGAGCACGAGCGCGGACGGCAGGATGTCGTGGGTCTCGTCGAGGTTCGACTTGTCGAGGCGGGCGAGCACGCGTTTCATCGCCGTCTCGGCGAGGGTCTGGATGCCGGGGTCGACGCTGCTGAGGCCGGGGAACGCCCGCGCGGCGAGCTCGGATCCGTCGAACGACATGACGGCGATGTCGCCGGGAACATACAGGTTTGCCTCCCGGACGGCACGGATGACGCCGACGGCCTGCATGTCGGTCGTGACGAAGAAGGCGGTGGGTCGGCTGGACTCGAGGAGTGCCTTCGCCGCGAAGTAGCCGCCGTCGCGATCGTCATTGCGCGCAATGAGACCATCGTCGCAGGGGAGACCGGCCGACTCGAGCGCGGAGCGCCATCCGTTCACGCGCTCCTCGAGCAGGTTCGACACGGATGCGGAACTCGTGACGCACGCGAC
>JBBRWT010000195.1:0-2952 GCA_038249035.1 Actinomycetales bacterium
AGCACGAGGTAGGGGGCCGCGGCGCGCAAAACCGAGAGGTCTGCCGCGGCAACATCGCGGGCATCCGGATGCGGGTGCGTGACGGTGATCTCGTCGGGAACGGCGGGCAGGCCGCGAGCGTGCACGTGACGCTTGTGCCGCACGAGCACCACCGAGAAAAGCAGCACGCCGACGAGTGCGCCGCCCAGCGTTGGCAACTCGGGCCCGATGAACCACGCGATGAGGCCGAAGGGCACGAAGAAGCACGCCGCCGCGAGGGCACCCCACCGCCACAGCCCGCGAAAGTGCCCGTACGCGCGCCCGATAACGACGAGCATGGCGACCGTCAGCACAATGCCGAGTGCCAACGGAAAGACAACAGTCGCCTGGGCCAGCTCTGCGGGGGTGAAGTCAACCAGGGTGCTTTGCGCGAGAACGGGGGTTCCAATCGCGCCGAAACTCACGCCTGCCGCGTGCCCGATCAGCGCCGCCGTCACCGCTGCGAGTGCTGGCATGCCCGCCGCCACCAAGAAGGGTGCTGCGAGCGCCACCGGGGTTCCGAAGCCCGCCGCACCCTCGAGAAATAGAGCGAAAAACCACGCCACGAGAATCGCGCCCAGGCGTGGGTCGGGGTGCAGCACGGCGAGCGCCTGGCGCAACCGAGCCGCCGCACCCGTGCTGCGTTGCAGATAGTGGATGCCCAGAGCCGGGCCGATGATGCCCACCACGGTCAGTGCAATGAAGCCCGCTTCGGCCAGTACCCCCGCGATTCCCTCGGCGATACCGAACGTGGTCGACTCACCACCGAAGCCGAAGGCGATCACGGCGAGCGCGAGGGTGAACACGGCCGTCACGGTGCCGGCGCGCGCCGCAGACCAGCCCGCGACCGTCATGAGCACGAGCACGACGATCACCGGAGTGAGTGCGAGCAGGCTGAGCATTGTTCCCAGCCTAGGCGGGGCCGTTCATCGGCGTCGGGCGAGTAATCTAGGCGGGACTCGTTCACACCGACCGCAGGAGCCTGCCATGATGCCGATGGACCTCGGACTCTTTGACGTTGAGGCGTGGATCACCGGCGCCGGCCAGTGGGGCCTGCTGCTTGTGTGTGTCATCGTGTTTGTCGAGACCGGCCTGCTCATCGGCTTTCTGCTGCCGGGCGACACCCTGTTGCTGATCACGGGCATCTTGACCTTCACGGGAGTCATCCCCCAGCCGATCTGGCTCGTCGTGCTGTGCATCTTCATCGCCGCCGTACTCGGTGATCAGCTCGGGTACTACATCGGCTACAGGGCCGGTCCGCCGATCTTCGAACGCAAGTCGGCGGGCTTCTTCAGCAAAAAAAGCGTCGCGCGCACCGAGTACTTCTTTGCCCGCTACGGCGGGTGGGCCGTCACGATTGCCCGGTTCATTGGCGTCGTGCGCACCATCGCGCCCGTTGCCGCTGGTGTGGGCAAGATGCCCTACAAGAAGTTCTTGTTCTTCAACGTATTGGGCGCGTTCCTCTGGGGCGTCGGGTTGCCGTTCATCGGCTGGTGGGCTGCACATATTCCCGGCGTGGCTGAGGTCGTCACTGAGTACATCGAGATTGTGTTCCTCGTCGTGATCGGCATGGCCGTGGCCGGAATCGCCTGGCACTTGGGTCACGAACAGTGGGAGAAGCGCAAAGAGGCGAAAGCTGCCGCGGCAGGCGAGCCCGTGCCTGAGGTCGAGATCTGGGTCGACGCGGAGGCGCACGACGGGCGACACGCGGTTGAGCATCCGAAGGCCGGCTACGGCGTCGGGGCACACGACGGCAAACACGAGAAGAAGTCGAGCGCCACGTGAGGCGCGTACACCCCGTCGCCCAAACGATCGGCGACGCATCTCGCGGCGCGCTGATTGGCTTCGCCGAGATCGTTCCCGGCGTGAGCGGCGGCACGATCGCGCTGCTTGTTGGCGTCTATGACACGCTTATCGACGGGGCCGGACACCTGGCGCGAGGGGTCGCACGCACGATAGGTGACGGCGTGCGCGGCCGTGGCCTCGGTCGAGCCGCCGCGCATTTTCGCTCGGTGCGCTGGGGCGTCGTGCTGCCGATCGGAATCGGCATGCTTGCGGCGATTGTGGTCGGCGCTGCGTTGCTCGCCCCCCTTCTCGACGCTTACCCCACGGGCACGCGCGCGGTCTTTGCCGGGCTCATCGCGGCGTCACTCATCGTTCCGGCGCGCATGGTGGGTGGGCGGTGGACCACCCGCGAGGTGCTCTTCGGGCTACTGGCAGCAGCCGTCACTTTCGGGCTCACGGGGCTGCCTCGCGCCGCCGACGCTGAGCCCACGCTTCCGATCGTGGCCCTCGCCGCCGCCTTCGCGGTGTGCGCACTGGTACTGCCCGGCGTCTCGGGGTCGTACCTGCTGCTGACGGTGGGCATGTACGAGCCAACGCTCGGGGCCGTCAACGACCGCGACCTGCTGTACCTCGGCACGTTCGTGCTCGGCGCCATGGTCGGACTCGGCCTGTTCGTGTCGGTGCTGCAGTGGCTGCTGAAGAACCGGCGTCGCATCACCCTGGTGATCATGACGGGCCTCATGCTCGGCTCGTTGCGGGCACTCTGGCCGTGGCAGACCGAGACCGGAGGGCTACTGCCCCCCGACGACCAGCTGGGAATCGTGTTGCTGCTCGTGATCGTGGGCGCAAGCGTCGTGCTCGGCATTATGGCGATCGAGACTGCATTGCTCAAGCGGCGCCTGCTGTCGCCTTACATTCTCCCCGACCTCGACCCGTCGGCACACGCCGCTTCGTCAGAGCCTGCTTCGTCAGAGCCTGCTTCGTCAGAGCCTGCCCCGTCAGAGCCGGCTTCGTCAGACCCCGAACGCTAGAAGCACGAGCAGCGTGAGATTGAGCGCGATGAGCAGCGCCGCACACAGAATCGCGAGTGCTGTGGTCGCTCGACGGTTGACCGACTCGCCGCACGAGCAACGGGATGCGCACGCCCAG
>JBBRWT010000196.1:0-2905 GCA_038249035.1 Actinomycetales bacterium
CTCTCAACGCTCTCGGCGTCGGCGAGCTGCAACTCGATTCCCGGAATCACCTCATAGTTGAGCCTCGACGCCTGCTGGTACTGCCCCTCGCGCATGGCACGATCAAGCTCGATGCGGGCGTCATTGAGCCGCGTCTTCAGGTCGCCGACGGCGGTGAGGCCCTTCTTCTCGGCGGTCCACCGCTGCTGCAGGGCATTTCGTTGCGCCGTCTTCTCTTTCAGTTCGTCGCGCAGCTTGCTAAGGCGCGCCTTCGAGGCCTCGTCTTTTTCTTTCTTGAGCGCGAGCTCTTCAATCTCGAGCCGGGTCACTGCCCGCTTAAGCTCGTCGAGCTCGACCGGGCTCGACTCGATCTCCATCTTCAGGCGGCTGGCGGCCTCGTCAACGAGGTCGATCGCCTTGTCGGGCAGTTGGCGGCTCGTGATGTAGCGATTACTGAGGGATGCCGCAGCCACGAGCGCGCTGTCGGCGATCGCGACCTTGTGGTGCGCCTCATAGCGCTCCTTGAGGCCGCGCAAAATGGCGACTGTGTCTTCGACACTCGGCTCACCGACGAAGACCTGTTGGAACCGGCGCTCGAGCGCGGCGTCTTTCTCGATGTGCTCGCGGTACTCGTTGAGGGTCGTCGCGCCGATCATGCGGAGCTCACCACGCGCGAGCATGGGCTTGAGCATGTTGGCGGCAGCGACCGAGCCCTCGCCGCCGCCCGCGCCCATGAGGCTGTGGAGCTCGTCGATGAACGTAATCACCTGGCCGTTGGACTCGTCGATCTCTTTCAGAACGGCCTTGAGTCGCTCTTCAAACTCTCCCCGGTATTTGGCCCCGGCCACGAGCGCCGACAGGTCGAGGCTCACGAGCTGCTTGTCTTTCAACGAGTCGGGAACGTCACCAGCCACGATGCGCTGGGCGAGCCCCTCGACGACCGCGGTCTTGCCGACGCCGGGCTCGCCGATGAGCACGGGATTATTCTTCGTGCGACGGCTGAGAACCTGACTGACGCGGCGAATCTCGGCGTCACGGCCGATGACGGGGTCGAGCTTGCCCGAACGGGCGATCTCGGTGAGATTGACTCCGTACTGCTCGAGGGCAGACTTCTGCGGCTCCTGGCTAGAGGGGGCGCCCTGCATGTTGGCCATCGTGTGCACTCCTCGCGTGAAACATGAGCCGTACTGGCTCAAGTTTATGCCGCCGCGGGTCACGGCGCCAGGTCTGCGGGGCTCGGTGGAATGTGCCCCTGGCGAACGCTACTCTGCGCGCCCCAGGGAATACCACGCGTAGCTCGGGCCTTGAACCACCCATGACCTCCGCAGTGACATACCCCATCGGCATCATCGGTTCTGGCAACATCGGTAGCGCTCTGGCCCGCGCCTTCAGCTTGGCCGGACACCGGATCGTGATCGCCAACTCCCGCGGTCCGGCCTCGCTCGCCTCGCTCGTCGACGAACTGGGTGAACTCGTCACTGCGGGCACCGTCGAGCAGGCGGCGGCGGCCGGCGACCTCGTCGTCGTGACGATTCCGCTGGGGGCCGTCACGAGCATCCCGAGCGCTTTGCTCGATGGCCGCCTTGTCGTCGATACGAACAACTACTACCCGGCGCGTGATGGCCAGATCGCCGAGCTCGACGACGAGAGCCTCACGACCGCCGAGTATGTGGCGCGTCACTTTGCCGGAGCAACCGTTGTCAAGGCGTTCAACCACATCCCGGCACTGGAAATCGCCGACCACGCGCAACCCTCAGGCACGCGCGACCGCCGCGCGCTTATGGTCTACGGCGAAGTCGCCACGGCTGTCGAGCGCGTCAGCGCGCTCATTGACGCAATCGGGTTCGACGCAGTGGCCGGCGGCGGGCTCGCCGAGAGCTGGCGCATCCAGCGCGACACGCCTGGCTATGGGCCACGTTTCACCGCAGTCGAGTTGGCCGACAAGCTCACCGAGGCCCGCCGCTACCGCGACCAATGACGGTCACTGCGGGGTTCGAGCACCGCGTCGGGCGAAACCTGTGACGATTCGCTCCAGCGGGCCCGATCCCAGCAGAGCTCGCCACACCACGCAGACCGCCATCGTCACCACGAGGAACTGCACAAAGACGGTGTAGTCGGTCGAGTATTCGGCGTACGAACCCAAAAGGATAATCGCCACGAAGTGCCCCGCGTATGCCGTGAGAGCCATCGCCCCGACAGCAGCCACGGGAAAGACAACTATCCGTCCGACTCGTGTCGAGCCTGCAGCCAGGCACAACGCCACCACCACGAGAGCGAAGCCCGTTGACCCGATCGCTTCGCTCGTCGTCGCACTGTGCGGGAATTGCAACAGCAACCCCGAGAAGCGGTCTTGCCACGACTCCGGCACAAAATCCTGCGGCGCAAACCGGTTGCCTAGCTCGCCCAGTCCGTAACCGACCACCATCAGACCGGCGCCAATGATCCCCAGCCGAATGTGGGTGCGCACCGCACCGAGATCGAGGCGCCCGATGACGATGCCGACCATCAGGAACGCTACCCACAGCACGGCCGGAAACCCGCCGAGGATCACGATGTAGATCAGCTCTGTCGAGACCAGGGGCAGCTCGGGCTCGGAGAAGAAAAATACGCCGCGGGCGAGCACCACGAGCACCGGTGCGACGAACATCGCGACACCCGCTGCAATCAATAGTGTGCGCGAGCGCACGCTGATCAGCCACGCGCCAGCGACGAAGACGACCGCATACGTTCCCAAAATGATCGGAAACCCGGGGTCAACCGCCTCCAGGAGTGTGCCGATGACGAAGATCGCCAGCGCGCGCACCAGGATCGAGAGTCGAGCGCGCACGAGCTCTACCCCGCCAGCTGCTCGCCCGCGTGCGCCGACCAGGCTGAGCGAGACTCCGGCCATGACGCCGAACAGGATTGCTGAACGTCCATTCACCAG
>JBBRWT010000197.1:0-2890 GCA_038249035.1 Actinomycetales bacterium
AGTCAGTCGACCGTCCTCGATCATGAAGGTCCCGTCTCGGGTCATGCCGGTAAGCAGCACGCTGATGGGGTCCTCGACGTTGACGTAGTGGAATCGCGTGACGTACACCCCGCGCTTCACGCTGCCGAGCAGTTCGTCGATCGACGACTCGCCCGCCATCATCTCGATGTTGAGCGGCATCGGCCCATACGGGTTGGGTGCCGGTAGCGCGTGACCCGTGTTGCGCCAGCCGGTCTTGGCCGCCCAGTACGAGTCGGTCACCGGCATCTGGGCCACACCGTAGTCGATCATCGGCACCGTGCGTTTGGGCTGGCCCTCGTAGTCGAACGTAAGTCCCATCGCGTGCTCGGAGAGAGCGTCGTCGAAGATACCCACCTGCTCGCTCATCAGCCCTTCTTCGAGGTGATTACTCAGAAACGAGCGACCTTCCTCATACGCCTTAGCCGAGAAGCCGACGTAGGCAAGGAAGTCCATGATGTCGGCGACCGCCTCGGGGGCGAGAACGACCGTGTATTCGCCAGGATCGAGTGAGCCCGGATTGGCCGAGCGTTCCGCGAGATCCGCTGCCTCAGCGCCGAGCGCCTCGGGTGCGAGCTTGCTCGCGTCGGCGTCCAAGAACGACGCCCAACCGCTGCCGGTCTCAGGCCCCATCGAGAGCACCGTCGCCTGTGCGCTGGTGATCGCCTGCCCCACGTCCACGCCGAGCGAGTTCGCCACGGCGATGACCTGCTCGGCGGTGCGGACCTTGCCCGCAGCGGTGAGACCGCGGCTCGATGACTGCGCGACGATACCGCCGACAGCCTGAGCGCGGGCGGTGGCGTCGAAGTCGCGGGTTGCCTGCACGGCGCGGTCGACGTCGACGA
Source organism: Actinomycetales bacterium (assembly GCA_038249035.1). Lineage (GTDB taxonomy): Bacteria > Actinomycetota > Actinomycetes > Actinomycetales > Microbacteriaceae > Microcella. The sequence continues at coordinate 864 of JBBRWT010000197.1, forward strand.
TGGGCTGCGGGCCGGGGAGTCCCGGGAACGCCGGGTCCTCGGGCGCGATGCGGGCGGCGGCGACCGCGGCCTCGGCTGTGGCCCGAAGCGAGGCGTCGTCGAGGCGGTTGGTCGAGGCGACTCCCACCCGCTTTCCGATGACGGCGCGGATGTTGATCAGCGCGTTTTCCTCGGCGACGTTCTGGTTGATGCGGTTGTTGGCGAAGCGCGTGAGCGCCGAGGACTCTGCGGCGACGAGCGCCTCGGCCTGGTCGGCGTCGGTCATCGATACGGCGAGTCTAGCGAGCTCGCGTGCTTGCTCAGGTGTCATGGTCATGTTAGCGACCCACCCCCACTTTCACGTTACGGAATCGGGCGGGTGCGGCACCGTGTGCCACGTGCGCGACCTGCATCGGCTCGCCTTTGCCGCAGTTGGGGAGGCCCCAGACGCTCCAGTGGTCACGCGAGCAGATCGCGTCGCATGAGGCCCAGAACGCGGGCGTGATGCCGGTGTAGTTGGGGCTCTTGACCATGCGGCCGAGCTTGCCATCCTTGATCTCCCAGCCGATCTCGCAGGCGAACTGGAAGTTCAGTCGCTTGTCATCGATCGACCAGCTGTTGTTGGTCTCCAGGTAGAGGCCGCCCTCAGTGTCGGCGACGAGGTCGTCGAACGCCCAGGTCCCGGGCTCGAGCGACACCGTGGTCATGCGGATGAGCGGGATGCGGTTCCAGCCGTCGGCGCGCATGCAGCCGTTGCTGGTGGTCCCGATGCTCGCGGCCGTCTCGCGCGAGGTCTGCAGCCCCGTGAGCAGGCCGTCCTTCACTAAGTAGTCGCGCTGAGCCGGCACGCCCTCGTCGTCCCACCCGAAGCTGCCGAGAGACCCGGGAATCGTCGCGTCGGCGGTCACGTTCACGATGTCGGAGCCGTAGACGAGCGAGCCCACGTCGTCGAGCGTCACGAACGAGGTCCCCGCGAACGCTGCCTCCTCGCCAAGCACGCGGTCGAGCTCGGTGGGGTGGCCGACGGATTCGTGCACCTGAAGCGCGACCTGACCCGCGTCGACGATGATGTCGCGCGTGCCCTCGGCCACGAACGGCGCGGTTAGCAACTGCGCGGCCTGCTCGGCGATTCGCGGTGCGTTGCCGACGAGGTCGAGACCGGTGATGTACTCCCAGCCGGCCTGCTCCCAGCCGCCGCCGAACGAGTTGGGGTAGGAGCGCGTGATGACCTCGTCACCTTCGACGGCGATCGCGACGATGCCGGCGCCGGACTCGGTGAATCGCTGCTCCGTGCGCGCGCCCTCGGTCGAGCCGAACCACTTGTGCTCGCGGTAGAAGCCCATGGTCGCCTTGGTGAGCGTCACCTTGGGCTCCGCGCGCAACGCTTCATCCGCAGCGAAGAGCAGGGCGAGCTTCTGCTCAAGCGGTATCGCGAACGGGTCGATCACGAGCGGCCCGCTCCATTCGCCGTGAGCCGGCTCGAGCGGTGGCAGGACCGCCGGCGGACCCGAGACCAGGGCCGATGCCTTGGCGATGGCGACCGCTTCACGGGCGACCTTCACGGCCTCCTCGGCAGTGACAATCCGCGTTGCCGAGAAGCCCCAGGCGCCGGCGACAAGGGCACGAACGCCGATACCGAAGCTGTCGGAGTGTTCGACGGCCTCGACGATTCCGGATGCGACCTGGATCTCCTCGCGCGAGGAGTCGACGATGCGGGCGTCAGCATACGACGCACCAGCGAGCTGCGCCGCGTTCAGCGCGGCGGTGATTATGTCGTGCATGAGGAGGCCTCTCGAAGATGGGATAGCGAGTCCGGCACGATGAGCATGCCAGGTAGCCCTTACCCGAATCTTACCGTGAGTGGGCGTCCGTGGTGCGGTTTACCTGCGAGATTGGGGTGACTTGGTTACGGCGTGGCGCGCAGTGCGGCACCGATGCTGGACTGGGCTCCGAGCGGCGGAGCGGTGCGGTACTGCCACGGGTAGCGGCGGGCGCCGGCGTAGTCACTGCGGCCCGAAAGCTTGCTGATCTTGACGAAGTCACCCGTG
>JBBRWT010000198.1:0-2887 GCA_038249035.1 Actinomycetales bacterium
GATCTCGGCATCGAAATCGGACAGTTCACCGCGCCAGCCGGGGCGACGACCGCTACCTGCGCCTGGAAAGACGGGCGTGACTCGAGCTTTTACTACTACTCAGTTGCGTCATCGTCGTCAATCGTCACCATCGTCGGCACGGCACTTCTCATTGTGGGCTTGCCGATTCTTGGCCTCGGAGCCTGGTTGCTCTCGCGCGCCTACTCAGCACGATCACACAACCTGAAACGCCTTTAGGTCTGGCCGACAGTTCGGATGCACGGTTCGGCATGACTCGGCCATAAACATCGTCATGAGCGCGCGCTGGCGGCTCGGTGCGACCGCGCACACACCGTAATAGGTACGCTGATCTCGACGACAATTACTGCAGCAGCCGACGGTTCAGCACTCGGCAACCCTGGCCCAGCGGGTTGGGCATGGTACCTCGACGACGACCTGCACATTTTGTGCGACAGCCAGTACGTCATCAACTGCATCACGCAGTGGATGCCCGGCTGGAAGCGGAAGGGCTGGCGCAAGGGCGACGGCAAACCGGTGCTCAACCTCGACCTGCTGAAGCAACTCGACGCCGCGATCGTCGGCCGGCGCTACCGGTTCGAGTGGGTGAAGGGTCACGTCGGCCACGAGCTTAATGAGGCGGCGGATGTTCGTGCCCGAGCCGCCGCTGAGGCCTACCAGCGGCGCTCCGCCGTTCCGAGCGGCCCGGGGTATCCCGGTGGCGCAAGCGTCGGCTCGGCCGCCCTCATCGCACCGGATTCTGCCCCCACCCTCTTGGACGACGCGCCGGCATCTCGGTCGAGCAGGCGCTGCGCGACCTGATCTAGTTCGTCGAACGGAACCACTTATCGGGACCTATGGCACTGACGTACAGGCCCAATGTGCTGCAGACTCCGGGCACGCGCACTCAGAAGGCTGCGCGTAGGCCTGAGCGATGAGGTGGCGACATGATGTGGGATGACTACGGCATGAATGGTTGGGGCTGGGGCTGGGGCCTCGGTCTCTTGGTAGTAATCGGCGTGGTGATTCTCGTCATCGTGCTCGTGCTGTCACTCTCGAAGTCTCGCTCGTCCTCGGCGCCGAGCTCGTCCTCGGCGCCGAAACAGATCCTTGACGACCGTTATGCACGCGGCGAACTGACCACCGAGGAGTATCGAGAGCGGCTGACCGCTCTCGGCCTCGACACCTGATGGAGCCCCTGAGCCGACGTGCAGCTCTGACTCTCAGCGGCGTGGGTGCCGCGTTCGTCGTGGCCGGAAGCGCGGGACTGCTTTGGCAGCGGCCCCCCAATTCAGGCCCACTGGCACCCACGCCGGCGGGCGGCGGACTCGCCCCCACGACCGGAACCGATCTGATTCAACCGACCGTAATTCGCAGCGCCAATGGCGTGCTCGATGTGACCCTCTCCGCCGCCCGATCCCCTGTCACAATCGGCGGTACGACGGTCAATGCCTTGACATACAACGGTTCGCTTCCGGGGCCGACGCTCGTCGTGCAGCCGGGCGACACGGTGGTGCTGACGCTCGAGAACCATCTCGGCGACCCGACCAATCTGCATACCCACGGACTTCTCGTGTCGCCCGACGGGAACAGCGACAACGTGTTTCGCCGCATCGACGCGGGCACGACCGCCGACTATTTCTACAAGATTCCCGCCAGCCATCCGCCCGGGGCATTCTGGTACCACCCGCATCACCACGGCGTGGCGGCCGATCAGGTTTTCGGCGGTCTCTACGGGGCGATCATCGTCGAAGACAGGACGCCGATTCCGGCAACGACCGAGCGCATCTTGATCGTTTCAGACATCACCGTTGATAGCTCCGGCGGCATCGAGGTGGCAACCCCGATGGACAGGATGAGCGGGCGCGAAGGCGCGATCCTGCTACTGAACGGTCAGGTCAACGCGACCATGAGTGCGCAGCCGGGAGACCGCGAGCGGTGGCGCATCATCAACGCCTGCACCTCGCGCTACCTCGACCTGCGACTCAACGGCCAGCTCATGCAACTTCTCGGCAACGACTCGGGCCGGTTTCGTTCGCCCCGCGATGTCGATTCCCTGTCGTTGATGCCCGGAAACCGGGCCGACGTTCTCGTCACCATGGTGGCGGGTAGCTCTGAGCTGATAGCGCAGCCCGTCGATCGAGGTACGCCCGGGGGCATGTTCGGCGGCACCGCATCGCGCGGTGGCGCCGTGATCCTCACCACCCTGACCGTCGCGGGCACTGACGCTGCTCCGCCGCCGAGCGCACCGCACTCTGAACCACGAGACCTTCGCGATCAGCCGCTCGACGGCACCCGAACGCTTACCCTCGCGATGGGTGGGGCAGGGATGAGCGGGGCGAACGGGGACGGTTCACACCGGGGCGGCTCGATGATGGCGTTCACCATCGATGGGCGCGAATTCGATGCCGCGCGTGTCGACCAATTTGTCGCCGCCGGCTCGATCGAAGAGTGGACCATCGTCAACACGAGCCCAATGGATCATCCCTTTCACCTGCACGTCTGGCCCATGCAGGTCATCGAAATTGGCAGCCGAGCCCTCGAGACACCGACCTGGCAGGACGTCGTGAACGTGCCCGCCGGCAGTCAGACACGGGTGCGCATCGCCTTCGAGAACATCACCGGCATAACCGTCTACCACTGCCATATTCTCGATCACGAAGACAACGGCATGATGGGTGTCATCGCTGTGAGCTGATGACACAACTCGCGAATCCTCCCACCACGAACGCCGAAGCGTATCGACTCTCTGTTGAGCGCGTGCTCGCCGAGTTCGAGACGTCGCGCGACGGGCTGACCGAGGCCGAGGCCACTGCACACCGGCTGCAGTACGGCCCCAACGCGATCGTCGAGCTGAAGCGCGAGTCGGCCCTGCGCCGCTACCTGCGCC
>JBBRWT010000199.1:0-2887 GCA_038249035.1 Actinomycetales bacterium
GATCTCGCCTTCGTAGTTGAGCCACTGGCAGCCCGCCGGCCGCACGACGGCCCCGCGATGGCTGTTGAGCGCCGTGATGGGTTTGTGAAAGTAGGTCGGTGCGGGCGGCAGCTTCGTCATGAACTCGTCGCTGCGGCTCGGGTAGTTCAAGTGCACGGCGATGATCTTCGTCGGCTCGCTGGGCGGCAGGTGCACCGCCTCGTCGACGCCGATCGTTCGGCCATCGGATGCTCGCAGCTCGTCACCGTGCCGCACCACCTGCACGGCTGAGCCGTCGAGCAGAATGCGCCGGTACTCGGTCATGCCGCGCCCACCGCAGCGGCCCCGACCTCAACAGAATCCTCGCGCGAGAGCGTGACGTCTTTCGGCAAAGGAAACCCGCCCTCCGGCTCGGCGAAGTACACGTGCACTTGGCCCGTGCCGATCGAGTTCTCGTACTCGGAGTACAGAACGCCGCGCGCCGTGTTGGCCTCTTCGCCGGTGGCACCCGCCATCTGCAGCCAGTGGCTGAAGTTCGCTTCGGGCTTGTACTTCTTGAACTCGGGCATGGTGTCGAGGATGCGCTTGTGGTCGCCCGCCTTCATCCACTCCAGACGCTCGAGGTCGGCCTCGCGGGCCTCAGGGCTGAAGATGTGAATCGGGTCGCTCGCTTCGTGCTTGCGCAGGTCGCGCAGCTTGTGGAACGTGTGGGAGAGCGCGCCCGACGCGAGCAACAGCACCTTGCGGTCGCTGTCGCGAATGGCCTCGCCGAGTGCGCGCCCGGCACGCAAGAAGTCTTCGGTCGTCGCCGTTTGGCACACCGAGAGGCTCACCCAGCGCTTGTCAAGACCACGGCCGAGGTAGTGCCACAGGTTCACAGTCGCGTAGAAGATCGGCAGGTGCGGGTCGCTGATGGGAGTGACCCAGGTGCCGTTCTTCTCGTCGTAGTTGGCCACGGCGTTCGCGAGTTCGGGGTCACCCTTGAAGGCGTACGGAATTTGCGACATCCCGCGCGGTAGCTCTTCGCTCGTGAACAGGCCGCTGCGTTCGGCCTGCGCGCTGATGACGAACTCGACCGTCGTGGCCCAGTGCGAGTCGAGCACGACGACAGTGTCGTAGTCGAGGGTCTCCATGACCTCTGCGCGAAAGCGTTTGAGGCCGGGCACGAGGCTGATCTCTTTGCCCTCGTTCATGTCGTACCGCACGTCTTGCGGCAACATGATGGTGGGTACGTGCGCGAGCATCGCGGCTCCGACTACCTTGCCCATGACCTACTCCTTCCACCCAGAGGGTGCGTACACGGTGTTCTTGACGTCGGCGTAGAAGTCGAATGACCACACGCCGCCCTCGCGCCCGATACCCGACTTCTTACTGCCGCCGAATGGCGCAGCCAGGTCGCGAACGAAGAAGCAGTTGACCCAAATCGTGCCGGCGACCAGGTTCTTCGTGAGCCGTTCGGAGCGCTCGCGATTGCCGCAGACGACCACGGCGGCGAGCCCGAACTCGGTGTTGTTGGCAACCTCGACGGCTTCCTCGTCGGTCGCGAAGGTCTGCATCGTGAGCACGGGGCCGAACACCTCGGCTGTCAGAATCTCGCTGCCGGGGGCCGCGTCGGCCAGCAGGGTCGGGCGGTAGTACAGCCCGCCGAGGTCGTCGTTCGGCCCGCCACCAATGACGACGCGGGCACCCTCGGCCTGCGCGCGCTCGACAAACGCGTTGACCCGGTCGAGGTGCACCTGGTGAATCTGCGGGCCGATCTGCGTCGCCTCGTCGCGCGGGTCGCCCTGCACGATGGCGGCGGCTTTCTCGGCGAACTGAGCAGCGAAGGCCTCGGCGATGTCTTCGTGCACGAGCAACCGCGTGCCCGAGAGGCACACCTGCCCGGCGTTGTCGTACTGCTCGATCGCGATCTCGACGGCGAGGTCAAGGTCAGCGTCGTCGGTCACGATGAGCGGGCTCTTGCCCCCGAGCTCAAAGCTCATCGGGGTGAGGTTCTCGGCGGCCGCACGGGCGATCGACTTGGCCGTCGGCACCGAGCCGGTGAACGCGATGCGAGCGATTCCCGGATGCGCGACCAGGGCCGCGCCGACCTCAGCCCCGAAGCCCTGCACGACGTTGAAGACTCCGGCGGGCATCCCAGCCAGGGCACACAGGTCGGCGAAGTAGCTGGCGCTCAACGGAGTCCACTCGGCGGGCTTGAGCACAACGGTGTCGCCGGCCGCGAGCGCCGGGCCGATGCGCCAGGTGGCGAGCATGAGCGGGGCGTTCCAGGGAGTGATGATCGCGGCAACCCCGCTCGGATCCCAGCTCACGACGTTGTCGTGCCCGCGGGTCTGCCACACGGGGTGAGCAAGCTCATTGATCGCCCAGTCGGCGAAGAAGCGAATGTTCATGGCGACGCGCGGCATGACGCCGCGGCGGTGGCTACGCAGTAGCGAACCGTTGTCGAGGGTCTCGAGTTGGGCAAGTTGCTCGACGTTGGCCTCGACGAGGTCAGCCAGTCGGTGCAAGATGTCGCCGCGACCACGGGGGCCGAGGTCGCGCCAGGCGGGAAAGGCTGCGCGCGCCGCAGCAACGGCCGCATCCGCCTCGACAGCACCGCCGCGCGAGATGTGCGCGAGTACGGCGCCATCGATGGGTGACACGCTCTCGAAGGTTGCGGGGTTGCCGTCAGCGTTCACGCTTGCAACGCGCTCGCCGCCGATGAAGTGGCGCGTGTCGACGTTCAGTCCGGCCAGTTCGACCTGGTGCGCTGCAGTCTGCACGCGGGCGGCTCCCTTGCTGTCGCGATTCATTCGGATACGAACGAGTACAGCGAGTCTAGCCGAGGCTGGTCTGCCCGCAAGGGGCACCGTCAAACGGAGATGCAGAACCTGTCAGCGCGCGATCGCGAGCGAGCATCCCGAAC
>JBBRWT010000200.1:0-2854 GCA_038249035.1 Actinomycetales bacterium
CCTCGAAGCACGGCAAGCGCGTGCAGGCCCTCGGCGGTGCCAAGAACCACATGCTCGTGCTGCCCGACGCCGATCTCGACCTCGTGGCCGACTCGGCTGTTAACGCGGGCTTCGGTTCGGCGGGCGAGCGCTGCATGGCTATCTCGGTAATCGTGGCCGTCGAGCCGGTGGCCGACGAGCTGATCGCCAAGATTCAGTCGCGCATGAGCGGCCTGAAGGTGGGCGACGGCACGCGCAACTGCGACATGGGGCCGCTCATCACCCAGGTGCACCGCGACAAGGTCGCGAGCTACCTCGAGATCGCTGAGATGGACGGCGCCGAGATCGTCGTCGACGGCCGCGGTATTGAGATTGACGGCGACGCCAATGGCTTCTGGCTCGGCCCCACTCTCATCGATAAGGTGCCGACGAGCTCGAAGGTGTACACCGAAGAGATCTTCGGCCCCGTGCTCTCGGTCGTGCGCGTCAAGAGTTATGACGATGGCCTGGCGTTGATTAACGCCTCGCAGTACGGCAACGGCACCGCGATCTTCACGAACGACGGCGGCGCCGCACGGCGGTTCCAAAACGAAGTGACCGTGGGCATGGTCGGCATCAACGTGCCGATTCCGGTGCCCGTCGGCTACTACTCGTTCGGCGGCTGGAAGAACTCGCTGTTCGGCGACGCCAAGGCATATGGCACGCAGGCGATTCCGTTCTTCACTCGCGAGAAGGCCATCACGTCACGCTGGCTCGACCCGAGCCACGGCGGCATCAACCTGGGCTTCCCGCAGAACTAGCGATGGAGTGTCATCGCGCCGCTTCTGCCCGCGTCAGAACAGTTGGCGAGACTGAACCGGCGCCAGTATCTGGGTGATCTCGTCATTGATGTCGACGACGACAGCCACCATGTCGGTGAAGTCGTCGAGCAGTGGAATCTTCGACGGATCAACGGCGTCGAACAGATACGCGGTTCCGAGCTGGGCTGGGGTGGTCAGCGAGGGTGAAGCGGCAAGCACCTCGGCAAGAGTGCCGCCCACCGAGAACCCGTCGAGCGTTCGAATGCTCACGCCGTTGACGGGCGCGCTGATGTCGAGCTGCACGCTCGACGGCAGGAAGTACTCGTTGCGCGGCTTCTCGAGATTCGTCGCGGTGAAGTAGAGAAACCCTCCGAAGTCGTAGCTGTCGTAGTTGGCGAAGTGCGTGCCGTCACCCGTGCGCGTGCCCGGCACGGGGGCCGGGCCGAACGCGAGCTCGAGCACGTCGAGGGCGTCTTCGGTCTCATCTGCCCACACGAACGAGCCCACGAGTGTGCCCTCCGAGTCGTACAGCTCGACGCCAGCGCCACGCACGACCAGCTCAGCGGGCACCGCCGCGACCGGCTCTGGCGTCGGCGTGCTGGAGGGCGCCTCGGCAGCGGGCGCCGCGGTCGGTGACGTGGTGGGAGCGGGCGGGGCGCACCCCGTGAGGCCGAGGACGGCGAGGGCAGCGATCGTAAGCAGGCGGCGGGGCATGGAGAGAGCATCCCGTCGCACGAACGCTGGGGCAATAGGCAGTTTCTGGCAGTACCTCTCGCCGAAGAAAACGCTTTAGGTATGATCTATGCATGAACACTGCCGTTCACGAATCACTCGTCATGCACGACACCGTTGACGACGCTTTCGTCGCCCAGTACGCCCGCGACGGCTACGCGATTCTGCGCGGCGCCCTGGCGCCCGCCGAGGTGGCCGAGGTCAACTCCGAAGCCCTGCGCATCTGCCGAGCAGGCCTGAACCCCGACGAGGCGGCGGTGGATGCTCACCCTGGGCAGAGCGACGCCGACGTGCTGCGGCAGTACCTGTGCATCCACCACCCGCACAAGATCAGCGAAGTCGCCCGGCAGATCATGCAGCACCCTCGGATGGTCGAAGGACTCACGCGGGTGATCGGCCCGAACGTGAAGGCCATGCAGTCGATGCTGTTCATCAAGAGCGAGGGCAAGCCGGGGCAGGCCTGGCATCAAGACGAGCACTTCATTCCGACGCGCGACCGCTCGCTCGCCGGGGTATGGATCGCCCTCGACGACGCCACGACCGAGAACGGCTGCCTGTGGGTGCTGCCCGGCTCGCAGTCGCGCGGCGTGCTCTACCCAGACCGCGAGCAGACCGACGAGCGCTTCGACTGCACCGATGAGGCCTTCGGGTTTCCTTACACGGATGACGATGCCGTCGCGGTCGAGGTTCCTGCGGGGGCCGCGCTGTTCTTCAACGGGTACCTGCTGCACCGCTCGCTCGAGAACTCGGGCAAGCACGGATACCGTCGAGCGCTCGTCAACCACTACATGAGCGCCGAGTCGCTGCTGCCGTGGCAGAACGCCGGGGGCCGATACTTCGCTGAGTACGACTTCCGCGACATCGTGATGGTCGCGGGGGAGGACCCGTATGCCTACAAGGGCTTGCGCGACCTCAACGTGCCGGGTTCGCGCGCCGACAAGTCGGGCGGCTGCGACCGCTGATGCGGCAGGGCCGTTCAGCGGCGGTAGTCGGGCACGGTCAGAGGTGCGCCGTTCGCGAGAGCTGATTGGTGGGCGACGATTCCTGGCTCCGTCCAGGTGGCGGCCCGACGAGCGTCGATCTGCGGGGTACGGTCGGTGACGATGCTGGAGATGAACTCGTGCACCAGGTAGGGGTGCGAGCCGCCATGGCTGGCGCCGACACGCACTGAGGCGGGCATCCCCTCGCGAATGAAGTCCCTGTGCTCGGTGAACGGGGCTAGCTCCGGCGGCAGGTCGACGGTGCCGACGGTCGACTGATCCGATTCGATCGCGACGCGGTTGCCGCGGTCTCCGGCTTCCGGTGGGGTCATGCGATAGAACACGCCGGCCGCATTGTCATCA
>JBBRWT010000201.1:0-2853 GCA_038249035.1 Actinomycetales bacterium
CCACCCTTTGAGTGAAAGGCTCCGCCATGTGTTCACCGGCACGCTGCGCATCCTGCGGCAAAACGACCTGGGCTGGTTGCGGCCAACACATCGAGGACGCGCTCGAGGGTGTACCACAGATGCAGCGGTGCACCTGCGGATAGAGCATCACCATGGATCGACTCGCGCGCATCGAGGCCACTCGTGTAGCAAGAATTGACGCGCTGAATGGCGCGGCCGCAGGCGACGCGCTGTGCACGCTCGCCCGCGAGCGCCTGCCCGCCGTCAAGTACCACGAGGGGGCCGTCGCCGCGCTGGGTGATGCTCTGCGCGCCGAACGCATTGGCTCGCTGCCACCCCTGGCTGACCGGTGGGGAGCCGCATTCGCGGTGCGGGCTGAGCACAATGCTGGCTGGCGCGCATACCTCGTGGGCGGACGCGAGGCACTCGCGTCTTTGGAGGCACTGGCCCCTTCGGCGTAAGTCTGGGGGGCGACCCGCCTTCTGGCGCTCGCCAGACGTCGCGAGGGGCTCGAACGGTCAATCCTCAGGCCGAGAGACCCTGGTGCGCATCGTCAGCACGCGCTAGACCTAAGAGTGTGACCCGCCTTATTGCCGCGATACGCCGTTTTCCCCTCGTCGCCCTCACGATCGTCGTCGGCTCGGTCGGCCTCGCACTGTGGGCGGCAGGCTTCGAACCGGCCGCCCAATGGACAATCTCGATCTACGCGATCGTCATCGCGGGTGTCGAGGCCGTCAGCATGGTGCGCAGTCTGATCTCGCGACAGTTCGGGCTCGACATTCTCGCGGTGACGGCGATCGTGAGCACCGTCGTGGTCGGCGAATACTGGGCAAGCGTGGTCATCGTGCTGATGCTCACCGGGGGGGAGGCTCTTGAGGTTGCTGCCGCGGGGCGTGCGCAGCGAGAACTGCGGTCGCTGCTCGACCAAGTGCCGCAGCAGGCACACCGCATCGAAGCGAACGGTGACCTCACCGACATTGCGGCAGAAGCGGTACGCCCGGGCGATCGACTGCTCGTGCGCCCCTCGGAGATCGTGCCGGTAGATGCCGAGCTCGTGACGGCTGACGGGTCGTTCAACGAGTCGTCGCTCACGGGCGAGAGCCTGCCGGTCGACAAGACCGCCGGCGACGTCGTCATGAGCGGATCTGTCAATGGCCCAGCCGCCGTCGAAATCGTGGCGACCGCTGCCGCTGCCGACTCGCAGTATCAGCGCATTGTCGAGCTCGTGCGCGAGGCGTCGAACAGCAAGGCCCCGCTCGTGCGGTTGGCCGACCGCTACGCCCTGCCCTTCACCGCGGTGTCGCTCGCTATCGCGGGTATCGCCTGGGCTCTCAGCGGCGACCCAGTGCGCTTCGCCGAGGTGCTCGTCGTGGCGACCCCGTGCCCTTTGCTCATTGCGGCTCCGGTGGCCTTTATGGGCGGCATGAGCAGTGCGGCCAAGCGTGGCATTGTGATGAAGAACGCCGGCTCACTCGAGAAACTCGCCCGTGCTCGCACGGTCGCGTTCGACAAGACGGGCACGCTCACGACGGGGCGCCCAGAACTCGTGGGAGTGCACGCTGAACCGTGGCTCGATGAGAACGAGCTGCTGCGCCTCATCGGCTCTGCCGAACGGTACTCGTCGCACGTACTCGCCGCGTCACTGCAACAGGCGGCGGTCGATCGCGGGTTGCATCTCGGCGAGGCACCGGATGCGCGCGAGGTGGCCACGCACGGCGTTCAGGCGACCGTTGACGGGCGCGTGGTTGTCGTCGGCAAGCCCGCGTTCGTGGCCGGGTATGCCCCCGATCTGCAGCGGCGTGAGACCACCAGCGGAGAAGCTGTGGTCTACGCATCCGTCGACGGGCGCTTTGCGGGCAGTGTGAGCTTGCGTGACGAGGTGCGCCCGGACGCGCGCGCCACCCTCGATGCGTTGGAGGCCCTGGGGGTCACCCGTGTCTTCATGGTCACCGGCGATGTCGAGGCCACCGCACGCCCGATCGCCGAGGGTCTCGGCATCAGTGAACTGCACGCCGAGTGCCTGCCCGACGACAAGGTGCGCATCGTGCGCGAGGCCACTCCTCGGCCGGTCATCATGGTCGGCGACGGTGTCAACGACGCTCCCGTGCTCGCTGTTGCCGATGTCGGCATCGCGATGGGTGCGAAGGGTTCCACGGCGGCGAGCGAATCCGCTGACATCGTGATTCTGCTGGACGACATCTCCCGTGTGGCCCACGCGGTTGCGATTGGCCACCGCACAGTGCAGATCGCGCTGCAAAGTATTTGGCTCGGAATCGTGATCTCGGTCGGGCTCATGCTTGTTGCGGCGGTCGGCCTGCTTCCGGCGATCGCGGGCGCCGCGCTACAGGAGGTCGTTGACCTCATTGCGATTGTCGGCGCTTTGCGCGCGGTGCGCGCAGGAGCGGCCCCCGTACCGGGGCTTGACGCACCCCTGACGCCAAGCCGAGAGGCCCGCCGCGAGGCTGCGCCTGAGTCGGCTCAGTACCCGGCGAAGTAGTCGGTGAGCACGCGCCGAACTCCGGCCCGACGTAGCGCCGTGCGAGCCGCGGCCACGATTGACGGCGCCCCCGAGACGTAGCCGCGCCGGGCGGCGAGGTCGGGGATGGCCTCGAGCAGGGCATCCGTCGTCAACTGATCTGCCGTCAGTTCGACGATACGTACTCCCGCGCTCTCGAGCTTGTCGCGATACAGCACCTCGCCTGGGTTCGACGACACGATGATCACGACCACATCGCGATGCTCACTGCGGGCACCGAGGCTCGCCAGCTGGCTCGCGAATGGAGTCACGCCAATACCGCCGGCGACCATCACAAGCGGGATGCTCGCATCGCGCGGTAGCAGAAAGTCACCAGC
>JBBRWT010000202.1:0-2687 GCA_038249035.1 Actinomycetales bacterium
CGTCGACAGGTGATCTTTGAACAGCGGGTAGTTGAAGTCGCCCACCATCAGTGTGGGCAAGTGCGCACCGAAGCTGTCGAGCGCCTCATGCGCCGCGCGAATCTGGGTGCGGCGCAGCGAGTTCAACGCCGTCAGCGGCGCGGCATGAAAACAGCCGACCACCAGTTCACGGTCATGTTTGCGGTCGATGAGATGAGTGCCGAGCAGTCGTTCGAGGGCGGGCTTCGCAATGACGTCGTGCAGTGACCTTTTCAACGCGAAGGCCTGGGTACTCAGCGCGTCAAAACGCTCTCGGTCGTAGAAGATCGCGAGCCCCAGCCGGTTGAGGCGCGTCGCGTCGGCCAAGTGAAGTCGGCCGATCTCACGGGGCAGGTCATCGGTGTCAACTTCTTGCAAGCAGAGCAGATTCGGCGAGTGGGTCTCGACGAGTTTCTCGAGCTCGCCCCGAGCAGCGTGCTTACGCAGGTTGTACGAGATGACCCTCATTGTCCTAGTCTGCCCCGCACCTCGGTCTACGCCGAATCGACGCCACGTTAGTTCTTCGCCAAGAAGTCGCGCTCTGACTCATCGAGTCGACGCGCGAGGGCCGCTTTCAGCGCAGGATGCTCGCTCAACGTTGCATCGCCCTCGAGAACCTCGGCCGCCGCCTGGCGCGCCTCGAGGATCAGGTCGCCGTCGGTGACCACCCGCAGCAGTCGCAGGCTCGAGCGCCCGCCGCTCTGGTTCGAGCCGAGCACGTCACCTTCGCGCCGCAGTTCGAGGTCGATCTGCGCGAGCTCAAAACCGTCGAGTGTTGCAGCGACCGCCTCGACTCGCTCGCGCGCCAGGCTGCCCTGCTGCGCGGCGGTGATGAACAAGCACAGCCCGGGCACGCTGCCGCGCCCCACGCGGCCGCGGAGTTGGTGCAACTGGCTCACGCCGAACCGGTCGGCGTCGGCCACGACCATGGTCGAGGCGTTGGGCACGTCGACGCCTACCTCGATCACCGTCGTGGCCACCAGCACGTCGATCTCGCCGCGCGAGAAGGCCTGCATCGTCGCGTCTTTCTGCTCGGTCGACATGCGGCCGTGCAGCGGCTCGACTCGGCGCCCGACGAGCGCGGGATGCGATTGCAGCAGGGGCGTCAGCTCGGTGACAGTTGCGGGTGGGCGAGGCGGGGCATCCACGCTGTCGGCGGCCGCGCCCGCGGTCGGGGCGTCATCGACGAGTGCATCCGGATCGTCTTCACTCGTCGTGGGGTCGATCGCGGGCACCACCACGAAGCCTTGACGGCCCTCGGCGAGCTCTTCGCCGAGGCGCTGCCAGACTCGGTCGACCCAGCCGGGCTTGTCAGCGAGGGGAACGACGTGGCTGACGATGGGAATGCGCCCCGCGGGCAACATGGCAATCGTCGACACGTCGAGGTCACCAAACACCGTCATCGCGACCGTGCGCGGAATCGGAGTGGCCGTGAGCACGAGCACATGCGGCGGCACCGCCCCCTTGCGGCGCAGGCTCTCGCGCTGTTCGACACCGAAACGGTGCTGCTCGTCGACCACCACGAGCCCCAGGTCGGCGAACTGCACCTTGTCGCCGAGAAGGGCGTGGGTACCCACAACGATGCGCGATGCGCCGCTCGCGATCGCGAGCAACGCTGTGCGCCGCTCGGCCGTCGACAGTTGCCCGGTCAACAGCACGGGCCGCACTCGTGCAGCACGGTCGGGCCCGAGCACGGCCACAATGCTGCGCAAGTGCTGCGCGGCCAGCACTTCGGTGGGTGCAAGCAAGGCTGACTGCCCGCCACTCTGGGCAACCGTCAACATGGCGCGCACGGCGACGAGGGTCTTGCCCGAGCCCACCTCGCCTTGCACGAGCCGGTTCATCGGCACGGGTGCCGCGAGGTCGCGGGCAATCTCGTCACCCACCAGCTGCTGGTCGTCGGTCAGCGTCCACGGCAACTGGGCGTCGAACCCTTCGAGCTCGGCGCCCGGAACCCGAGCCGTCGCGGGCTGTTGCCGCAACACCGCACGCTGCTGCAACAGGGCGGCCTGCAAGAGAAAAGCCTCGTGAAAGCGCAGGGTGTCGCGCGCGCGCCGCCACTGCCCGTCATCCTCTGGCCGGTGGATGAACTGGTAAGCCTGCGCCAGGTCAAGCAGGTGACGTTCGGCACGTAGGTCGGCCGGCACGGGGTCATCGAGTGCCGGAAGCGTATCGAGTATGACCCCGAGCGCCTTCGCAATCTGCCAACTGGCGACCGTCGACGTCGCCGGGTAGATCGGAATCGGCTGCATCGCCCACTTCTGCGCATTCGGCCCGCTGTCGCGCTCGTCACCGGCCTCGAACAACTCGTAGTCGGGGTGCGCCAGCTGCCGCACGCCGCGGTACTCGCCGACCTTGCCCGCAAAAATGCCCCGCCGCCCTTTTGTCAGCTCGTTCTTGCGCCACACCTGATTGAAGAACGTGAGGGTCAGGATGCCCCGACCATCGCCGATCGACACCTCGAGAATGCTGCCCTCGCGGTCGCGCATGGTGCGTTCTTTGGCTCCGAGCACCTCGGCAACGATGGTCACACTCTCGTTGACCGTCAGCTCGCTCAGCGCCGTGAGCTCGCCGCGCCGGGCGTAGCGCCGCGGATAGTGGGTGAGCAGATCGCCCACGGTGAGCATCCCGAACGCCTTCTTCAGCGCGTTCGCGCTGCGGTCGCCCAC
>JBBRWT010000203.1:0-2662 GCA_038249035.1 Actinomycetales bacterium
AAACTACGCCGGTCGCGAGCACCCACAGAAACCAGCGCAACGTGGTGGGGAATCGCATGAGAACAGTATCCGCCGCCGCATCGGTGGCTGGTGTGGTGGCGAGTGAGGGATTCGAACCCCCGAATGCTGAGCAGTCTGATTTACAGTCAGATCCCTTTGGCCGCTTGGGTAACTCGCCAGGTGCGCACCCGCCCGATGTAGTCACCAACCGAAGACGCTCGACAAGAATACAAGAGCGCGCGCCCTCGCGGAACCACGGGTGCTACGGGGCCGCCATGGTCGCCGATGCGTACCGCGCCGAGGCGGTAGCGACCGCGTCGAGGTACGCACCGTCGGCGTTGTAGGCTGCGATTCCGACTCGCCACGACTGCTCATCGCCGAGCGTCGGAACCGCCCGGCACAGGTAGTTGGCGGCGGCGAGCGCCGAGTCGTCGATGTTGTGAGGGTCGGCGACCCCGTCGCCGCTCGCGTCGATGTACCAGTTGGCCCAGCTGCCCGGAATGAATTGCATTGGCCCCATCGCGCGGTCGAACTCGGTGTCGCCGTCGAACTCGCCACCATCGGTGTCTACGATGAGTGCCGTGGTGGAACCGTCGAGCGAAATGCCGAAGATCGGCGGGCTGACGGTTCCGTCGTCGGCGATGGATGCTCCGCCGTAGCTACCGTGCCGCGACTCGACCCACCCAATACCAGCGAGCGTGTTCCACCCGAGTAGGCAGTCAGGGCGCTCGGCGTGCTTGGCGATGGCGGCACCCGCGTAGGCGGCTAGCGCCCGCTCGGGGATTCCCAACTCCGCAGCCACGGCGGTGACCCAAGCCGGGTCGACCAGGCCCGCGACCCCCGCGCGGGTCGACGCATCGGCCAACGGCGGCAGAGCGGCGGGCGCAACCCAGCGCGGGGGTGAGGCGGCGGCGGTCGGAGATTCAGCATCCGGAACCGCGTCGAGGGCCCGCGGAACCAAGAGCACTGCGATAAAGCCGCCCACCACGGCGACCCCGAGCAGCAGCCCGAGGAAGAGCGGAACGAGTGGTCGTGACTGCATGGACCCAGCCAATCAGGGCAACCTCGGCTCTCGCTGAAGCGGGCCTCGCTAACATGGGCGCATGGCTGATTCTTCATTCGACATCGTGAGCAAGGTCGACAAGATGGAGGCGGACAACGCCGTCAACCAGGCGCAGAAAGAAGTGGCGCAACGCTACGACTTCAAGGGCGTCGGCGCATCGATCGAGTGGAGCGGCGAGAAGCTGCTGCTCAAGGCCAGCGCTGAAGATCGCGTGAAGGCCGTGCTCGAGGTGCTCGAGTCGAAGATGATCAAGCGCGGCATTGGCATTCGCAGTCTCGACACGAGTGAGCCCTACCCCAGCGGCAAAGAGTTTCGCATCGAGGTGGGGCTCAAGAACGGCATCGCAAGTGACGACGCGAAGAAGATCGCCAAGATCATTCGTGACGAGGGGCCGAAGAGCGTCAAGAGCCAGATCCAGGGCGACGAATTGCGCGTGCAGTCGAAGAGCCGCGACGACCTTCAGGCGACGATGGCGCTGCTGAAGGGCAAGGATCTGGATGTGGCGCTGCAGTTCATGAACTTTCGCTAAACGCTGCCCATGACCGACGACGGCGTGACCAGCGGGGCTGGCGAGTGGATCGTGCTGATCGTGACGATCTTGCTGGTCGCCACGATCGTCACAATCGCGCTGGTGTCGCTCGCGGTGGTTCCGCGCAATCGGCGCCCGCAGAGCGCGCTCGCGTGGCTGCTGCTCATCTACATTCTGCCGCTCATCGGATTCCTGACCTTTCTGATGTTCGGCTCTCGGCGCCTGCCCAAGCGACGCCGGGATCAGCAAGATGAGATCAACAGGTACATCATCGAGACCACCGAGGGAATGGATCGCGTCAGCAAGGATGCTCCGTGGCCGCCGTGGCTCGAACCGATCGTTGAGCTCAATCGGCACTTGGGGGCCATGCCGCTCGTCGGCGGCAACACTGCTCAACTCTTTACCGACTACACGGGTTCAATCTCGGCCATGACCGACACCGTGCGCTCTGCCACGCGAAGTGTGCACGTCGAGTTCTACATCATGTCGGTGGATAACGAGACGGAGCAGTTCTTCACGGCGTTGAGCGAAGCGACTGCACGGGGAGTCACCGTACGCGTGCTCTACGACCACTTAGCGTCCCTCCGCGTGCCGGGATACCGACGGATGCGCCGACGACTGGATGCGATCGGTGCACAGCACCATCCGATGCTCCCCGTTCGACTGTTTCGTCGGGGCTGGCAACGACCCGACCTGCGAAACCACCGCAAGTTCCTCATCGTCGACGGCTCGACTGCGTTCACGGGTTCTCAAAATCTTATCGAGCGCGGATACAAGCGCGGCCAGCGTCGCGATGGCTCCCGCCTTGCCTGGAAAGAACTCATGGTGCGTTTCGATGGGCCGATTGTGGCGGGCATCGAGGCGCTCTTCGCTACTGACTGGTACAGCGAAACCGACGAACTACTGTTGCGCGAGACGGTGATCCCGCTCGAGATCGACCCCGGAAACGTGCTCGATGCGCAAGTGGTGCCGAGTGGGCCGGCGTTCGAGGGCGAGAACAACCTGCGGCTGTTCAACTCGCTCGTCTATGCCGCGCAAGAGCAGATTCAGATCTGTTCCCCCTACTTCGT
>JBBRWT010000204.1:0-2611 GCA_038249035.1 Actinomycetales bacterium
AGCGACTCGAAGTGGAAACCCGTCGCTTCAAGGTCACTCAGCAGATCGGCGGTTCCGACACCCAGAGCCGCCGGCCCGATCGACGGGTCGACAAAGTGATGTACCGGGGTGGTGCGGAGTCGAGTTCGCGACCGCATGTGGGATACCCACGGCGGCAGGTTCTCAACCAGCATCAGTCGATCAAGTGCATCGAGATAGTTGCCCAGAGTTCGATCATCGATCGGCCCGCGCGTGCCGCCGACCTCGATCGCGGTGACAGTGCGGTTGATCGCACCCCCGACGACTCGCGCCAGGGACGTCAGCAAGCGAACGATGTTGCCCGGATTCCGACGCGTACCCATCGCCGGCACGTCCACCTCCGCCACAGTGCGCAGGTAGTCGCCCATCCAGGTTCGAGCGTCATGCTCAGCCATACCGACGGTCTCAGGCCAACCGCCGACAACGATGCGCTCGATGATGTCAGGAACGGTGAGCGATGCCGGCTTGCCTTCGATGTCGTCCGCACCGTCAAGAAGAGCCGCGAGACTCACATCCCCCGTCGAATGGCCCGATTCGAACAGAGACATCGGGCGCATGCGCAGTCGCCCGATCCTTCCCGCACCCGAGTGCATGCGAGCGTCATCGCGAGGCCGCGCCGATCCGGTGAGCAAGTACAGACCCTTGTCGTCGTGATCGTCCACTGCACGACGAACGAGGTTCCAGAGATCGGGGGTCTCTTGCCATTCATCGAACAAGATCGGCGTCGGATGGTCGAAGAGTTGCTGTGGGTTCACATCAAGTGCCGCGCGGGCGTTGCGATCGACATCCATACGGTGCACAGTTTTCGACGCTTGGGTTGCCGTCTCGGTCTTGCCTACGGCCTTTGGCCCATCGATGAGCACGGCCCCATTGACGCGCAGCCTCTGCGTGAGTTCGACATCGACGACCCGAGGGCGGTAGGTGGTCATGACAAGAGTCTATCGGTCACGCGCGCTCAAATCCGAATTTGGTCAGTAATGAAATGAGATATTCGTCGAGAATGAGATCGGAGATCGGTCAATACTGCGGGCAAAGGCGCCGAGTGAGCGTGGCGCGCGGCCGGCCCAACCGACGGCCGTCACGCAACTGCGGGGCAGCATCCGTCATTCGAAGATGACGTAGACCTTCTTGAGGGGTTCGGTGACCTCCCAGAAGCCCATCCAACCCACGGGAAAGACGACGAGGTCGCCCGGCTGAACCTCGATGGGCTCCTTACCGTCTTCGGTCACCGTCATGCGGCCCGAGATGACGTAAATGACTTCGCCGCTCTCGCTGAACTCCCACCGCGAACGCCCGGGGTCGGTCTCCCAGATGCCTACGTCGAGCGAGCTCGCCTTGCCAGAGAACACCTAGAGGTAGGTGGTGGCGATGTCGGCGCCGAGCGGATCGGCCAGCGGAAGCTCGAGCGGAGTCTGCGTCTGGTCAGCACGGGTGACAGAACCGGTGCGGCACACTATGGCCATGAGTGGTTGCCTTTCGTTCACAAAGTTTCGTGTCGGGACACTATCGCGTGCAGAAGCACGTTTGGGGCCGAATAACCTAGAGCGGTGATCGTCGGACTCGGTACCCTGCTCAACATCACCACCATCGTGGTCGGCACCGCCATCGGCGTGCTCATCGGTAATCGCCTGCCCGAGCGAACCAACCGCGTCGTCACCGACGCTCTGGGGCTCATCACCATCGTGCTCGGCGGGCTCAACCTGGTGTCGCTCACCGACTCTGACTTCGTGGGCGCGGTCGGCGCGGGGGGCACGCTGCTCGTCGTCATCGGGGCCCTGCTCATCGGCAGTATTGTCGGCTCGCTCGTTGGGCTCGAGTCGCGCCTCGAGAACTTCGGAGGCTGGCTGCAAGACCGGCTGACGCGTCGCGGCCGCAGCGCAGCATCCGAAACCCCCGCAAACACCACGTCAGACACCCCCACGCCAGACACCCCCACGACTGCCGAACCGCCGACCGCCGATTTTCTGGTGGATGCTCCTCTCGCCATTACCGCCCGCGAGAAGTTCATCAACGGCTTTGTCGACGCGTCGCTCGTGTTCGCGATCGGGCCGCTGGCCATTCTCGGAGCGTTCCAAGACGGCACGGGGCAAGGCTTCGACCAGCTCGCGCTCAAGTCAACGCTCGACGGCTTCGCGTCGATCGCCTTTGCCGCCTCGCTCGGGTGGGGCGTCGCGTTCTCAGCCATCCCCGTCGGCATCTGGCAGGGGCTGCTGACTGTGCTCGCGTTTTTCTTGGGCACCGTGATGTCGGGCGCAGCGATCGCGGCCCTGACCGCGACAGGCGGCGTGCTGCTGCTCGGCGTCGGCCTGCGCCTACTCAACCTGCGTGCGGTCGCCGTCGCCGACATGCTGCCGGCGCTGATCATCGCGCCGCTGCTCACGGTCGGCGTGCAAGCACTGCTCGGTTGATCAGCAGCCGGAATGGGAACAAGTTGGCGTCTACCGCGGTTAGGTACTGACATGACTGACTCCTTCACTCCCGCCTCTGACACCATCACGATGTACGGCGCCGACTGGTGCCGCGACTGCCTGCGCACCGAAGCACTGCTCAACACTCTCGGGGTTGAGTGGACGAAGGTTGACGTTGAGGCCTC
>JBBRWT010000205.1:0-2588 GCA_038249035.1 Actinomycetales bacterium
GGGCGACTGCACGCCGTAGCCGAGAAAACTCAGTGCGGTTTCGAGCAGGATCGCCGCGGCCATGAGCAGCGTCGTGTTGACGATGATCACACCAATCGCGTTGGGAAGAATGTGCTTGAAGATGATGCGCCGATCGGTCGCTCCCGCCACGCGCGCGGCGTCGACGAACTCGCGCTCACGCAGGCTCAGCACCTCGCCGCGGACGAGTCGCGCAAGGCCGGTCCACGTGAACAACCCAATAATGATGGCGAGCACGAAGGCGCCGAGGTTGCCGAACGCCAGACCCAGTACCGCGCCGATAACGATGAGCGGAATGGTGATGATCACGTCGGTGAAGCGCATCAGAATCGAGTCAACCCAGCCGCGGTAGTAGCCAGACACGGCACCGATGACGGTACCGATCGTGGTGGCGATGAGACCGACGACGACCATGATGACGATCGACTGCTGCGTGCCGCGCATCACAACCGCGAAAATGTCGCGGCCAATCTCATCTTGACCGAATGGGTGCGGACCGAAAGCGATGCCCGAACCCCCGAGCCACGCGGGAATAAGGCTGAATGTTGGCCGACCGCCATCGACAGGCGTCGGAATGGCAGTCCACGTCCACTGCCACCACCCGGGCGTCTTGATGGCGAAGCCGAACACGGCGAAATCGAAACCGACCGCGCTGAAGGCAAGCACGACGATGAATGTCAACACCACCATCGAGACGACGGCTCCGCGGTGCCTGAAGAACCGTCGGCGCACGATTTGGCTCTGGCTGAGCCCCTCGATCTCTTTGAGTTCGATCGAGTTTTCGGCGTCGGTCACGCCGGAGTTTGCCGAGCCCGGCTTTTGATCAGGAGCACTAGACATCAAGACACCCGGATTCGTGGGTCGAGAGAGGCGTAGACAAGGTCAGCGATCAAGTTGAAGAGGATCGCCAGACTACCCACGACGAGGAAGAATGCCATGACGGGGTTCGGGTCGGTGGCTCTGAGCCCGTTTTGGAACAATTGGCCCATTCCGGTCCACCCAAAGACGGTTTCGGTAATGACCGCTCCACCCACGATGCCGCCGATATCGAATGCAACGATCGTCGCGATCGGAATAAGCGCGTTGCGGAACGCGTGTCGCACGACAACCGTTCGCTCAGCCAGGCCCTTCGCCCGCGCGGTGCGGATGTAGTCCTGGTTCATGACCTCAAGCAGGCTCGCTCGGGAGTACCGCGTATAGGTCGCGAACGAGATCAAGATGAGAGCAATCGTCGGCAGAAGCAAGTGCGTGTAAATATCAACACCCTCAACCCACAACGATCCTTCAAGGTTGGGCGTCGTCGACCCGATGGTCGCGATCGGCCGATCGCGGATTCGACCTGAGCTCGAATAGTCGTCCCACACCATCATGAAGCGGTCGAGGGCGATGGCCCCCGCCGTGATCACGCCCGTAAACGCTGCGACACGCATGACCGGACCACGGTCGACACCGCCCATGAACCAGCCGATACCGAGGCTCACGCCCACAGTAAGAAACGCGAGAGCCGTCAGCATCCACCACTCGGTAATCGAGAAGGAAATGCCGAACTGGAAAGGAAAGTACAGCGCGAGTCCGAGGCCAGCTACCACGAGAGAGGCATAGAGTGCTCTCCGGTTCTTCAGCCCGGTGATGAGTGCGGTGAGCCCGACAGCGGCGCCGATGCCGATGATGGCCACCCCAAAAATGCTGAGCCCCGGGTAGGTGAACCACTGAATGAGGTTCATGATCACGAGCATGCTCGCGGTGGCGCCCGCCGCGACGGCAAAGGTGATCGCCTTGCGCCGCAGTGCGCCCGGAATGATCGACGCCCATAACAGGCCGGCTATCAGCGCAAAAACGCCGATCAGCCAGGCCGGCAACTGCGGGTCGTCTTCGAGAAAGTCGTTGAAGCCGATGGCCACGAACTGCTTGAGCAGCACGGCGACCCAGAAAATCGGCAGCGAGAAGAACAGGAAAGAGATGAAGGTCACCGAGTAGTCGTATCCCGAGTACTGACGCAGCGCGGTCGTGATTCCCACTGTAAGGCCGAGGATGATCGCGACGACCGTGGCGATGGTGACGAGTTGCAGCGTCGACCCGAGCGCCTGCTCGAGCAGGGCGTTGACACTACGGCCCTGAACGGTGACGCCGAAGTCACCCCGGAACAGATCGCCGATCCAGAGAAAATACCGCAGTGGGGGAATGACGTCGAGCCGCAGCAGTTTGATGCGTGACTCGATCAACTGCTCCTTGTTCGGAGCGTTGCTTTCGCGAAGGTCCCGGAGGGGGTCACCCGAAAGAGCGATGAGGTTGTACATCAGGAACGTGGCCGCGAGGAGCACGAAAACGGAAGCGATAAGCCGCCGGGTGACGAATGCTGCCATGGGAATGGCACCCTACCAATCTGTGAGCGGGGGGCCTCAGCGTCGGGACGCTGGGGCCGCAGTGCGGCCCCAGCGTCCCTTCGCTGAGCAGAACTGACCGGAGTCAGTCGGTGGCTAGGCCAACCGACTAGTTGGTCTCGGTCGGCTCCCAGTCCCACGCGTTCCAGAAGATGGTCGGCGACAGCGGGCCCGGATCCACGTTCGCCA
>JBBRWT010000206.1:0-2577 GCA_038249035.1 Actinomycetales bacterium
AGTTGATGGCTCCGCTCGCCGACGCGCGCGAACAGCTCAACGCTCTCGTGTTCGACGGATTCATCGGCCGCACCGGCCTCGCCCGCCTCCCCCGCCTGGTGATCTACCTGCGCGGCATCATCCACCGCGTCGAGCGCCTCGCCGACAACCTGGGTCGCGACCGCGCCTGGATGCTCGAGGTGCAGCAAGCCGTCGACCTCTACACGGCGGCCGGCGGCACGCTGCCGCTCGGCGCGAGCGCCGGCGACGGCCGCGACCTCAACTCAGCGCCGCGCATCCGCGAGGCCCGCTGGATGCTCGAAGAGTTGCGCCTCTCGCTCTTCGCTCAACCGCTCGGCGCGCAGGGCCCGATCTCGGTGCAGCGCATCCGCAAACAGCTCGCCCAGTAGCCTCGGGGCATGACCGATGCGACCCATCACCCTGCGCTGGTCGCCAAACTCTCGCAACGATTCGTTGACGAGCTTGATCGCCACGAGGCTGACGAGGCAGTTGATTCGACGACCTGGCCGACCGTGGGCGCAATCGCCGGCCATGTCGCGAGCATCTACGGCTGGGTCGCCGAGATCGTGCGCACGGGCATACCCGCGCCCCAATCGGAGTCAATACTCGGCAACTCCGACGGCGTCCCCGCGCTAACCGCGGCTCGAGCGCAGTTGCTCGCCGCGTTCGACGAAGCGGACCCGAGCATCCCGTGCTGGATCATTGGCGGCGGGCACGGCTCGCCGGCGTTCTGGGCCCGGCGAATGGTCTTCGAAACGATGAAGCACCTCATTGACCTGCGCGGCGCGGGTACCGAGAACGCCCCGATTGCCCCCGCCGAACTGACGGCCGAACTCGCGGCAGACGGGCTCGATGAATTCTTCACCGTCTTTCTTGCTCGTAGCCGACCGACCTTGCCCGCGCTTACGGGCAGCATCGCGTTCGTCGCGACAGACGTCGAGCGAGCGTGGTCGCTCACCAGCGAGTGGATGCTCGGCGCGCTCACCGAGGCCGATGTCGTCGTGCGGGCCGCCGCCCCCGACCTCTTGTTGCTGCTGTGGGAGAGGGCGGATGCGCTAACTCGCGCCGACCATTTCACCGTCGACGGCGACCGCGCGATCGTCGCTGCTCTGCAGGCAGCTCCGATTCACGTCTAAGAGCTGGCGAGAACCGCTCGGCGCTAGCCATACACGCGGTGGCCGGCAACCCAGGTGCCAACACAGCGTGTGGCGTGGATGTTCTGCGCCGGCCCGGCGAACGGATCACGGTCGGTCGCGGCCAGGTCGGCAACCGCCCCCACCTCGATCACGCCGGTGACCTCAACGTCGCCCGGCCCCCGCCCGTTGATGAACGCCGACCCGGCGGTGTACGCGTCGAGCGCTTCGGCCAGCGTCAGCGCCTCGTGCGGCAACAACGGTTCTGGGTCGTGCTCGGGGTCGTCCGCGGGAAGCACCCGGTTGACGGCTACGTGCATCGCCGCCCACGGGTCGGGGCTTGAGACGGGCCAGTCGCTGCCGGCGCACAGCCGCGGGCGAGCATCCGCCGTCGCGGGCGCGGGCGGGGCGTGCAGGATGCTCGCGAAGGGGTACTGCATCGCCGCGCGGGCCGGGCCGACGACGGGCACGGTGAGCGTGCGCATCTGAGGCTCGTTGCACGCCCACAGTGCCTGCATGTTGGCGGTCACGCCGAGGGCGGCAAAGCGTGGGGCGTCGTCGGGATGCACGAACTGCACGTGGGCGAGGTGGTGGCGCCGGGCATCCGTCGGCGAGCGGTCAGCCCACCCGTTCGCGACGCTGGCGGCCTCGAAACCGTCGAGCGCGTCGCGCGCGGCACGGTCACCAATCACGTGCACGTGCGCGCTGAAGCCGGCCGCGTCGAGGGCAATGATCGCGTCGGTGAGAGCCTGCCCTCCGACGAAGGCGATGCCGGTCGGATGCTCGGGGCCCGTCACGTCGCCGAAGTACGGTTCGAGCATCGACGCGGTGCCGTTCTCGACCACCCCGTCGGCCATGATCTTGACGGCGCTGAGTCGAAAACGGGATGCGGGGCCAAGCTCAGCCGCATACTTCTCACGCCGCGCCACCAGCTCGGGCACCTGCTCGACACCGCGAGTGCGTTCCCACCACAGTGCACCGACCACGTCGACCGTCAGCTCGTTCGCCTCCAGGGCGCGGCGGTAGACGAGGGCCGTGTCTGATGCGCCGAAATAGTCGCCGACGATGGCGTCTTGCCAGGCCGTAATGCCGACCGAGTGCGCGTAACGCTGGGCTTCGAGCAGGGCGGCGTATTCGTCGTCGGGCGACGGCGCCGGAGCGACCGCGGCGACGAGCCCCGCGGCTCCCTCGTGCAGAGTGCCCGACGGTGACCCGGCAAACGGGCCCTCAAGCACTCGCTCGATGCGACCGTCGGCGGGGTCGGGGGTGTCGGCCGTGACACCGGCGATTGTGAGCGCGGCCGAATTCGCCCACGCGCCGTGGTGATCGCGGTTGTACAAAAACACCGGGCGGTCGGGCACGACGGCGTCGAGTTCGGCGGCCGTGGGGGTTCCACCAGGGAAGGCGCTCATGGCCCAGCCGCCGCCGGTGATCCACTCTGACC
>JBBRWT010000207.1:0-2468 GCA_038249035.1 Actinomycetales bacterium
GTGGTGAACCGCTGGGCGAGGAATGCGGGCGGCTCGGTCGCCGCGCTGCCGTCGAGGCGAGTGGGCTCGGGCGCATCCACCCCCGTATCGACCTGATCGAGGATGCCCTGCTCAAGCACGACCGCGCCCAGAATTCCCCGCTCCACCAGCCAAGCCTCCACATCTTTGACAACACCGGTGGCAATGAGCAGCCCGACCACGATCAGCACGCCGCCGAGACCGCGCCGGAACGCGCCGTTGGGGTCGACCGCCCACTTCATGCGGCGCGTCACCGACTGCCCACCGAGTGCAATCAGCAACATCACGGCGCTCAAGCCCACCGTGTAGGCGAGCAGATTGGCGAAGCCCACCGCGAAGCTCGTGGGCAGCACGGCCGCCAAGATGAGCCCGTAGGTCGGGCTGCAGCTTGTGAAGATGGGGCCCAGTGAGAGCCCGAGCAGCACCGAGCGTGCCGTGCCGGTGCGCTGGGCAGACGAGTCGACCAACTCGCCGGTGGCTCGATTGAGGCCGGTGACGGTCGAAATGCGCTCCCACAGCGCCGGAAACGCGAGAGTGACGCCGATGAACAGCACCAGGGAGCCTGACACGATGAGCCAGACGTCGGTCGGCACGCCGAGCAGTGCGCTCGCCCCCCGTATGAGGAGCGTGAACGCCATGACCGAAACAGCGAGGCTCGCAATGATCAGATATGCGCTTCGTCGCCCCGACTCGGCGGCCGAGCCCGCCAGAATGACCGGCAGTAGTGGCAGCACGCACGGTGAGAGCACCGTGAGAACGCCGGCGAGCAGCGAGAGCGGTAACAGTTCCACGATCGGTGCTCAGACCTCGACGATGGTGGCGAGCAGCTCATCAAGCGAGCGCGAGAGTTGCCACCGAGCGATGCCGAGCCCGGTGCGGTCGACCTGCACCAGGGTGTGTTGATACACCACTCCGTACTGCTGCTTGAGCTCGGTTGAGTCATCGAAGTCGACGAGCAAAACGAGCACGCCCTCAGGAATACTCTGCTGGTTGGCGGCAATGTCGTCGCGCAGCGCCGTGCAGGTCGAACACCACACAGCGCTGAAGAAGAGCACAACTTTTTCGTCGGCGCTCGCCTCAGCTAGCGCCTGCTCGCTGTAAGGCTGGTATCGATCGGAGAACCCCGTGAGCTCAGATTCGCTCGTCGAGGTAGTAGCCAGGTCGTCGCCACGCGGAATGACAACGATCGCTACCACGGCGGCGGCGACAGCAACAATGAGGCCGATCACGAACAACTTCACGCGGATTTCCTCTCACGAATGATGACGAATTTCAGCCTACGAATCGACCCTTAGTTCGCACTGAGTGCTGGCACACACTTCGGTCGGCAATCACGCGATCGTCGTCGTCACGTGTACAGCCCCGGTGAGCGTGCGGTGCACGGGGCATTTGTCGGCAATGATGCGCAGAGACTCCACCTGCTCGGGCGTGAGATCGCCCGTCATCGTGATCTCGCGCACGATGTGATCAAGAAGCCCGGTCTGCGTCTCGCACGTCTCACAGTCGTCGGCGTGGATTCGCTCGTGCCGCAGGGTCACCGTCACGCCGTCAAGCGGAATACCCTTGCGATCGGCGTACATGCGCATGGTCATCGACGTACAGGCACCGAGACCGGCGAGCACGAAGTCGTACGGCGAGGGGCCCGTGTCGTTGCCGATCGGCAGCGGCTCGTCAGCGATGAGACGGTGCGCCCCGGCCTCGACCGATTGCGTGAAGGCGCCGTGCGGTGTGCTCGACACCCGCACGGTGCCCGGGGCGAGTGCCGGCGCGGGGGCGGTGGGAAGTGCGGCCGCGGGCGCATCCAGCGCATAACGCGACGCCCACGCCGCGATGATCGATGCGGCGAAGGTCGCATCGGGGCCGCTCGTCAGCAAGTGGTCGGCACCGTCGAGGGCTACGAACGACTTGGGGTGCCGCGCTGCCTCGTAGATCTGGCGCGCGTTGTCGATGCCGACGGTGTCGTCGACGGGCGAGTGCATGACAAGGAGGGCACGATCGAGTCGTGCGATGCGCTCAAGCTGCGGTTGCTCAGCAAGGTCGTCGAGCAGCGAGCGACGGATGCGAAACCGGCGGCCGGCAAGCGTGACCTCGGCCTCGCCCGAGTCGACAATACTGTCGAGCGCCGACGAGAAGAGCGCCGTGACATGTGCGGGGTCGCTCGGGGCCCCGATGGTGGCGACCGCCCGCACGCTCGGCAGGTGCTCGGCCGCAGCAATGACGGCGGCACCGCCGAGCGAGTGCCCGATCAGCAGCGAGGGTGCGCGGTAGTCGCGCGCCAGAAACTCGGCTGCCGCGACAAGATCCTCGACGTTCGACGAAAAGTTGGTGTTCGAAAAGTCTCCGTCAGATTCGCCCAGCCCGGTGAAGTCGAAACGCAGCACAGCTATACCGCTCGCCGTCAGAGCGCGGGCGATTCGGGATGCCGCGCGCGAGTCTTTCGAACACGTAAA
>JBBRWT010000208.1:0-2446 GCA_038249035.1 Actinomycetales bacterium
AGGAGGCGACAATGGGAGCCATGAAGGCAGCACGCGCTTTCGCGAAGCGTCTTCTGCCTCTTTCGGCGATCAAGTTCATCGAGCGGTATGTCGACGCACTGCCCGACCGGGTGGGAAAGCTGCTTAACCCTCCGAAGTACGCGGACCTGCCTGCTGGCCCCGCCCGACCACTCCTGGTGGGTGCGGGCACCGCCCGGCTCGTGGTTGGTCCCTTGAATACTGCGGGCCAGGCTTACCACTGGGCGCACGCGGTTGAGCTCCGCACTGAACACGCCGCCCTGAGCCTGGTTGTCGACTCGCCCGACGGCTTCGGTTTCGCCGCACATCGTGTGGTGCCGCAGCTGCGCGCCGACCGCTCTAGCGACTGGCAACGCGCAGAGTTTCGGGCGATCGTCTCTCAGGCAACGCACGTACTGATCGAGTCGGCGCAGCCCTTGTTCGGACCCCTGTTCGGGCGCGACATCGAGCGCCAGACACGGGCTCTTCACAACCATGGGGTGCGAGTGGCGATCGTCGCGCACGGCTCTGACGTGCGCGACATAGAAGCGCACCGGGCTCGCGAGCCGCACTCGCCGTACGGCGACCCTCAGCTGGTTCCTGAAGCTGCTGAGCTTGATGCATCGGCCGCGTGCACTCGCGCCGCCATCGCGCGGCTCGGTGTGCCCCTGTTTGGCTCGACGCCGGGCGTACAGTTCGATTTGCCTACTGCGGTCTGGCTGCCGGTGGTGGTCGACCCAGACGGCTGGGCGGCCGACTTTGCCCCTCTTGATAGCGCGGTTCCTGTCGTCGTGCACGCTCCTAGCCGGGCTGGGCTCAAAGGGTCGGAGGTGGCTGATGACGTGCTTGGCCGATTGCATCGCGAGGGCCTCATCGAATACCGCCGCCTTGATCACGCCTCTCACTCTGAAGTTCGAGTCGCCTATCGCGCGGCCGACATTGTGGTCGACTCGTTGCGTATGGGCGGTTATGGAGTGGGGGCATGCGAAGCGATGGCCGCGGGACGACTGGTTCTTTCGCACGTGAACCTGCACGCGCGACTGGCGGTAGAGGCGGTCATGGGCGAGCAGCCGCCCATCTGGCCTGCTGACGTCGGCACCCTCGAGGTGGCGGTGCGCGCCGTGCTTGCAGACCGGGAGGCAGCGCGTGCGCTCGCCGCCCGCGGGCCAGCATTCGTGCGGCTTGCACACGATGGACGAGCCAGTGCAACCGTGCTCGAGTCGTTTCTCGGTTCGTAGACTCGAGGGGCAACGGTAAGCGTCCACTGTGAGAAGGGCCCGCCGAGCCGCAACTGCCCCATTGCTAGGCTGGCGACCGTGCATATCCGTGAACTGTCGGTGCCCGGTGCCTTCGAGGTCACCCCGCGGCAGTTTCCCGACGATCGTGGAACCTTCTGGGAGTGGTACCGCTTCGACGCTCTCGCTGAAGCCGTCGGGCACCCCCTCGATTTGAAGCAGGGCAACGGTTCGGTGTCGCGCAAGGGCGTGGTGCGGGGCATCCATTTTGCGGATGTTCCGCCCAGCCAGGCCAAGTACGTCACGGTGACGAATGGTGCGGTTCTCGACTTCGTCATCGACATTCGCGTCGGCTCGCCCTCGTTCGGCCAATGGGATTCGGTGCTGCTCGACACGGTCGACCGACGAGCCTTGTATGTGGCCGAGGGCCTCGGGCACTGTTTCGTGGCGCTCGCCGATGACACGGTGATCACCTACCTCGTTAGCGAGGTGTTTTCGCCCACGCGCGAGCACGGAATCACTCCGCTCGATGAGACGATCGGCCTGCATATGCCGCTGCCGCACGACCAGTTGCTGCTGTCGCCGAAAGACGTGGCGGCGCCCACGCTGCTCGAGGCCGAGCGCGACGGGCTTCTGCCAACCTGGCCTGCCGCGCACGCCTTCACCCGATCACTCGACGAGAGCTGGGTCGCACGATGAAGGGCATCATCCTGGCCGGGGGCTCGGGCACGCGACTGTGGCCGATCACCAAGGGCATCTCTAAGCAACTGATGCCCATCTTCGACAAGCCGATGATCTACTACCCGCTGTCGACGCTCATGATGGCCGACATCCGCGAGATCCTCGTCATCACAACGCCAGAATACGGCGCTCAGTTCGAGGCACTGCTCGGCGACGGCAGCGACTTGGGGCTATCTCTCACCTACGCGCAGCAGCCTTCGCCCGACGGACTCGCACAGGCCTTCCTCATCGGAGAGCAGTTCATCGGTGACGACAGCGTTGCACTCGTTCTCGGCGACAACATCTTTCACGGCTCCGGTCTCGGCTCGGCGCTGCGCCGCTATGTCGACGTTGACGGGGGTCTGATCTTTGCGTACCAGGTCGCGAACCCCGAGGCCTACGGGGTCGTCGAGTTCGACGCCGAAGGCCGGGCGGTCTCGATCGAAGAGAAGCCCGAGAAGCCCAAAAGCACCTACGCGGTGCCTGGCCTCTAC
>JBBRWT010000209.1:0-2413 GCA_038249035.1 Actinomycetales bacterium
GGGTTGCCCGACTTCGAGGCGCCCTTGCCCTTCTTCTTGGCCGCTGCCTTGCGCGCAGTGGCTGCTCCGCCGCCACCGCCCATTCCGGGCATCGGGCCCATGCCCGGAATCTGCGGCATGCCGCCCTTGGCCACTGTCTTCATCATCTTCGCGGCCTGGTCGAAACGGGTAACGAGCGAGTTCACCTCGGTGACGGTCGTACCCGAGCCCTTGGCGATGCGCACGCGGCGCGAGCCGTTGAGGAGCTTCGGCAGCCGACGTTCCCCCGGTGTCATCGACTGGATGATCGCCTCGGTGCGAGTGAGTTCACTCTCGTCAAAGTTGTCGAGCTGCTCCCGCATGCCGCGGGCCCCCGGCAACATGCCGAGCATGTTCTTGATCGAGCCCATGTTCTTGAGCTGTTGCATCTGGCTCAGAAAGTCTTCGAGGGTGAAGCTGTCGGTCGCAAACTTTTCGGCCGTCTTGCGGGCGTCGTCTTCATCGAAGGTCTTCTGCGCCTGCTCGATGAGGGTGAGAATGTCGCCGAGGTCGAGAATGCGGCTTGCCATGCGGTCGGGGTAGAACGGCTCGAAGTCGTCGAGGCCCTCACCGGTTGAGGAGAACATGATGGGGCGGCCCGTGATGCTCGCGACGCTGAGCGCGGCACCGCCGCGCGCGTCGCCATCCAGCTTCGTCAGCACCACGCCAGTGAAGTCGACGCCGTCTTGGAACGCCTTGGCGGTCGTGACCGCATCTTGCCCGATCATCGCGTCGATGACGAAGAGCACCTCGTCAGGATCGACAGCCTTGCGGATGTCGGCAGCCTGCTTCATGAGCTCGGAATCGACGCCGAGACGGCCGGCCGTGTCAACGATCACAACGTCATGAAGGGCAGTCTTCGCGTGCTTGATGGCGTCTTTCGCGACGCGAACCGGGTCACCCTTGCCATTGCCCGGCTCGGGCGCGAACACGGCCACGCCAGCCTGCTCAGCCACGACCTGCAACTGCTGCACGGCGTTGGGGCGCTGGAGGTCGGCGGCCACCAGCAGCGGAGTGTGACCATCGGCCTTCAGCCACTTGGCGAGCTTGCCCGCGAGCGTCGTCTTGCCGGCTCCCTGCAGGCCCGCGAGCATGATGACAGTCGGGGGGTTTTTCGAAAACTCGAGCCGACGCTGTTGCCCGCCGAGAATGGTGATGAGCTCGTCGTTGACGATCTGCACAACCTGCTGGGCCGGGTTGAGCGCCTTGTTGACCTCGTCGCCGAGAGCGCGCTCCCGCACGGCAGCGGTGAAGTCTTTGACGACAGGCAACGCGACGTCGGCATCGAGCAGGGCCCGGCGAATCTCGCGCACCGTGCCGTCGACATCGGCCGGGCTCAGCTTGCCCTTCGTGCGCAGGGCACTGAAGGTCGCAGTCAGCCGGTCAGAGAGGGTGCCGAATGTCGCCATAGTGGCTCCATTCTAGGCAGGGGTCTCTGCTTGACTGGGCTCAATCCCATCCCGACCGTTCTTGGAGGCACCATGCGACGCGCGATCTTCGGGCACGAACCGCACGTGGATGCCAACGCCTGGGTTGCCCCGACTGCGACCCTCATCGGGCAGGTCAGCATCCATGCCTTCGCTTCGGTGTTCTATGGGGCCGTGCTGCGCGGCGATCGCGATGCGATCGAACTCGGCAAAGGCTCGAACCTGCAAGACAACGTGACGGTGCACGGCGACCCCGGCAAGCCCACCATCGTCGGACGTGGTGTGAGCGTCGGCCACAACGCGGTGCTGCACGGCTGCGTGATCGAAGACGACTGCCTGATCGGCATGAGCGCGACGGTGCTCAACGGCGCCGTCATCGGGCGCGAGTCGCTCGTCGCCGCAGGCTCGGTCGTGCTGGAGGGCACTGTCGTGCCCCCCCGGTCACTCGTGGCCGGCGTACCCGCGAAAGTGCGGCGCGAGTTGACGGAAGACGAAGTGGCGGGCATCCGACGCAACGCAGAAACGTACCTCATGCTCGCGACGGAGCACGCGGCTCTTGACGCTTAGGGAACGAGGCTCGCTGCGAAGACGTGCGGCGTGAAGCCGGTCAGGTCGCCGATACCCTCACCCTGCCCGATGAGCTTGATCGGGATGCCCGTCTGCTGCTGCACCCGCAACACGAAGCCGCCCTTCGCTGAACCGTCGAGCTTCGTCACGACAAGCCCGGTGACCCCCGCGCTCGCGATGAACGCCTCGGCCTGAGCGAGACCGTTCTGGCCCGTCGTACCATCGAGCACGAGCAGCACTTCGGCGATCGGGGCGAGCTTCTCGATCACCCGTGTCACCTTGCCCAGCTCATCCATGAGGCCCGACTTAGTCTGCAGGCGCCCTTGCGAATCTGCCACACGGCGCGCGTGTAGTCACGGCGGCGGTCGAATCGATTTCGATACTCCCAGTTGCTGCCGTAC
>JBBRWT010000210.1:0-2406 GCA_038249035.1 Actinomycetales bacterium
GGCCGGGGCCCGTCACGATGTTCACGACACCGGCGGGCAGGTCAGCCTGCTGCAGAATCTCGGCGAACAACATTGCCGTGAGCGAGGTCGTCTCGGCGGGCTTGATGACGACCGTGTTACCGGCGGCAAGAGCAGGCGCGATCTTCCATGCCAGCATGAGCAACGGAAAGTTCCACGGAATCACCTGAGCCGCAACACCGAGGGCGCGCGGGTTGGGCCCGACGCCGGCGTAGTCGAGCTTGTCGGCCCATCCGGCGTAGTAGAAGAACCAGGCGGCGACGAGCGGCACATCGACATCGCGGGTCTCGCGAATCGGTTTGCCGTTGTCGAGGCTCTCGGCGACCGCGAGCTCGCGGGCGCGCTCCTGAACGAGCCGCGCGATGCGGAACAGGTACTTGCCCCGATCAGACCCGCTCATGCGCGACCACACGCGGTCGTAGGCGCGGCGGGCGGCCGCAACCGCAACATCCACATCACCGGCGGTGGCCTGTGCGATGCGCGCGATGACCTCTTCGGTGGCGGGCGAGATGGTCTCGAACGTGTCGCCGTGGCCATCGACGAACTCGCCGTCGATGAAGAGCCCGTACTGGGCTTTCAGGTTCAGAATCGACGCCGACTCCGGCGCCGCTGCATACTCGAGAAAAGCCATGGTCTAGTCCACCGTCACGTAGTCGGGGCCACTGTAGTGACCGGTTCGCATCTTCTGGCGCTGCAACAGCACGTCGTTGACGAGGCTCGACGCCCCGAAGCGCCACAGCCGAGGAGTGAGCCACTCTTCGCCGACCGTCTCGGCGACCGTGACGAGGTAGCGCACGGCGTCTTTCGATGAACGGATACCTCCGGCAGG
The DNA here is from genome assembly GCA_038249035.1 of Actinomycetales bacterium. Classification (GTDB taxonomy): domain Bacteria; phylum Actinomycetota; class Actinomycetes; order Actinomycetales; family Microbacteriaceae; genus Microcella. The sequence continues at coordinate 848 of JBBRWT010000210.1, forward strand.
CTTCATTCCGATCTTCTCGCCCGTCAGGCGGTGCCAGTCGCGAATTACCTCGAGCATGAGCAGGGTGACGGGCAGCGTGGCCGCGGGGCTCACCTTGCCGGTCGAGGTCTTGATGAAGTCGGCTCCGGCGAGAATCGCGAGCCAGGATGCCCTCCGCACGTTGTCGTACGTCTGCAGCTCGCCTGTCTCAAGAATGACCTTGAGGTGGGCCGAGCTGCCATCGGGCCTCACGCACTCCTCCTTGACCGCGACGATCTGGTCGAAAACAAGGGCGAGGCGACCGCTGAGAAACGCTCCGCGATCGATCACCATGTCGATCTCGTCGGCGCCGGCTGCGACCGCCTCACGCGTGTCGGCAAGCTTGATCGCCAGGCTCGCGCGCCCCGACGGGAACGCGGTGGCAACCGCAGCCACCTGGATTCCCTCGGTGCCGCCAGCCGCGTGGTGGCGACCGAGCGCCTCGACGGCATACGGCACCATGTCGCCATAGACGCACACAGCCGCAACGCTGGGTGTCGTCGAGTCGGTGGCATCTGGCGTGATCGCCTTGGCCACGAGCGACCGAATCTTGCCGGGCGTGTCAGCACCCTCGAGCGTCGTGAGGTCGCACGTGCTGATGATCGTGTCGAGCGCCCAGGCCTTCGAACTGGTTTTGATCGACCGGGTGCTGAGTCCTGCGGCGCGCTGTTCGAGACCGACCGCGTCGACTCCCGTCAGGCCGTCGAGGTGCAGCCGCAGGGCTGTCTCGGTCAGGTCGCCGCCGAGCAGCCGCACAGCGCGTTCCGCCGGCGCAATACTGACGGGGTAGGTGATGGTCATGAGGCGTCCTCTCGGGATGCTGTGGTGGCGAAGTCGTAGGAGTGCCCGAGGTCGGGCTCGTGGTCAACGTCGTGGTGCCCGAGCAACGCCAGTGCGGTGTGCTCGTCGGTCACCAGTACTGAGCAGAGGCCGTGCGTCACGATGGCACGGGCAACCGCGTGCTTAGGCTCACCGCCAATCACGAGAATGCTCGTGGTTGCGGAGCGCAGTTCTTCGAGGCCGAGGCCGAGAGTGCGCGCATCCAATTCGGCATCAGCGATCGTGCCGTCGGCTGTGATGTAACGACCAATGACATCGCCGACGGCACCCCGCTCAACGAGCCCGGCGATATCTGCGGGCGTCAGGTATCCGCTGTCGACGTGCACCGAACTCGTATCGGCGACGCCCGCGCTGTAGAGGTAGGCCGATGCGCCGCGCGCCATGGCGATGACGCCGCCGACGGTGCGGTCGCCCTCGATGGCCTTCTTCGTCTCGAGTCGCTCAAGAATCGCAGGGCTCGGCAGCAAGGTCGCCTGCCCGCCAGCCTTCTGCGCGATCATGACGGCAGTCGCAGCCGCTGTACCGGGGCGTTTGCTGAGGCTCACGCCGCCGTTGATCTGCACCACATTGACTGCAGTGGACCATCCCGTGGGCAGGGCCTCCGCCACCTGGTGCAGGGTGCGGCCCCAGCTCACGCCGAGCAGTCGCGGCACCGGCCTGTGGCTCACGAGGTAGTCAGCGGCGGCCTCGCTCACGCGACC
>JBBRWT010000211.1:0-2330 GCA_038249035.1 Actinomycetales bacterium
CCTCTGGATGCTGTGCCGCGCGTCATCGAACGCGCCGAGTGGAGCCACCTCGAGGCCGGAGTCGCCCAGCGCGTGCGCGTACTCGAAGCCTTTCTCACCGACATCTATGGGCCGCAGCGGTGCATTGCCGACGGCGTGATTCCCGCGCGGCTGATCTCAAGCTCGAGCCACTATCACCGCTCGGCGGCGGGCATCGAGAGTGCCAACGGGGTGCGCATTCAGGTGTCGGGCATCGACCTGATCCGCGACGAGCACGGCACTTGGCGCGTGCTCGAAGACAACGTGCGGGTGCCGAGTGGCGTCAGCTACGTCATCTCTAACCGGCGCGTGATGGCGCAAACCCTGCCCGAACTCTTTGTGTCAATGCGCGTGCGCCCGGTGGGCGACTACCCGAATCAGTTGCTCAACGCACTGCGGGCATCCGCCCCAACCGGAATCGACGACCCGAATATCGTGGTTCTCACACCCGGCGTCTACAACTCGGCGTACTTCGAACACACGCTGCTCGCGCGGCTCATGGGCGTCGAGCTCGTTGAGGGCCGCGACCTGTACTGCTCGGGCGGGCGGGTGTTCATGCGCACGACGGCCGGCCCGCAGCGGGTCGACGTCATCTACCGCCGCGTCGATGACGAGTTTCTTGACCCCCTGACATTTCGTGCCGACTCGATGCTCGGCACGCCCGGCCTCATGCTCGCGGCCCGACTCGGCAACGTGACGATCACCAACGCCGTGGGCAACGGAGTCGCTGACGACAAGCTCGTTTATACCTATCTGCCCGACCTGGTTCGCTACTTCCTCAATGAAGAGCCGATTATTCCGAACGTCGACACGTGGCGGCTTGAAGACCCCGACTCGCTCGAAGAGGTGCTCGACCGCCTTCACGAACTGGTCGTGAAGCCCGTCGACGGGTCGGGAGGCAAGGGCCTCGTTGTGGGCCCGGCAGCGAGCGCGTCTGAGCTGGACGAACTGCGCATGCGCCTGCAAGAAGACCCGCGCGGGTGGATCGCGCAGCCGGTTGTGCAGCTCTCGACCATTCCCACCCTTGTCGACGACGGCATGCGCCCGCGGCACGCCGACCTGCGCCCCTTCGCCGTCAACGACGGGCGCGAGGTCTGGGTTCTGCCCGGAGGCCTGACCCGTGTGGCTCTGCCCGAGGGTCAACTCGTCGTCAACTCCAGTCAAGGTGGTGGCTCGAAAGACACCTGGGTGGTGGGTCAGCGGCCCATGGTCGCCGACAGTCACGACGTGCAGGGCATCGTGGCCGAGCAGGCGACGGTTACGCAGTCGATTCCGATCATCACGGATGCTGCCGCCCACATGCCCGATCACAATCCGCACGACGATCCGCGGCACGCGCAACAAGAGCAGCAGCAGCAACACACAGCACAGAGCAACGGCGCTCCCGCAGTCTCGAGGGGGGTCGAGTGATGCTGAGCCGAATCGCCGAAAGCCTGTTCTGGATCGGTCGCTACGTCGAGCGGTCTGACGGCACCGCGCGCATCCTCGACGTGCACTTGCAGTTGCTGCTCGAAGACCCGTGGATCGATGAAGACACCGCGTGCCGCTCGTTACTGAGTGTCATGGGCAGCGATGTCGAGCCTGACCATGCGCTCACGCGGGCCGACGTGCTCGCCATCCTCGCCGTCGACCGCTCGCATCCGGCGTCAATCGCATACTCGTTGGGTGCCGCGCGCGAGAACGCGCGCCGCGCCCGCGAGGTCGTCAGCACCGAGCTGTGGGAGGTTCTTAACACCACCCGAGCGCGAATGCCGCGCAAGGTGGCACCTGAGAAGGTGCACGAGTTCTTCGGCTGGGTGCGTGAGCGTTCGGCGCTCGCCGTCGGCATTGTCGAGTCGGCGACGAGCCGCGACGAGGCCTACTCGTTCTTCACACTCGGCCGGTCGCTCGAGCGCGCCGACATGACCGCGCGCCTGCTGGCCACACGCTCGCTCACCGAGGCGAGCGGCCCGTCATGGACGACGATTTTGCGCAGCGTGGGCGCGTACGAGGCATACCTGCGCACCTACCGGGGGGTGCCGAGCGCGAAGAACGCCGCCGAGTTCTTGCTACTCGACCGCCTCTTTCCGCGCTCGATTCTGTTCGCGGTGACGCGCGCTGAGCAGTGTCTGCGAGACATCGAGCCGCGAAGCGATCGTGCGGGCATCGGCGACGTCGCGCTGCGACAACTCGGCCAAATCCGCAGCGAGCTCGAGTATCGCGCGATTGCCGACATTCTCGATGACTTGCAACGACACATGGATGCCGTGCAGGCAGCGACAAGCGCCACGAGCGAGGCCGTGCGGCAGCGGTACTTTCCGACCAACGCAGCC
>JBBRWT010000212.1:0-2308 GCA_038249035.1 Actinomycetales bacterium
GCCTCGGCGATCAATTGCATGTCGACGTACTCGATGCCGTAGTGAATCATCTTGACGAAGTGCACGGCGCCGTCGTTGCCGACTTGGGTAACGCACGGCTCGCCCTCGGCGACCGCCGCGATCGACTCGAGAATCGGCTTGAGGGTGACCCAGGCCTCGGCCGAGCCACCGGGCATGATCGAGGGGCCGTTGAGCGCTCCCTCTTCGCCGCCCGAGATGCCGGCGCCGACAAAGTTGATGCCGGTCTCGCGCAGGGCGGCTTCGCGGCGAATGGTGTCGGTGAAGAGCGCGTTGCCGCCGTCGACGATGATGTCGCCTGGCTCGAACACCTTCACAAGCTCGTCGATGACGGCGTCGGTGCCGCGGCCAGCCTTCACCATGATGAGCGCCGTGCGCGGGGTCGTCAGTGAAGCCGCGAACTCGGCGTAGTCGTGCGTCGCCACGAAGCCCGCTTCGGGATGCTCGGTGAGGAGCGTCTCGGTCTTCTCCCACGAACGGTTGAAGACGGCGACAGTGTTGCCGGCTCGGCTGGCGAGGTTGCGGGCGAGGTTAGAGCCCATCACGGCGAGGCCGACGACTCCGATGTTGGCGGCGGGAGTGGTGGGGGTCACGGGAGGCTCCTGACGAGTGGCTGCGTCGCGCTGCCACGGTGGTTGCGTGGCCGCGTTCCAGCCTAGAGCCTGGATCGTGGGCTCGACTTGCGCGAGCGGTGCCGTATACGGTGGGCCGATGTTGCCTGGCCCGCTAACCTCCGTCGTTCTGATGGGGGTCTCTGGGTCGGGCAAGACCACGGTCGGGCACCGTGCGGCGGCGCTCGCCGGTATGCGGTTCATCGACGCGGACGCCCTGCACCCCCTCGAGAACGTGGCAAAGATGGCGGCGGGGCATCCACTCGACGACGCCGACCGCGCGCCGTGGCTCGATAGCGTGGCACAGGCGTTGGCTCATGAAGCAGGTGTGATCGTCGCGTGCAGTTCCCTGCTGCGTTCTTATCGAGATCGACTTCGAGTGGATGCCCCCCACACGATCTTTGTGTTGCTTCAGTTGTCGCGCACCGAGCTCGAGCGCCGCCTCGCCGCGCGCCCTGGCCACTTCATGCCGGCGAGCTTGCTCGACTCGCAACTCGCCGCGTTCGAGGCTCCAACCCCCGACGAGGGAGTACACGTGCTCGACGCCAGCCAGCCTGTTGACGAACTGGCGGCCGCCGTCGCGGCGCTCGCCACACCTCGGGTAGACTGAGCGACTGTACTTCGGCGAGGGAGCATTTACATGCTCCGTAATCGACGCGGTGGGCAAGGCATCAGGTCTTTCCTCACGCGATTCGCGCGTTCGAGTTGACACTCAGACCGGGCCACAGGGCCCACCGATCAAGGAGAAATCAGCATGGCTGACGAGAACAAGCTCAGCGCCGGCGTGCGCACGTCGTTCGGCAAGGGAGCGGCGCGCAAGTTGCGCGTGGCCGGCCAGATTCCCGCGGTCATCTACGGCCACGGCGCCGAGCCGAAGCACGTCTCGCTTCCCGCCCACGAGACGGCGCTGCTTCTGCGCAAGTCAAACGTCGTCGTCACGCTCGACATCGAGGGCAGCAAAGAGCTCGTGCTCGTGAAAGATGTGCAGAAAGACCCGGTTCGCCAGATCATCGAGCACGTCGACCTCATCGTCGTGCGCAAGGGCGAAAAGGTCACCGTCGACGTGCCGGTGCACGTCGAAGGCGAGTCGTACCCCGGAACCCTGGTCATGCTTGAGCACAACACCCTGACCGTCGAAGCCGAGGCCACGAACATTCCTGCGTCGGTCACCGTCTCGGTCGAGGGCCTCGAAGAGGGCGCTCAGATTCACGCTGGCGACGTCGTGCTGCCGTCGGGCACCACCCTGGTGACCGACCCCGAGTCGCTCGTCATCAACATCACGGTTCCGCGTGCGTCTGCTGCCGACGACGCGGCTGAGGCTGCCTCTGAGGCGGCTTCTGCCGAAGCGTCTGCTGAGTCTGCTGCCGAGAAAGCAGCCGAGGCCGAGTAGTTCTCGCCGCCGGGTAATCCCGGTCGCTGTGTCAGAAGTGAGCGAAGGGGTCGCCCGTGGTCGGATTGTTCCGCCGCGAAGCGGCCCCTTCGTCGACTGACGCCTGGCTCGTGGCAGGCCTCGGCAACCCTGGGCCCGAGTATGCCGGCAACCGTCACAACGTGGGCGCGATGGTCGTGGAGGTGCTCGCTGCACGGCTCGGCACGAAGTTCAGCCGGCACCGCACGACGACGATGCTCGCGGAAGCGCGGCTGCGGCCCGGAGGCCCCAAGCTCGTACTCGTGCGGCC
>JBBRWT010000213.1:0-2292 GCA_038249035.1 Actinomycetales bacterium
TCCCTCCAATTCGTATACATTATGCACCAAAGGTGAGCCCCCTTACCATTTCGCCGAAGATTCCGCTCAAGCGCAGGTCGGAGAGTTCACACATGGCTCTGTTCGGTGTCGCCGGACGGCCTATCGTGAAGGCCATGACTGTCGGGAGCGCACATCAGACCCTTCGTGAGGTGGCCGCCGACGAGATCCTCGGCATGATCATGAGGGGTGACCTGAAACAAGGTGAGCGACTGTTCGAGGACCGTCTGGCAGAGCAGTTGGGGGTGTCGCGTAACCCGGTGCGCGAGGCAATTCGGGCTCTCGAGGGCACCGGCCTGGTGGAAGTCATCGCTCGGCGCGGCGCCTACGTGAGCAAGCTTGACCCAATGCAGTTGCGTCAGTTGCTCGAGCTACGGAGCGTGATCGAGGCGTACGCGGCCGAGCGAGCGGCGATCAACCGCAGCGACGACGACCTCGCATCGCTCCGCGGCATTCTCGCCGCTGGCAGGGCCGCATCCGGTGTTAACGACCTCGTCGCCGCCGCGGCATTCCATCGGAACTTTCACATCGCCATTGAGCGGGCCTCTGGCAACGAGTACCTCGAAGTCGTGGTTGCACCTCTCCGCCATAAGACCGAACTCGTCTTCAGTATGCTCGCCGACGCTCGCGGCGTCACGGGGTGGGACGAACACCAGCGCATCTTTGATGCAATCGAATCGGGCGATGCGGAGACTGCTCGTTCGTGCACCTTCGAGCACATGGCCTCGGTCATGCGCGACCTTGCCGACAACTCTACGTCGGCTAGAGCTGACGAAGACCCCGCACGCGCGTCGTGACCTCACCGTCGAAGGTCGACGTCGTCATCATCGGGGGCGGAATTGCCGGCGCGTCGGCGGCATGGGCACTCTCCGAGCATGTCTCGGTGGCGCTGGTCGAGCAGGCGCCGAGCGCCGGATACCACGCCACGGGTCGGTCCGCGTCCGTCCTCTCGGAAACATCCGGTCACGCGGCGGTGTGTGTATTGGCGGCAGCCAGCCGCGGGTTCTTCGAGTCGCCGCCTGTTGGGTTCGTCGAGCACGCGCTGCTCAGCCCACGCGGACTGCTCTGGGTCGGTCGAGCGGCCGACGCCGGCGCGCTCGACCACCTCGTCGAGCGTGCTCGTTCCGTGGCCCCCACGGTTCGTCGTCTCACGCCCGCCGAGACGTTGACGCTCATCCCGCACTTCAAACCGGGGGCAGTGGCCGGCGGCGCCACATTCGAACCCGACGCGAGGGCGATCGACACTGATGCGCTGCTGCAGGGGTACGTGCGAGGTCTGCGCCTGCGCGGTGGCCTCATGTTCACCTCCACGGCGGCTGTCGAGCTCTCACCGACTGGCGGAGGGTGGTCGGTCGTCTGTGATGGTCGGACGTTCTACACGCCAGCAGTCGTCAACGCCGCAGGTGCATGGGGAGATGTGGTTGCTGCGAGGGCCGGCGTCGCGCCCATCGGTCTCGAGCCCCGCCGACGGACGGCGTGCCTGGCTGTTCTCGCCGACGTCGACCCGACGTGGCCGCTGGTGATGGATGTCGCCGGCCGCTACTACGCGGAACCGGAATCGGGTGGATTGCTGGTCTCCCCGGCGGATGAATCGCCCAGCGAGCCGTGTGACGCGCAGGCCGAGGAGCTCGACGTAGCTCTCGCGCTCGACCGCCTAAGGGAGGCCACCACTTTGCCGTTGCGCAGCGTGCGACGCGCGTGGGCGGGCTTGCGGACCTTCAGCCGTGATGGTGCACCGGTGGTTGGCGAAGACCCTGCCGCGCCAGGGTTCTTCTGACTCGTCGGCCAGGCAGGAGCGGGTATCAAAACGGCGCCGGCAATGGCGTCCTCGGTTGCCGCACTCGTTCGCGGCGAATCCGCACCCACGACACTCGCCGACCAGGCGGTTGGCGAACTCGACCTGTCGCCTGCTCGATTTCGTTGAACCCCGCTCAGTCCCAACCGACGATCGTGGCAACGAGCAGGCCGACCGCGACCAGACCCGAGAACGACAGGATTGCCGGGCGCGTGTAACCACGATCGAGCCAGCGGCTCGCCCACCGCGAGAGCGCGAAGCCGATCAGCATCGCCGGCAGCAGAGTGAGGGCGCGGCTGAAGTCGGCGGCGTGTACCTCGCCGGCGGCACCAAGAAGGGTGAGTGACAGCAAGGCCCCGAACGTGAAGAACAGCGCGAGCGCGGCGCGCATCTGAGCGCCGGAGTGCCGTTGGTAGACGAGCGCCATGGGCGGGCCACCCACCGACGTGAGGCTGCCCATGAATCCCGACATCGCCCCA
>JBBRWT010000214.1:0-2243 GCA_038249035.1 Actinomycetales bacterium
GCGTCGACTGGGTGTTCAACGCGTGGGGCGACCAGGGCGGCAGCTTCGCGCGGGATGCTCTCATCGCCGAGGCCGTGATCGCTCAGGCCGCACCGGCGGTCACGCGCATTCCGTCGCTGCTCGTCAATGAGGGCGGCGCTATACATGTCGACGGCGCCGGCACCGTCATGGTGACCGAGACCGTGCAACTTGATCCAAGCCGCAATCGTTACGCGACAAAAGAGCGCGTCGAGGCCGAGCTGGCCCGCACGATCGGGGCCACCCACACCATCTGGCTACCGCGCGGGCTAACCCGCGACTACGAGCCGCTCGGCACGCGGGGCCACGTCGACATGATCGCCACCTTCGCGGCTCCCGGCATCGTGCTGGTGCACGAGCAGCCCGACGCCTCACACCCCGACCATGCCGTCATGCGCGAGGTGCGCGCCGTGCTGTCGCAGGCGACGGATGCCGCAGGCCGCAGCCTGCAGATCATCGACCTACCCGCGCCAACCCAACTGACTGACGACGAGGGTTTCGTCGACTGGAACTACGTCAACCACCTCACCGTCAACGGCGGCGTGATCGCGTGCGGGTATGGCGACGATGTCGCGGATACCCGGGCGCGCGAACTGCTGGCTGCCGCGTACCCCGGCCGCGAGGTCGTCACGGTCGACGCCCGCGAGATTCTGGCTCGCGGTGGCGGTATTCACTGCATCACGCAGCAGCAGCCGAGCGCACCGATCCGCGGTGCGTCAGCAGCAGGCAGTGGCGCGGTGCGAGACGTCGGATGACCGGCTTTGCGCTCGTCGAGACCTCGATTGCGCAGCTCGCAGCGGCGCTCGAGGCCGACGACGTGACGGCCGTTGCGCTCGTGCAGGGCTACCTCGATCGCATTGCGGCTTACGACCGCGAGCCTGCGCCTGACCTCGTGCGGCCCGCTCTCAACGCCGTGGTCGTCGACAATCCTGCGGCGCTTGACGAGGCGCGCGCGAGTGATGAGCGGCGGGCGCGGGGCGCATCCCTCGGGCCGCTCGACGGTATCCCGTACATCGCAAAAGACAGTTACATGGTGCGGGGGCTGACGGTTGCGTGCGGGTCACCCGCCTTCGCCGACCTCGTCGCCCAGCGCGACGCGTTCACGGTCGAACGCCTGCGCGCGGTCGGGGCGATCTGCCTGGGCCTCACAAACATGCCCCCGATGGCGAACGGCGGAATGCAACGCGGGCTGTATGGCCGCGCCGAAAGCCCCTACAACCCGAACTACCTGACGGCACCGTTCGGCTCGGGGTCGTCAAACGGGTCAGGCTCAGGGCTCGCCGCGTCGTTCGCCGCATTCGCGCTCGCCGAAGAGACCTGGTCGAGCGGGCGCGGGCCCGCTTCGAACAACGGGCTCTGCTGCTACACGCCCAGTCGCGGCGTGATCTCGGTGCGCGGCAACTGGCCGCTTGTGCCGACGATGGACGTCGTCGTGCCGTACACCCGCACGATGGATGACTTGCTGCTCGTGCTTGACGCGATTGTCGCCGACGACGCGGGGGTAGACGGCACCGGCCCGCGCGGAGACTTCTGGCGCGTGCAGCCGTGGGTGAGCATCCCGCCCGCATCGCAGCTGCGCCCGCCGTCGTACCCCGCCCTCGCCGACGCGCATGCTCTGCGCGGCATGCGAGTGGGGGTGCCGCGCATGTATGTCAACGGCGAACCCGACAGCGCCGGTGAGACGACAGCCGACCCGATCGAGACCCGGCCGTCTGTCGTCGCGCAGTGGCGCGCCGCGCGGCGCGACCTCGAGGCGGCGGGCGCCGAGGTCGTCGAGGTCGGCTTTCCGGTGGTCACGAACTACGAGAGCCGTGGGCGTGCGGATGACCGCTCGATGGTCGCACGCGGCCTCGTGCCGGCTGGCTTCGCTGACGCCGAGCTGTACGACCTGAGCATGTGGGGCTGGAGCGAGTTCTTGCGGGCGAACGGTGACCCCGCACTGCGCGAGCTCGTCGACGTGGATCCTGAGCTGATCTTTCCGACCCCACCCGGCTCGCTGCCCGGTCGCTACGACGATCACCTCAGCCGCTTCGCGCCCGAAGACGTTCCGCTCGAAGACTACGTTCACCGGGCGCGGGCACACGGGGTGCCCGAGCTCACCGAGATTGCCGACCTCGAGGCGGGCGTGCGCGGCCTCGAAGAGACGCGGCGGCTCGACGTCGAAGTCTGGATGGACGAGCTCGGCCTCGACGCCGTCGTCTTTCCGGCGGTTGCCGACGTGGGCC
>JBBRWT010000215.1:0-2203 GCA_038249035.1 Actinomycetales bacterium
CTTGTGCTTGACGCCCGCGGCACGGCCGTGCCACGGCTCGTTCACTGGGGGCGCGACCTCGGTGAGGTCGGGCCAGTCATGCTTGAGCACGTAGCGACTGCGATACCCGCGGTCGCCCCCAGCTCGCCTGATCACCCGCTCGTTCCGTCGATTCTCGCCGGGCCCGCCGAGGGCTGGAGCGGTTTTCCTGCACTTGTCGCTCACCGCGTCGGTGCCGGACCATCACGCGTGCCGCCGCGCATCCGTCGCACTGTACTGAATCAGTCGGATGAGAACTCGGTGACAATCGAGTTGCTCGTGCACGACGACCACGGTGCGCTCCTCACGCTGAGCTGGCAGGCCCGGCTCTCGCCCGAAGGCGTTCTTGTCATCGCGATGGATGCCCGCGGTGACGCCCCCGAGGGCGTTGACGTGCACCGCCTCGCCACGACCGTTGCGGTGCCCGCCCGCGCGAGCGACTTGCTCGACTTCAGTGGGCTCTGGGCTGGTGAACGACGCCCGCAACGCGGCGCCGTGCGTGATGGGTTGCACCTGCGTGACCAGCGCCGCGGCCGCCCCGGCCACGACGCTCCCTTTCTTACGGTGCTCGGCACACCCGGCTTCGGCTTTCGCACGGGTGAGGTCTGGGCCATGCATCACGCCTGGAGCGGCAACAGCACGACGGGTGTCGAGTCGCTGCCCACGGGTCACCGCCGCTTGCTCGCCGCCGAGTTGCTCGACCCCGCCGAAGTCGTGCTGGGCGTCGGTGAGCGCTACACGGCACCCGAAACCGTTCTGGCGTGGTCTGATGTTGGCCTTGACGGCCTTTCTGATCGCTTGCATCCTTTCGTTCGGGCCCTGACTCCCCCAGCGCATCGCCCTGTCGTGCTCAATACGTGGGAGGCGGTGTACTTCGACCACGCGCTGGAGTCACTGCTGCCGCTCGTCGACGCGGCCGCCGATCTCGGCATCGAGCGGTTCGTGCTCGACGATGGATGGTTTAGTGGTCGCACCGATGACCGCCGCGCTCTCGGCGACTGGACCGTTGACCCTGACCGGTGGCCATCCGGACTGCACCCTCTGGCTGACGCCGTGGTGGCCCGCGGCATGGAGTTCGGTCTGTGGGTTGAGCCCGAGATGGTGAGCCCCGAGTCACGGCTCGCGCTCGAGCATCCCGAGTGGATGCTCGCCGATGCGCAGATTGACACCGCTACCGGCGTAGCCTCGCAGCATCCCCCGACCTGGCGTTTTCAGCACACGCTCGACCTCACGGTCGCCAGAGCCCGTGCCCACGTGCTCGAGGCGCTCAGCGCTCTGCTGACCGAGTACCCGATCGCATTTCTCAAGTGGGATCACAATCGCGACCAGCACGCGGGCACTGCCGCGGCTCATACGAGGGCCGTCTATGGGCTTATTGATGACCTTCGCGAGCGCTTTCCGCACGTGGCGATTGAGAGCTGCGCCTCGGGCGGCGCGCGTGTTGACCTCGGCATGGCGAGCCGAGTGCATCGCTTTTGGACGAGCGACACCAATGACGCCCTCGATCGGCAGCGCATCCAGCGGTACAGCGGTCTGCTCATGCCCCCCGAGCTGCTGGGCGGCCACGTCGGCGCCCCTCGCGCGCACATCACGGGTCGCACGCACGACCTGTCGTTCCGTCTCGCGACGGCGCTTTTCGGCAATGCGGGCATCGAGTGGAACGTGACGAAGGCCAACGCCGACGACCTCGCCCGACTGCGCGAGTGGGTCGCCACGGTGAAGCTCATGCGCCCGCTGTTGACAACGGGCCGCACGGTGCGAACGGACGAGGCAAGTGATGACCGCTACGTGCACGGGCTCGTCGCGCCCGATGGTAGCGAGGCGCTGATCGCGCTCGTGACTTTGGCGACCGCCGCCGTCGCCGTGCCGCCACCCCTGCGTTTTCCGGGCCTCGACCCCGACCGGCAGTATCGCGTCGAGCCGTTGTCGCTCGGCGGGGTGCCTCATGCGGTGCAGGACGCTCCCCCGGCGTGGCTCGACGACGGCGGCATCACCATCACCGGTCGGCTACTCGCCGACCTCGGGCTGCCCGTACCGTTGCTTGCCTCCGAGCAAGCGCTGTTGTTGCACGCCGTCGCCGTCGACTGAGCTATTCGGTTTGCAGGCACTGTGCTTGTTCCTACGCCTGCAAGGCACTGTGCTTGTTCCTACGCCTGCAAGGCACTGTGCTTGTTCCTACGCCTGC
>JBBRWT010000216.1:0-2202 GCA_038249035.1 Actinomycetales bacterium
AGCAGTTCGACGATGCGGGCGGTGTGGGCGGCGTCGGGTTGTGCTGGGGTTTGCGTTTGCGTGCCGTTTTGTGCGCCCACGCGCCGGTAGCCAGAGATGGTGTCGGCGAGGTGGTCAGATGCCTTGTTGAGCGTGCGGATCACCGCGGCGGCGGCGTTGCCGGGCTGCAGGTCGGCGGAGTCGAGCAGTTGCCAGTCGTGCCATCCGATCTGACTGGTGAACTTGGCTTTGCTGAGCTGGGTGAGCCAGGCGGCGTGAAAGATCGGGTAGCCGACGGGGCCGGCGCCTTTCGACTGCAGAAACTCGATGATCGAGTGCTGCGCCCCCGACGCCTGCTCAAAGGGGCTGCGAGTCACCCAGTCGCGGTTGCCGTAGCGCCAGCGCCCCTCGCCGTCAGCCTCGATGCTCTCGTGCGACTTCACTTCAATGATCAGGATGCCGTGGCCGGGGGCCACGACCACGAAATCGGCCTCGCCCTGCACCTGGGTGGCGTGCTTGGCGATCTCGAGCGAGTGGAAGACGACCCAGTCTGCGGCTTTCGGGTCGGTCTTGAGTGCCTCGAACACGGCGTGCTCGCCGGGCGGGGCGTCATCGCCAATCGTCGGCGGGATCATGCGGGCCATAGAGGTGAGCCTAGTTCGAGTGGTTGCTGGCAGGCTCGTGGATCGTCAACTTTACATTGACGCTTACCCGGCGTCGTGCCTACAGTTGGGTCACGAATCTGGAGCTGATCGTGGCCGATCCCGATGGCGATTCGAGGGTCCTCCACGCAATGAAGCTTCGAGCACAATCTCTTGGCTACCTCTGATGGGAAGGAACACGATGAGCAAGACCGTGAGCATCCGCGACATCGAGCGCATGCTCGACAACCTTGATCTCGACCAATACCCGGCTGAAGACCCTGTCGACTTGCGGCGAATCGGGGCCGCCAGTCACGCGATTCAGAGGGCCGAGGCCGAGCTACAGGAGGCGGTGCAGGCCGCCCGCGCGAACGGGCGCAGCTGGGGCTACATCGGGCTAGTGCTCGGCGTCAGCAAGCAGGCGGCGCAGCAGCGGTTCGGATAGCTTCTTGACCCGCTGAAGCCGCGCTCGTTCGCATTTAGTCGACTTCGGCCGCCCCTCGGCGAAGAAACGTGTACATATTTCTGTGCACTATTGAGACGAAACGCGTAGCCTTTCCCCATGAGCACAACGAACACCGTCACGACGGTTGCCCAAGCGCGAGACGACCTCAGCCGCGTATTACGTCGGTTTCGCAACGGCGACCTCGAGCCGGTCGTGCTGGGGTCGCACCGTAAGCCCGAGGCGGTCATCCTGCCGTACGCCACCTACCTTGCCGGCGATACGCCGCACGGCTCAACGAGCGCCCCGACCCTCGACCAACTTCGACGCCAGCGCCGGCTGATTCTGCGCCTCGCCGAGTTCGCCCATGTCACCGGCGTGCGCGTCACCGGCTCGGTCGCCCGCGGCACCGCGACACCCGATAGCGATATCGACCTGATCGTCGACCCGCAACCCGGCGCGAGTCTGCTTGACCTCGCGCAGTTCGCCGACGATCTCGAACAATTGCTTGGGTGGCCTGTCGACGTTCTCAGCGCGCGATCTCTCGACCCTGTCGCCGACGCGGTGCTGCTCACCGACGCGGTGCCGCTATGAGAGGCGACCCCAAGGGCCAGTCAGGGCGGTGGATCATCGAGCTGCGCACCACGCTCGCCACCGCTGCCGAGCTCGTTGAACGAGGCCGCGCTGTCTACGACACAGACCCCGCCCTACGCCTCGCGTTCGAAGCCCTAAGCACTCGCGTCGGCGACCTCGCCAAGCGACTGGTCGGGCTGGACCCCGCGCGATTCACCGCACCGATCTGGTCGGCGGCAGCCCGCAACCGCGATGTGGTCGCGCATCACTACCACCGCATCGACCACGACCTGCTGTGGCAAACGGTCGCTTACGACTTCACTGCTCTCCGCTCACTTCTTGACGAGATCGCTCCCCCACCGGGCGGATAGGCTGCCGGCAACGCCCAGCGGTGTCGACAAGGAGAGGAGCCGTCATGCCAGGAAAAATAACGACATCCGCAAGGCCCAAAATGGGCAAGACCTCAGGCATGGATTGCGCTCCACGAGGCGGCGCCGCATCGGTATCAGCGGCGTTCACATCCAGAATATCAATTAATTCGCTTTCCGACGGTGTCATCTATTACTC
>JBBRWT010000217.1:0-2178 GCA_038249035.1 Actinomycetales bacterium
GCCACACCGCCACGTGCCCGACTTTGCCGGCCTCACGAACGACGAGAAAGACGAACTCGCGCCCTTCTACCGCCGCATTCTGCGCGGCATCGACGCTCTGTACCCGACGCCAACGCCCTACATCGCGGCGTGGCACCAGGCTCCGGTGCACACGGGGCGCGACGCTGTGCGCTTGATGCTGCAGGTGACGAGCCCGCGCCGCGGCGCTGACAGACTTAAGTACTTGGCCGGCTCAGAGGCCGCGATGGGCGCCTTTATCGGCGACGTTGCTCCCGAAGCCCAGGCCGCATTCATCCGCAATGGAATCGAAGGCGTAGACGCATGACTGACATTCGCGACGACACCCGCGAGGGGTTCGAAGCCGTCTTCGGCACCGCGCCCGACGGGCTCTGGTCGGCTCCCGGCCGCGTCAACCTCATCGGCGAGCACACGGACTACAACGAGGGCTTCGTGCTGCCGTTCGCGATCGACCGCCGCACCGTCGTGGCGCTTGGCCTGCGTGGCGACCGCCGGGTGCGCGTGGCCAGCACGTTCGCCGACGAACTCGCCGAGATCGACCTCGATGAGCTTGCCCCCGACACGCTCGCCGGCTGGTCGGCGTACCCGCTGGGGGTCGCATGGGCGCTCGGTGAGTTCGGTGCCGACCTGTCGGCCGTGCCGGGCGTCGATCTCTTCATCGACTCCGACGTGCCCGTCGGGGCCGGTCTCTCGAGTTCGGCCGCGATCGAAAGCGCCATCGCGCTCGCACTCAACGACGTGTGGCACCTCGGGCTCGATCGCGGCACGCTCGCGCGAGTCGGTCAGCGAGCCGAAAACGTCGCCGTCGGCGCGCCCACGGGCATCATGGACCAGTCGGCCTCACTACTCGGCCAGGTCGACCACGCCGTCTTTCTTGACTGCCGATCGCTCGAGACTGAGCTTGTTCCGCTCGGCCTCGCCGAAGCAGGGCTCGCCATTCTCGTCATCGACACGGGCGTGAAGCACAGCCACGCCACGGGCGGGTACGGCGAGCGCCGTGCCGCGTGCGAGCGCGGGGCCGCAGCGATGGGCGCATCCTCTCTGCGCGATCTCACCGTCGACGACCTGCCCCGCGCACAACAGCTGCTCGACGACGTCACGTTTCGGCGCATCCGCCATGTCATCACCGAGAATCAGCGCGTTCTCGACACCGTCGCCATGCTGAAGGCGGAAGGCGCCCAAGGCATCGGCGAGCTGCTGGATGCCTCGCACCGCAGCATGCGCGACGACTTCGAGATCTCGGTGCCCGAGCTTGACCTCGCAGTCGAGACCGCCGTGGGTGCGGGTGCCCTCGGCGCGCGCATGACCGGAGGCGGCTTCGGTGGAGCCGCGATCGCCCTCGTGCGGCTCGCCGACCTCTCTCGCGTGCAGGTCGCCGTCGACAACGCTTTTGGCGAGCACGCCTTCGGCCAGCCCGACACCTTCGTTGTCACAGCCTCAGATGGCGCCGCTCGCAACTAGAGTCCGCATAGGGGCCTGTCGTGCGTCACTACTGCGCAATGTCGACTGCCCTGACGTCGAGTCGGTCGACGCCGACAAAGTCAGAGGGGTTACAGGTGAATAGCGGCAACTCGTTCGCGATCGCTGTCGCGGCAATCAGGGCGTCGTAGGTCCGAGCGGCTGGCTTGCGGCCGGCAGCCCGCAGCGAAGTCGCGACAGTGCCAAAAGCCCGTGCCGACGCAGCGTCAAAAGGCAGCACTTCAAAGTCGGCCTCAGCCTGTTGCAGATGGGCCTGACGCGCTGCGCGCTCGTTCTCGGAGCCTGCGACGTGTGGCCCGACCGACAACTCGGCTAACGTGATCGCACTGATGACGCAGTCGTCGGGCAGTGTGGCGATATCGACCACCCTGCTGAGCAAGATGACTGTCGAGGTATCAAGCAGTCCACGCTGAACCGTCACAGACCGGCGTCCAGAACAGTGTCGATGTCGCGACGCAACTCCGCCGGGTCAACGGGCGGTAAGGCTCGTCGACGAGCAACTAGTTCGCTGGGCGGTGCGCTCCGACGTCGTAGAGGGGCTAACTCAGCGACAGGGCTGCCGTCGCGGGTGACCACGAATGATTCACCTCGCACGACGCGATCAAGAACCTCGCCGCCGCTATTGCGCAATTCGCGAACCGTTACCGTGCTCATTTTCTCAGTTTATCACCCGTGATACAC
>JBBRWT010000218.1:0-2172 GCA_038249035.1 Actinomycetales bacterium
ATCGGTGGGTTATGCGTGACGTGGTATTCGCTCATTGCCTCGACTCAGCTCGACACCCCGATGGCGAACGATGATTTCTCGATCGTGCTGCTCAAGCTCGCGCTGATCCTCGTCATCGGCGTGGGCCCGAGCTTTGGCGCGTCAATGCTGTGGTCCACCGCCGGGTACGTGATCGGCGAGCTCGCGTCGCTCGTCGCTCTGGTCTGGCTACAGGCGCCGTGGCATTTCGATCTAGTGGCTTTCGTCACCTGGTTCATCGTGATCGGTCTACTCGCGGTGCTGCGAGCTGACCGCCTCACTGGCCGCGATTCGCAGTCCGAAATCTATCGCGCAGCGCGCGATGAAATGCTGGCGGATGTTCGGCGCGTGTTTGAGCAGCGCGCCATAGCTCTCTTGCACGACACGGTGCTTAATCAGCTCGCCGTGATCACGTCGACCACGAACTCGCTCTCACCCGCGATTCGCGCGGGCATCATCGCCGATCTCGAGACCATCGTCGGGCAGGAATGGTTCGTTGTGGATCCACTCGCTCCTGCAACCGATGAGCCGGGCCACGAGTCCGCAGCCGGAGGACAGGTCAACCGCGCCGCACGCCTGCGGACCGTCATCGACGATGCCGCCGCAGGGGCTGTGCGGGTCGACCTGAGCGGCGACGCGGCAGTTCTCGACGCACTCGACGCCGAGTCGTTCGACGAGTTGAGCCGCGCCATCGGGCAGTGCATTGCCAATGTTCGACGCCACGCCGACATCGACTCTGCCGACGTCGTATTGGGCGGAACCTTTCGCGAGGTATCAGCGATGGTGATCGACGGAGGGCGAGGTTTCGCGCTCGACGATCGCACTGATGGGCGGCTGGGGGTGGGCACGAGCATCGTCGGGCGGCTCGAGACCATTGGTGGCTCGGCTACGGTGTGGACCCAGCCTGGCAAAGGCACGTCGGTGCTGCTGCGTGTTCCGGCCTACGGCGCAACGCTCGGGCAGTCGGTGCGGCCGTGAACCTTGACCCCCCGATCCCCTCTTCTGAGGTGACTCTCGAGCGGCTCGACCCGCTCTCGGCCGCGGCCGCGCGACCCATCACTACGGGTGCCGCGCTGCTCGCCCTCGCCCTGCCCCCGTTGGCCATGGTCGCCCGCGCTCACGAGATCACCCAGCCCGTCTGGATGCTTGTGTCGTACGCGGCGCTCGTCGCGGCCGTGTGGTTGCTGCTTGACCGCTCTCGCGCATCCCACCCGCTCTGGCGACCGGCCTCGGCCCAGTTGTTCCATGTGCTGCTCATGGTCATGCTCATCACGAGCACCGTCGCGACCGTGGGCGCCAATGATCGCTTGCGCGATGACTGGGCTCCGCTCGTCGTCGGGGTGATGCTTGTCGCGACTTCGCCGTATCGGCCCGCTCGCGAAATCGTGTTCTGGACGGGAGTACACACACTGCTGTGCGCTGTGCTGGGTATTGTGCAGTCGCCCTTCGCTACGTCGGAGCTTCCCGCGCTCGCGTACGCCGTCACGGGGTCGTTCAGCGTCGCCGTCATGGGCTTTGCGGCCGCCGCGTATGGTCGTTCACTCACCAGCTCGACCCAGCTCTGGCAGACCCGCGCCTGGGGGGCAGCAGCGGCCGCCGCCGTTCAGCAACGTAGCGGCGTGGCGCGCTCGGTGCAGCAGCGCCGCGTCTCGGTGCTCAACCGCGAGGTTGTGCCCTATCTGCAGCGCCTTCTCGCGACCGAGGCGGTCAGTGACAACGATCGGGACGAAGCTCGTCGACTCGCCCGTAACATCCGCGCCTTGCTCGTGGCCGATGTCGAGAGAAGCTGGGCGCAACTCATGCTCGACGATCTGGTGGGCCAGCATCCGCAGCTCAACATCACGGCCTTCGCCGACGACCCGCACGATCTCGGCCGTCATTCAGTTCTCGAGCGACGCACGCTACTGCGTGCTCTCGCTGCCCTCAGCGTCGAGCGCCTCGCCGCCACCGATCTCGAGCTACACCTGAGCGCGCCCGACGGTCGGCTCGCGGTGCACTGGTCCGTTGCCACACCCCGACCGATCAGGGATGCTCAACGCGAGCTCCGCTCGATGCTCGAGCTCATCCGCGGCTTCACGCTGAGCTCGTCGGTTCGCGAGAAGCCGGGCAGACTGGTCATAGAGTTTGAGTATGGATACTGACTCGCGTGCCGGC
>JBBRWT010000219.1:0-2131 GCA_038249035.1 Actinomycetales bacterium
CCTCATGCAGAAGGCGCGATAGCTGGACACGTTGGTCGATGAACTCGCCAAAGGCAGGGCGATCGAGAAGATCCTGCGGTCCTGACGAGTGACAACGCACTGCCCCTGCCTCAGCGGAATCCCCCTCGACGAGTGCTGCGGTCCGCTGCTTCGCGGCGAGACCCTCGCGCCAACGGCCGAACAACTCATGCGATCGCGATTCAGCGCCTTCGCCGTGGGTAACGCCGACTACTTGCTCGCCACGTGGCATCCGTCGACGCGGCCGCCCACCTTGCAACTCGATCTGGAGCGGCGCTGGTATCGCCTCGACATCATCAAGCGCACCGCCGGCGGCCCCCTCGACACCCGGGGCACGGTGACGTTCGACGCATTCTGGCGATCCGGTGATGACCGCGGCGCTCAGCGTGAAGTGAGTAACTTTGCGCGCGAGAACGGCCGTTGGTTTTACGTTGCCGCTCTCGACCTCGGCGCCGGCGCTGCCACGCCAGCGAGTCCCGTTAACTAGCGGGGTTCAATCCCGCCCATCGAGCGACCGCCCTTGCGCTGGTCGAGACGCCCGAACGTGCTGTCGAGCACCTGCGCCAGCTTGCGTAGGGCCCCGCTGACCGCCTCGTCGACGGATGCCGAGTTATGCGTCGCAAACTCAGCGCCGCGACCCTTGGGCCGGGCCTCCAGTCGACAGCGAATGTCCTCGCCGGTACTGCGCCCCGCACTCGCGTCGCTGAGGTGAACCTCGACCCGGGTGAGGTGCGACTCGAACCGATCGAGTGAAGTCTGCACCACAGACTCCAGCTCGAGCGTCGCATCTTCGGTGAGTGTGATGTTGTTGTCGGTGTTGACGATGACCTTCATGGGCACACTCTACGACCGCGATAGATGTGATGGGCGCGAGCCTGCGGCTACTTGATCGAGACCAGCCGACAAGTCACGCCACAGGTCGGCAACCGCCTCGAGCCCGATCGAGAGCCGCACGATGCCCTCACCCGGCTTCGCGTCTGCGGCGACGGGCCGGTGCGTGAGCGATGCCGGATGCTGAACCAGCGAGTCCACTCCCCCGAGTGACACCGCGTGGGTGAAGAGCCGCAGTGCGCCAGTGAGCGCCTGCGCGGCGGCGTATCCGTCGGCCAGATCGATCGCCAGCATCGCACCTGGGCCACGCAATTGGCGACCCAGCAAACCTAGCGGATCACCGTCCGGCAAGCTCGGGTAGTGCACGCGGGCCACAGCGGGGTGCGCGCTCAGCAGCACGGCGAGCTCCCCCGCCGTCGCCTGTTGCGCACGCACACGAAGCGCGAGCGTCGGCAAACCGCGGTGTAATAGGTAGGCGCCGAGCGGGTGCAGCAGTCCGCCCGTAATCGCCCGCACTGGCCGAATCGCGGTGGCCCACTCGGCACTCGTGGCGATGACTCCGCCCATGACGTCTCCATGACCACCGATGTACTTCGTGGCACTGTGCAGCACGAGCGCCGCACCGTGCGCGAGCGGGTTCTGCAGCACCGGCGTGGCGAAAGTGTTATCGACCATGACCGGCACGTCGCCCGCCGCGGCGACCACGGCAGCGATGTCGACGAGCTCAAGAGTCGGGTTGCCGGGCGTCTCCATCACGACCAGACACGTGTCGGAACGCACGGCATCACCGACCTCGTCGGGGGCACAGAAGGTCGTCTCCGCGCCGAGCAGCCCTGACGCGAGCAGATGATCGGTGCCGCCGTACAGGGGGCGCACGGCCACGACATGGCGTCCACTCCCCCGCTGCATTGCCGCGAGCAGGGTGGCAGAGAACGCGGCCATGCCGGTGGCAAAGGCCACGGACTCTTCGGCACCCTCGAGTGTCGCGAGCGCCGACTCGAAGCGGGCCACGGTGGGGTTCCACAGCCGGGCGTAGACGTTGCCCCCTTCGGTCGGGTGACCACCGGTCGCCATTGCCTCATACGACGCTCCCCCGAGGTCAATGTCGGGCAGCGGATTCGTCGTCGACAGGTCGATGGGCAGCGCGTGCACGCCTAACGAGGTGAGGTCACCTCGACCCGCGTGCACCGCAGTGGTCTCAAAAGCCTGGGTCTCAAAAGCCTGGGTCTCAAAAGCCTCGGTCTCAAAAGCCTCGGTCTCAAAAGCCTGGGTCTCAAAAGCC
>JBBRWT010000220.1:0-2124 GCA_038249035.1 Actinomycetales bacterium
GGTCGAAACTTGCCTTCTCCTCTTCTTTTGTAAGAGATATGCAACCTTTTTAGTGCCCGGCCAAGCCTCTGAACGGAAACAATTAGGCATAACAGAGCCTCGCGCGAAAGTCAGCGCCAGATCGGAAGGCTCACCATCACACCGGGGGAGAACGCGACATGCCACGCAGAACTGCCGTTATTGCAGGCTCGATAGCAGCAGCGATCGGGGTGATCGCTGTGGTCGGCTTAGGGTCTTTTGCACTTGTCAACATCAATCAGCCGGCTCCCAGCGAGGTATTACAACCGGCTGCCATCGAGCCGCCGCTCGTCGTCGATGAATCAGACGGAGGCGACGCATCAGGTCTGACGGTACTTGCCGAAGGGTCGTTCGTCGATGGGGATGCGATACACCGCGGATCCGGAACGGTAACGGTCGTTGATGACGGCGAACAGTTGCTGCTCGTCTTCGCTGACGACGTGTCGATTACCCCGGGCCCCGACCTGCTGGTCTACCTCTCACCGAACGCTGCCGGCGAAGACCTCGGTGAATTCGTGTCGCTAGGCAATCTGACGTCGACCGAGGGAGCGCAGGCCTACGTGCTCCCCGACTCGATCGACGACGTGCGCACGGTGGTGATCTGGTGTCGCGCTTTCAGCGTGACCTTCGCGACGGCAGAACTGACCTAGGTCGTCGGCGCGCGAACGAGCGCCCGCCGGGTCAAGGCAAGTCGCACCCTGCGCCTCGCCGCACTACTGCAGCTGCGCAGCGAGCCGAACAACGATCGGCGTCTCGGCGCCCACGTTGTCTGAGACCGGGCATCGTAACTCTGACAGTCGAAGCACTTCGTTGAGCTCGTCGGGGCTGGCGTCAGAGTCGATATCGGCGATCAGCTCAATGGCGTGAAACCCCGTTCGGTTCTCAGTGGGCTGACCCATCAGGCGTGAAGGGTCAAGTTCACCCTTGACCGTCAGGTGCAGTGCCCGCACCTCGACACTGCGAGCTTGGTCGGCGATTCTGCGGCGCCGGTAACGGTGACGTGGAGCGGTTTGGCAGACATGTGCTCTCTCCCTGAGAATGGCGGTGAATCGCCCCGGGTTTGGCGGAGGGCGAGTTGTTCCGGCAGCGGTTGCTGTCGGGTGTTGATCTGAGGGTAATGCTCCATCTTCTTCTCAATCCAGGTGGGACGTCCGATCGAGATATTCAGATGGTTTCCTCGGGGGCGGTGGTGCTTCGGCGTGCTCAGCGATGCGGTAAATGAGCGCCACAAGTTTCGAGGTTCATACCCGGCCATTCACCACTGACTTGATCGTGGAGCCGAATTAGGTGACACTTATGTTGTGTTAATAACCGACCACCGCGCATCCATCGGTGTCGACTCGCCCAACTCTGCATCGCCCGGTCGTGAGTCGCGCACCAAGGACAGAGTCAGGCAAACGATCGCCGAGGACGGCCCACTCTCCGCTGCCGACCTCGCTTCGCGCCTGAGCCTGACGCCCGCGGCGGTTCGCCGTCACCTCGACCTACTCGCGCTCAACGGCACCATCGAGGAAAGCCAATCCCCCGCCGCTCCTGGTCGTGGTCGAGGTCGGCCCGCCCGCGCATACATTCTCTCCGAGGTCGGTCACGCTGGGATGGAAAGCGACTACGCCGAGCTAGCATCCTCCGCGCTGCGCTTCCTTGCCGAGCATGTCGGCGCGGGTGCCGTCAACGAGTTTGCCCGCGAACGTGGTGGAAAGCTCAAGGCGCGCTACGCGGCACAGCTCGGCACGGCGGGCGCGGACGTCACCACTCGCGCCCAAGCACTGGCGACGGCACTGAGCGCCGATGGTTTCGCCGCATCTACTCGACCCGTCGGAGAGGACGCGCCAACGGCCGGGGTACAGCTGCGCCAAGGGCATTGCCCCATTCAGCGCGTCGCAACCCAGTTTCCTGCGTTCTGCGACGCCGAGGCTGAAGTGTTCTCGCAACTGCTCGGGGTTCGCGTTCAACGCCAGGGCACTCTCGTTCAGGGGGAACATCTCTGCACGACGTTCATTCCCGTGGGTGCAGTCCGCGTGACGGCACCGTCAAGAACGACCGCTCCTGATGGTGGGTCGCTTCAGTGAGTATCGAGGCAGAACGTCACCCCGGCCTGATCAGAAC
>JBBRWT010000221.1:0-2121 GCA_038249035.1 Actinomycetales bacterium
ACGAGAGCACCGGGTTGCGCGGCACGCAGTCGCCTGACGGCCCGATGCTCGCCGGCTCGCCGTCTCGCTGCTTGCGGCAATTGACGCGAACATCGCGGGTGACCCTGCCTACTGTGACCTGTTCAAAGAGGCTGCGAGCCACACGCCGATGAGCGCGACTGCTCCGGCCGGTGGGGAGGGGGTCTGACCCCGGTCCCACCGGCCGTTCGGGTTCTTTCGACAGGGAGAAAGTGCGATGCTGTTCTTCGTGCCTTCGGAAACCACGTTTGACGACGTCGTGCCGCCCGCCGACTTAACCGTAGAAACAACGAACGCCCTACTGCTGCGCGTCGCCACCAGCGATCAGCGTGCATTCAGTGAGCTGTATGACCTCATCGCCCCGCGAATGCTGGGCCTCGTGCGTCATGTGCTCAAGGATCACGCACAGTCGGAGGAAGTTGTGCAGGAGGTTCTGCTCGAGGTGTGGCAAACCGCTCCCCGCTTCGATCCGAATAAGGGAAAAGCGGTGACCTGGATGCTCACCATGGCCCACCGGAGAGCGATCGATCGCGTACGCAGTGCGCAGTCGTCCCGTGACCGGGACATCAAGATCGGCATCCGCGATCTCGATCGAGACTTTGACTCGGTTGCCGAGCGCGTGGAAATTCGAATCGAACATGATCGAGTGGAGAAGGCCTTGAGCCGGTTGACCGAGCTACAGAGACAAGCAGTGGAGCTCGCCTATTACGGCGGGTACACCCACAGCGAGGTCTCGCAGATGCTCGGCGTTCCGATGGGCACGGTCAAGACTCGACTGCGTGACGGCATGACGCGGTTGCGCGAAGAACTGGGGGTGGCGTCATGAGTCAGCACGACGATGACGCGAACAACGACGACCCGATGCGTGACGAAACGTTCGCCGACGTGCGCGCGGCTCTGGGTCTCGCAGTGGCGCCGGTGGCGCCGTCGGCGGGCATGAAGGCTGCACTGATGGCATCGGTCGCCGTGACGCCACAACTCGCTCCGCTGGCGGCGGTCGCCTCACAGGGAGCGGCGTCGGCACGTGCACAGACACGCTGGTTCTCGAGGCCCGCGATGGTCGTTACGGCGGTGGCGGCCGCGGTGGCGCTGTTTTTCGGGGGCGTTTTGGCCGCCGACTTGGTTGGCCCCGGCGGGCCGAGCGCCTCTGATCAGCTCGCAACGATTGTGGCCGCGCCTGATGTGTCGACGGTCGTCGCGCCCGTCGCGGGCGGAGCGACGGCAACGCTTGTCTCAAGCGATTCGGTCGGCTTGTCGGTCATAGTCTTCGACGGACTTCAGCCTTTGAGTGACGAAGAACGCTACGCCCTGTGGTACATCACGGATGGCGTGGCTACCTCGGCGGGCCTGTTCGCCGTCGACGGCGTCGGCGCGGTGGTGCAGGTGCTTGAGGGGGCTTTCGAGGCGGGCACGATCGTGGGCGTGACCGTAGAGCCCGCGTCGGGCAGCCCAGCACCGACAACCGAACCGATCGTGGCGATCGCCACGGCATAGCGACGCAGTAGTGAGAATGGCCCCGCGAATGCGCGGGGCCATTCGGCGTTGCGGGCAGCGGAGCGTGAGCATCCTGTTGCATTATTGCTATGTAGTAGTTATGCTACGAGTATGGGACGAAAACCGAAGTCAGAAGACCCGGTCTACAGCCGCATCGAAGAGCTCCGGATGCGGGCCGGGTTGAGCCGCCAAGAGCTCGCCGATGCCGTCGGAGTGCACTACCAGACCGTCGGGTACCTCGAGCGGGGCGAATACGCACCCTCGCTTGCCCTCGCGCTGCGTATCGCGGCGCTCGTGGGCGTGCCGGTCGAACACCTCTTTTCCCTCACCCCCTTTACCGATTCTGAAAGGCACGAATCACAATGACCACCGAGAAGCTCGGCGCCAGCTAGCGCAACCAGAAGGCCGTGGCCGACCTGCCCGACGAGTACCTCGATGAGCGCCAGTCACGCGTGCGCGACCGGGGGTACGTCAACGCCTACCGCTGGTTCGCCGGTGCGACCCTGCTCGCGCTCCGCGAGTCCGACCGCACCTAGTCACTCAGGGAGCGGGGGCGATCTCGGCAATCAATGCTTCGATCCGGCCGCGAATCTCGTTGCGGATGGCCCG
>JBBRWT010000222.1:0-2109 GCA_038249035.1 Actinomycetales bacterium
CATGCCCACGTCCCACGGCTCGGCGATCATCTTGACGTTCTGCAACGCAGGGTCGTCGATGATCGCGTGGAGCAACGGATGGTCGGGGGTGAACATCACGTTGTCGTCACGTCCGAGCGCCGGAGCCAGATCGAAACGGAACCCGTCGATCTGCACCTCGTTGGCCCAGTACCGTAACGAGTCGAGCACGAGCCGCTGCGCGGCGGGCAGGGCGAAGTCGAGCGTGTTGCCGCACCCGGTCACGTCGATGTAGTCGCCGTCGGCCATCTGCCGGTAGTAGTTCGCGTTGTCGAGCCCACGGAAACTTGTGGTGGGCCCGGTGGGACCCTCCTCGGCGGTGTGGTTGTAGACGACGTCGAGGATTACCTCGAGGCCGGCCTCGTGCAGGAGCTTGACCATGCCCTTGAACTCGCGCAGCACCGCCGCGGCACCCGCCACCTGGGCCGCGCGCGACGCGTAGGCCGCATGCGGCGTGAAGAAGCCCAGGGTGTTGTAGCCCCAGTAGTTGCGCAGGCCCTGCTTGATGAGCCGCTGCTCGCTCACGAACTGCTGCACCGGCAGGAGCTCGATGGCCGTGACGCCGAGGTCTTTGAGGTAGGCAATGTTGCTCTCGTGGGCGAGGCCTGCATAGGTGCCGCGCAACCGCTCGGGGATCGACGGGTTGAGCTTGCTGAGCCCCTTCGCGTGGGCCTCATAGATCACGGTGTGGTCGAGGGGCGTGTTCGGCTTGCGCGCGCCTGCCCAGTCGAATGCGTCGTCCTGCACGATCGAGTGCCAATGGCCGGAATTCGTGCGAGCGAGCCCACGCGCGTAAGGATCGATGAGATGCAGGCTCTTGTCGAACGCGTGCTGCGGGCCGGTGGGGCCGGATGCGCGCAACGAGTAGTGCGCACCCGGGACGAGTCGGCTCGATGCCCCCGACCAGACTCCGTGCTCGTCGCGTGTCAACTGCAGCTTCTCGGCCAGCCAGCTCGGGTCGTTCGGGGCGAAAACGCATGCCTCGATCGCGGTCGCGCTCCCTGACCACACTCGCACCTGACCTCCCTCAGGGGTGGCGCGAACGCCGAGGTCGCGCAACATGTCGGTTTCAGGCATGCGTCCTAGAGTAACTAGTGCGCGAAGCCCCACCGCGCCGCCCACTTTCTGGAGATTTGTCATGGCCGTCTACCTCGACCACGCGGCGACAACGCCGATGCTCGGTGAGTCGATTGCGGCCAACACGTCGGCCCTCGGCATCGTGGGCAACCCCTCCTCGATCCACAGTCAAGGCCAGAACGCGAAGCGCCTGCTCGAGGAGGCCCGCGAGGCCGTCGCGGAGTCGCTCGGCTGCGATCCGATCGAGGTCGTCTTCACCAGCGGCGGCACCGAGTCGATCAACCTGGCGATCAAGGGCCTTTACTGGGCGCGCAATTCGCCGGGGCACCTCCGCCCGCGCATCCTCGTCCCGCTCGGCGAGCACCACGCGACGGTCGACACGGTCGAGTGGCTCGAACGCTACGAGGGCGCGATCCTCGAATGGTTGCCGCTCGACTCGCTGGGCCGGCTCTCGGTCGACGCCGTTGCCGACGCGTTCGCCGCCCACGACGACATTGCCCTTGTGAGCCTGCTGATGGCAAACAACGAGGTCGGCACCCTCCAGCCCGTCGAGCAGGTCGTTGCGATCGCCTCGGCCCACGGCGTCCCCGTGCACGCCGACGCGGTCTCGAGCTATCACCGGCTGCCGATCGACTTCGCCGCGAGCGGCCTCGCCGCCCTCAGCGTCTCGGCCCACAAGATCGGTGGGCCGCTCGGCATCGGCGCGCTCGTTCTCGCCCGGTCGACGACCGTCGTGCCCCTCATCCACGGCGGCGGGCAGCAGCGCGACGTGCGCTCCGGCACCCAGGATGCGCCTGCGGCAATCGCGTTCGGGGTCGCCGCACAGCATCCGCCCGTCTCTCTCGCGCCGTTGCGCGACCGCATCATCGACGGTGTGCGCGCCGCGGTTCCGGATGCCGTGCTGCGCGGCGACCCGATCGACAGGCTCGACAACAATGCCCACTTCACATTCCCCGGCTGCGAGGGCGACTCGCTGCTCTTCCTGCTCGACGTGTCCGGTGTCTCGGTCAGCAC
>JBBRWT010000223.1:0-2031 GCA_038249035.1 Actinomycetales bacterium
CACATGACGCAGAAGGCCATCGCGGTCGGCGCTTGGGAGGCCTTGTTCCGCGCCCAGGTCTCGGTACTCCGGCAGCTCAACGCCGAGTTTCCGACGAACGAAATCTCGTTCACCGAGTACGACGTGCTGTTCAACCTCTCGCGGGCGCCCGAGCGGCGCATGCGCATTCGGGACCTCATCCCCCAACTCCTGCTCAGCCAGCCGAGCGTCAGCCGCCTCATCGACCGACTTGCTGCCCGCGGGTTCGTTGACAAGCTGCCCGACACGACCGATGCACGCGGCACGATCGTGGCGCTACGGCCCGAGGGCTACGAGCTCTTCAAACGCGTCGCCGTGACCCATGCCGAATCGATCGCCCGGCGCGTCGGCTCGCACCTCGACAGCGACGAGCTGCGGCAACTCACCGACCTCTGCCAACGCCTGCGCGACTAACCACACCCCATGGCCTCCTCACCCAGCATCGTGTGGCTGCGCGACGACCTTCGCGTAGCCGACAATCCCGCCCTTCACGCCGCAATCGAGCGCGACGGCCCCGTCGTGGTGGTGTACCTGCTTGACGAACAGTCGCCCGGTGCCCGGCCGCTGGGCGGTGCAAGCCGCTGGTGGCTCCACGGCAGCCTAAGCGCCCTCGCCGCCGATCTTGATGTCCTCGGCGCCAGTCTCACGCTGCGCCGCGGTGCGGCCGCCGACGTCATCCCCGAACTCGTGGCCGCGACGGGCGCGGGCGCGGTCTTCTGGAACCGCCGGTACGGGGCACTGCGCGACGTGGATGCCGGGCTCAAGTCGAGCCTGACCGCTGCGGGTATCACGGTGATGAGTTTTGGCGCATCACTGCTGTACGAGCCGTGGACGATCACGTCGGGCTCCGGTGATCCATACCGAGTGTTTACGCCGTTCTGGCGCGCGTGCCTCGCGTCGGGAGACCCCCGTCCGCCCCTGCCGACCCCGGCATCCGTCGACGGGCTCGCGGTTGACAGCGACAATCTGGACGACTGGGCGCTGCTTCCCACCCGCCCTGACTGGGCCGACGGATTGCGTCAGGCATGGACGCCCGGCTCGGAGGGGGCGCTCGACCGGCTCGAGCAGTTCGTCGACCACGGCCTGTCGCTTTACCACCGGCGTGACGAGCCAGGCGTCGAGGCAACGAGTCGACTCAGCCCGCACCTACGGTTCGGTGAGGTCAGCCCCCACCAGATCTGGGCGCGCGTGCACACCCGGCTCGCACCCGAGGCGGCAAAGAATCGGGCCAAATTTGTCAGCGAGATCGGCTGGCGCGAGTTTTCGTACAGCATCCTGTTTAACGCTCCGCAGTTGGCGAGCGTCAACGTGCGCCGCGACTTCGACGCTTTTCCGTGGGTCGAGCCGCGCGCCGAAGTGCTCGAGGCGTGGCAGCACGGGCGCACGGGAATCCCGCTCGTCGATGCCGGCATGCGCGAACTGTGGGCGACGGGGTACATGCACAACCGCGTACGCATGGTCGTGGCCTCGTTGCTGACCAAAAACCTGCTCATCGACTGGCGCCTCGGCGAGCAGTGGTTTTGGGACACCCTCGTCGATGCTGACGAGGCGAACAATCCGGCCAGCTGGCAGTGGGTGGCAGGGTCGGGGGCGGATGCCGCACCGTACTTTCGCGTCTTCAACCCGGTGCTGCAAGCCGAACGGTTTGACCGCGACCGCACGTATGTGCGGCGCTGGGTGCCTGAAGTCGACGAGCCGGAGTACCCGCGGCCCGTCGTCGACCTCGCCGCCTCGCGCGTCGAGGCGCTCGCAGCGTACGAGGCGGTCAAGGCGGCAAAGGTCGGCCGCGGCTGAGCCGGGGGTCGCCGTACAGATGAGAGCGCTCTCATCGCAACGTACTTGTCTTCTCATTCGTGCCCCGCAGTCTGTACTCATCACGGAGCACGGATACGCATGCGCACCGGCTCCCTCGCCGCTCGAAAGGACACTCTCATGGACGCAAAGAACTGGATCGCCATCGGTGCAGCCTCAGCCCTCGGACTCGGCGTCATGGCCGCCGGTGCCGTCTCCACC
>JBBRWT010000224.1:0-2030 GCA_038249035.1 Actinomycetales bacterium
GACATGCGGGTCATTCTGGTCAGCGGGCGCGCTGGTCTTGCGCGGTTCTCCACAGTTGCGGGTGGTGGATGCTCGGCTCAGCATCTTCGGAGGGGCTACTTGGGCGCTTCGGGGGTGCTACTCGTGCGCTTCGGGCGCGCTCACGTGTCACCGCGCGCGCCGATCGGTCCCGTGTTGCGATGCCCCCGCACTCGGCAGTAACACGGGACCGATCGACGCGTGCGCTGACACGTGAGCACGCCCGAAGTGCACGAGTAGCACCCCCGAAGTGTGCAAGTAGCCCCTCCGAAGGGGCTGAGCCGAGCATCCGCCACCCGCAACTGTGGAGAACCGCGCAAGACCAGCGCGCCCGCTGAGCAGAATGACCCGCATGTCGACCGCTCACACGACCATCACCGATCGGGTGCGCGAGCGGGTGCGCGCTGAGCGCCTCGATCTGACCGCCGACCCCCAGGCCGCCGAGCGCCTCGTGCGCGACGAGTTGCGTATTTACGCCGAGCGGTCACTCGCGGGCAGCCTGCCGAGCCTGGGCGATGAGCAACTCGCGCTCGGTCGCGTACTCGCCGACCTCACCGGGTATGGCCCGCTGCAGCCCTACTTTGACGACGCCGAGGTCGAAGA
Organism: Actinomycetales bacterium; assembly: GCA_038249035.1. Taxonomy (GTDB): domain Bacteria; phylum Actinomycetota; class Actinomycetes; order Actinomycetales; family Microbacteriaceae; genus Microcella. The sequence continues at coordinate 622 of JBBRWT010000224.1, forward strand.
GATCTGGATCAACGCGCCTGACGCCGTGTTCATTGCGCGCGCCGGCGTCACCGAGCGGGTGGATGCTGTGCTCACCGGCGAACAGGTACGCACCCTCGTCGAGCGCATGTTGCAGAGTACTGGCCGCCGCGTCGACCTGAGCAGCCCGTTCGTTGACGCCAGCTTGCCCGACGGCTCGCGGCTGCACGTGGTGATCCCCGATGTCACGCGGCAACACTGGGCGGTGAATGTGCGCAAGTTTTCGCAGCGCATCGGAAGCCTTGGGCGGCTCGTCGAGCTCGGGTCACTCACGCCGCTCGCGGCCGAGTTTCTGCGCATGAGCGTGTTGGCTGGCAGCAACATCCTCGTCAGCGGCGCGACGCACTCGGGAAAAACCACTCTGCTCGGCTCGATGCTCTCGAGCGCGCGGCCCGCCGACCGCATCGTGACGGTAGAAGAGACCTTTGAGCTTGACCTCACGGCGGGCGACGTGGTCGCCATGCAGTGCCGCACGCCCAATCTCGAGGGCACCGGCGAGATCACCCTGCGGCGTCTGATCAAAGAGGCGCTGCGCATGCGCCCCGACCGCCTCGTGGTGGGCGAAGTGCGCGAAGCCGAGTCGCTTGATCTGTTGATCGCGCTCAACTCGGGGCTTCCGGGCATGTGCTCAATACACGCAAACAGCGCTCGGGATGCCCTGGTCAAGCTCTCGACGCTTCCCCTGCTGGCGGGGCGCAATATCGACTCCGCGTTCGTGGTACCGACGGTGGCAAGCGCGATCGACCTCGTGGTGCACTGCGAGATTGTCAAGGGTGGACAGCGCCGAGTGGCCGAGATCGTGGCGCCCACCGGGCGAGTAGTGGCGAGCGTCGAGGGCGCGGCGAACATCGAGGCTGAGTCGCTGTTCGTGCTCCGCGCGGGCGAGCTCGTGCCGACGGGGGTGTTGCCGGCGCGTGTCGACCGTTTCGTCAGCGCCGGGCTCGACCCGGGCATCCTGTTGCAGGGCGATCGCGCATGACGCTCGCTGTCGGGTTTCTGCTCGCGGCAGGCGTGCTCCTGGTCGCGTCGCCGTGGCTGTGGCCGCGTCGTGAAACCCCGAGCGCCCGCAACCGCGAGCCACTCGCCCCGCTCGCCGACCTGCTCGCGCGTGCCGGGGTTGCGAACATGTCGCCTCTCGTGCTCGTGGCGGTGGCCGCGATGGCAGGCCTCGCCGGGGGAGCCCTCACCCTGCTCTTCGTGCCCGTGGTGGCCCTCGCCCCCATCGCGGCAGTGGCCGCGGCCGTGGTGCCGCTCGTGGTGCTGCGTGCCCGAGCCGCCGCGCGTCGCCGGGCGCTGCGGGCCGTGTGGCCCGACGTCGTCGACCACCTGCTTTCGGGCGTGCGGGCCGGGCTCAGCCTGCCGCAAGCGATCGCCGCTCTTGCCGACTCGGC
>JBBRWT010000225.1:0-2026 GCA_038249035.1 Actinomycetales bacterium
GATGCCGATGTCGGTATGGGTCGACAACAGATTTGCACGGTGGCCGGGCGAGCCCGCCCAGGCACCCACCACTGCTCCCGCACTGTAGCCAGCGGCGACGTTCTCACTCGCACGGCTCCAACCGGGCGGGTACAAGGCCGTGAAGTCGGGGCGATGCGACATAGTCGACACTCGGGCCTGTTGCACCGACCAGTCTTGCGCGATCTCGTTCAGCGCGGGGTTCAGTCGCAACGGCGCAAAGCCATGCTCGATCCGAAGTGCGTTGGTCTGCTGCAAGATCAAGGCGCGCTCGGCCTCGAACGACCCGCTTACGGCCGGGGTAAGTTCTGCCGATGACGTTGCCCGTTCAAGACCGCTGGGGGCTGACACGTCTGGCTCGGCGGCGCTGGCGCTTAGTGTCGGCACGGCAAGCGTGCCAGCCAGGATCATGGCAATGATGAATTGTGACGTCACGGTTCCCCCCGGACCCGATGCGAACGGCCACGGCCCTCTCGGCCCCGCAGCTGCGTGTCGCAACCACCTGCCGCGACGTGTCGTCAGTCTACGTTCAGAACGCCGTGCGGCTCTGGCCCCCAAACGAGGTTCAGGAGCGGCGCGGCGTCAGCGCGAGCGCGACCACTACGGTGGCGACGAGCGCCATGGCCACGAACGAGAGCCCGTTGTAGCCGAGAATCGCGAGCACTACGCCCGCGAGGGCTCCGCCCACCGCGCCGCTACCGCTCATCACGAGGTCACTGCGGCCCTGCACGATTGTGCGACGATCGGGCGCCGCCGACTCAGTGAGCAGGGCCGATCCGGCGACGGTGCTCGCGCTCCAACCGAGGCCGAGGAAGATGAGCCCGGCAACGACCCAGCCCTCACTCTCAGAGCCGAAGCCCGTCATGAGCAGGCTTGCGGCGAGCATCCCCTGCCCCAATAGCACCGTTGAGCGCCGGCCGACACGGTCGGCCAGGATGCCGAAAACCGGGGAAAGAGCGTACATGCCAGCAATGTGCAGGCTGATCGTGAAGCCGACGACCACGAGGCTCGCGCCGTGGGCAGTCAGGTGCACCGGGGTCATGGCCATGACGGCGACCATCGTGGCGTGGCTGAGCGCGATCGAGACCATCGCTAGCCGGATGCCCGGGCGGTCGTCCACCGGCGCCTCGACTGACGGCGCCGCGACGCCCGAGCGTTCCTCCTCCGCGCGCAACGCGCGGGCTCTTTCGAGGCGCCACGTCTCGGCGATTCGCAGCGGGTCGGGACGCAGCCCGACGAGATACAGCACCGCGGCAAGCGACTGCGCGAGCACCGTGAACAGAAACGGGCCGCTCAGGTCAGGCAACCCCAGGTAGGCGCCGAGGGTCTCGCCCGGTCCGATCAGGTTCGGGCCAGACACGGCACCGACCGTAGTTGCCCACACGACGAGTGAGAGATCGCGGCCGCGGGTTGACGGGGTGGCGAGGTCGACCGCGGCGAATCGCGACTGCAGATTGACTGCTGTTCCGCTCCCAATGAGCATGACACCCAGAAGCAAGAGCCAGAAGTTTTGCAACCCCGCCGCAGCCATCGAGATCACTGCACCGGCGGCCGCAGTCAGTGCCCCGGTGGCGAGTGCGGGTGCTCTGCCTGCACGTCGCGCGAGTCGAGCGAGCGGGATGGCCGCGAGCGCGGCACCGAGCGTCACCATGGTGGCGGCCATGCCACTGAAAGCCGGAGAACCCGAGATGTCAGCGGCGAGGATCGCGCCGATCGAGAGCGTGGCTCCCATTCCGAGCCCGGCGAGTACCTGCCCGATCATGAGCACGCCGCGTGTGCGTCGCTGTACGGCCGCGACCGACTCCGAGGTGAGCGCGGGCGCGGGCGCGAGTGCCGGGGTGGAGCTCATGCGTCCATCATCCACCCGCCCGGCCCGGCCGGCGCGCGCGATGCCGCCCGATCAGGCCGGGTCGACGCGATCGTCGCGGTTCTTGGCCGGGTTGCTCAGCACGCCGAGCCCGTCGATACGAATCTCGATCGTCTGACCATCGTGAAACCCACCAAGGCC
>JBBRWT010000226.1:0-1897 GCA_038249035.1 Actinomycetales bacterium
CGGTCACTGACTCTGCGCCGGGGGCCGGCGCGTTCAGCACCGATTGCGGCCTTGCTGCGCTCGTGCTCGCGCCGGGCGCATCGCGGGTCTGCCAATCGAGCTACACAGTTACCGCGGCCGACCTTGCATTCACGTCGCTCACGAACGCGGCGTCGGCCTTCGCCGAGTCCGCGGGCGGCGCGGTTGTCGGAGAGGTTGACACAGAGGTCAGCGTTGCCAGAGGGGCCCCGATCCTCGCGATAACCGGTAACGGCATCCTGGCCCCTGCACTCTTCGCTCTCACCCTGCTGATCCTCGGCGGGCTGCTGTGGCGGCGCCGATTGCCGCGCGGGGAGCGCTAGCGCCCCAGTTCTGCCGCCACGTCAGGCACGTACTGGTGCTCCTCGCGCGGTGGGCGCTGATAGTCGGTCGCGGCGGGCCGCACGGGAATCTTCATCTCATCGGGCTCTGAGCGGTGATACGGAATCTGGCTGAGCAGGTGGCTGATGGTATTGATGCGGGATGCCCGCTTGTCGTCGCTCTCGATCGTCCACCACGGCGCCTCGGCAATGTCGGTCGCGGCGAACATGGCGTCTTTCGCACGCGAATAGTCTTCCCACCGCACGATCGACTCGACGTCGGTGGGCGACAGCTTCCACCGCCGCATCGGGTCTGTCAGCCGCGATGCGAAGCGCTTCTGCTGCACCTCATCAGAGACCGAAAACCAGTACTTGATAACGATGATGCCGTCATCCACCAGCATGCGCTCGACGATCGGAACCTGGCGCAGAAACAGGTCGTATTGCGCGTCGGTGCAATACCCCATCACCCGTTCGACACCGGCTCGGTTGTACCACGAGCGATCCATCAGCACGATTTCACCGGCATCGGGAAGCCGCTCGATGTAGCGCTGAAAGTACCACTGCCCCTTCTCGCGTGCTGAGGCCTGAGTGAGGGCGACGATGTGCGCGTATCGCGGGTTCAGGTACTGCATGATGCGCTTGATCGCGCCGCCCTTGCCAGCGGCATCACGCCCCTCGAAGATCACGAGCACCCGCGCGCCAGCGGAGAGAACCCACTGCTGCATCACGACCAGTTCGACTTGCAGTCGCTTGAGCTCGGCCTCGTAGAGCTTTTTTTCCGTTCGCTTCTCGGCCTGCTGCGCAGAGCGGTGCGACTTCTTTTTCGACACGCGTCACCCCTTGGTTGACTGCTGCAATGCTGCCCCTACACTCGCACCCCACGCGCGTGCCCGCTTTAGTTCGTCGGGCTCGAGCACGTTCTGCTTCGAGACGAGAAAGCTCTCGGCGGGCACGAGTGCGGTCGCCCCGCGCTTGGTGAGGGTGTGCTCGATGTGCGTCGAGGCGCGGCCCGACAGTATTTGCGCAATGTCGATGCGGGTGTCGAACGCCGCGATCTGGAGCGGAACGGCACCCAGGGTTTCCATCCACTCGCGCACTCCTGTGCCGGGAGCGGTGGGGTCGAGCGTGACATGTTTGGCCGGGTCGTCGGCCCACGCGCGGGCCTCTTCGCGGCTGGCCGGCCGACTCATGCCGTGCACGTGCGTCGGGCCGCCCACGACGAGAGCGTCGGTGGTAGATGCGGCATCCGACGACCCAGCGTCATTGACGTTCGCCACGGTGACCGTGCCGAACGGCGCGAGGCCCTCGGCGATCGCGTCGGCGACCGAGCGGGTGGTGCCGAACATGGACTCGAAGATGACGGTGATGCGCATGGTGCGACTCCTGTCTGGTGCCGGGGTGCCCCGGGTGGCCCAGTCTGGCGTGGTGCCGCTGAGGCCGCCAGGGTCGAAGGGCCTGAGCGGTACCCGCACTCGCGCAGCCACACTGACACCTGCCCCGAGTGCCCGCACACCCCAGGGGCCTTTAGCCCCTACCGTTCTGTTGTCGCGCGCGAC
>JBBRWT010000227.1:0-1876 GCA_038249035.1 Actinomycetales bacterium
CGGCGAGCGTTATCAGTTCGGCGCTGCCGGCGCCGACGCCTGGGACTGCTCGGGCCTGACGATGATGGCCTATTCGGCAGCCGGACTCGCCATCGGCGGGCACGGAGCCTCGGCGCAATACAACCGGGCTTCGTCGCGCGGGCTGCTGGTGTCATTCAGCCAGGCGCAACCCGGCGATCTCATCTTCTACAGCACGGGCGGCTCGACGGGTGGATCCAAATATCACGTCGCCATGTACCTTGGCGGCGGACAAATGATTGAGGCCCCCTCGCCGGGCAAACCCGTGCGCATCGTTACGGTGCGTAACTACGACCGGGTGTCGATGGTCGCTCGACCGAGCGGGTAGCGCCGGCGGTCAGTGCACGTCGTCAGTGCGCGTCGTCAGTGCGCAGCGGGAACGTAGGCGGCGATGCCGGCCTGGATGATCGCCTCGGCTTCGGCGGCGTCGCCCCAGCCCTCGGTTTTGACCCACTTGCCGGGCTCGAGGTCTTTGTAGTGCTCGAAGAAGTGCTCGATCTCTGCGCGCGTGAACTCTGAGACGTCGCCGACATCTTGAATGTGGGTCCAGCGGGGGTCTTTCGCGAGCACGCAGATGACCTTGGCATCGCTGCCGCCGTCGTCAGTCATGTTGAACACGCCCACGGGGCGCACCGTGACGCCCACGCCCGGGAAGAGCGGGTACTCGGTCAGCACGAGCGCGTCGACCGGGTCGCCATCGAGACCCAGTGTGTTCTCGAAGAAGCCGTAGTCGGTCGGGTACACGAACGACGTGAAGAGCACCCGGTCGAGCATGACGCGGCCGGTCTCGTGGTCAATCTCGTACTTGTTGCGGCTGCCCTTGGGCACTTCGATGATGACGGGGTAAGTGCCCACGGGCATGCTCCTTGGTTCAAGAGACGAAGTCGAGAAAGACGAGTGCGCGAACGCGCGCCTAATCTTAGGGGATGCCCTCCGACCCCCCTGCGGCACTGCGACGACCCCGGCTCACGCCGGCGGTTGCCGACACGCGCCGTGCCGTACGGGAGTCGCTCGCCGACCTCCCGCCGGGTCACGCGACATCGGATGCAGCGACGCCAGCAGCTGCGCCGCTCGTGCTCGTGGCGCTCAGCGGCGGGCCTGACTCGCTCGCTCTCGCCGCGGCCACCGCATTCGAGGCGCCCCGACTCGGACTGCGCGCCGGCGCGGTCGTCATCGATCACAGGTTGCAGGCCGACTCAGGCGCGGTGGCGCAAAACGCGGCGAGGGCGGCGAGTGATCTGGGGCTTGATCCGGTGCTGGTGAAGCGGGTCGGCGTCGGCGACGCGGGCGGGCCCGAGGCCGCCGCGCGCGCCGCGCGCTACGCCGCGCTCGACGCAGCGGCCGAGCGGCTCGGGGCCGCGGCCGTGTTGCTCGGTCACTCGCTTGACGACCAGGCCGAGACCGTACTGCTCGGCATCGCGCGGGGCAGCGGCACGCTGAGCATCGCGGGCATGGCTGCGGTCACTGGGCTCTATCGCCGACCCTTTCTCGGGCTTCGCCGAGCAGTGCTCGCACAGGCCTGTGGTGATCAGGGGCTGGCGCCGTGGCACGATCCGCACAATGACGATGAGCGTTTTGCGCGAGTGCGGGTGCGGCGCAGCATCCTGCCCCTGCTCGAACGCGACCTCGACGGGGGCGTGATCGAAGCACTCGCCCGTACCGCCGCGATCGCGCGAGAAGATGCTGAGGCGCTCGATCACATGGTCGACGAGGTGGCAGAAGACCTCACCGAGCTTGCCGATGGCGGATGCTCGCTGCCGGTCGCAGGGCTCGCCGCGAACCCCGCGGCGCTGCGGCATCGCCTGATTCGCCTGGTAGCTCACAGCCAATTCGGGGCATCGATCTCGCGGGCGCAGAC
>JBBRWT010000228.1:0-1874 GCA_038249035.1 Actinomycetales bacterium
ACGCAGAAAGCCGACGTCATCTTCGCCGGCCACACGCACGGTGGCCAGGTCTGCCTGCCGGGCCTAGGCGCCATCATCACCAATTGCGACTTGCCGCGCTACCGCGCTCGGGGGCTCTCGGTCTGGAACCACGCCCACCAGGCCTCATACCTCAACGTCTCTGCGGGCTTAGGCACATCGATCTACGCCCCCGTGCGTTTCGCATGCCCACCTGAGGCCGTGCTCGTGACACTCGTCGGCGATGACATCGGCTATTCTTGACAGGTTGCACCGGGGTATGGCGCAGCTTGGTAGCGCGCGTCGTTCGGGACGACGAGGCCGCAGGTACAAATCCTGTTACCCCGACTGATGAGAATGGGACCGCCTCGTGGCGGTCCCATTCTCATTCGGGTCTGATGTCGTTCGGGCCTGGTCCCGTTCGCTACGCAACTCAGCTGAAGTCAGCGTCGGGCCCGAGCGCGCCGCCGCCGAGAACGTCCACTGCATCGAGAGGCACGGGCGCGCGACATCCTGAGGCGAGGTTGTCACCCGATTCGTCGAGATAGCAGGCCGCGCACAGCGACTCGTAGTTGACATCCACCCCGTCGATAGCGACCTGGTCGCCGTCAAACACGAACACGCCGTTGATCGATCGACCATTGAAGATGGCCTTGCGGCCACAACGGCAGATGGTCTTGAGCTCTTCGAGCGAGTGCGCAATCTCAAGCAGCCGACGACTGCCCGGGAACGCAACGGTCTGAAAGTCGGTGCGGATTCCGTATGCGAGCACGGGAACATCTTCGCGCACGGCGATGCGCAGCAGGTCGTCGACCTGTTGCATCGAGAGAAACTGCGCTTCGTCGACGAGTAGACACGAGACGTCGCGGCCGATCTCACGGATGAGCGCTGCGCGATGAGCCTGAAACCGGGCGTAGACGTCGTCGGCCGCATCGAACGTGAAGTCGACAGCTCGTGTCACACCGAGGCGTGACACGATCGTTTGGTCACCCTTAGTGTCGATCCGCGGCTTCGCGAGCACGACGGCCTGGCCGCGCTCCTCGTAGTTGTAGGCGGCCTGCAACAGCGAGGTGCTCTTGCCGCTATTCATCGCGCCGTATCGAAAATAGAGCTTGGCCATTACTGCAGGTGTCCGTCTTCTGCCGCTCGTCGAATGAGGTCGGCCTTCGTGCTCGCCGGGCGCCCTGCCCGAGAGTACTTCTCGCGCACGCGACGCAGGTAGGTCTTCGCGGTCTCATACTGCACGTTCATCTGGCCGGCTACCTCGCTCATGCTGTAGCCACTCGCGTAGAGCGCGAGGGCTTCTTTCTCGCTCGTCGAGAGCTTCGGGCGAGCGGGATGCTGGGCCCCCTTGGGCAGGGGTCGCCAGTCGCGCACGGGCTCGCCGGTCGACTCCATGCCCATGACCCGGCGAGAGGTTTCCATCACCTCGCCGAGGGGCAAGGTCTTCGACAGAAAGGCCGAGGCGCCCGCATCGAAGGCTCGATCCCGCGCCTCGACGGTGTCGAGGCTCGTCAAGACGATCACCTTGGCGCCGGCCGCCCGGCAGGTGCGCACACGCGCCTCAATCGACACGGGTTCTTGCAACTGAAAGTCGAGAAGCACGAGGTCAGTCGGAAACTGGTCGCTCTGTACGAGCTCGAACCAGGTGGGTGCGGTGAGTACCAGGTCGAAGTCGGGCGCGTGCGACGCGATCCACGACGACAGGCTGTCGAGCAGCAACTCGTGATCATCCAGGATCGCCAAGCGCACCCGGGAGCCGGCACGCGAGTCAGTATCCATACTCAAACTCTATGACCAGTCTGCCCGGCTTCTCGCGAACCGACGAGCTCAGCGTGAAGCCGCGGATGAGCTCGAGCATCGAGCGGAGCTCGCGT
>JBBRWT010000229.1:0-1868 GCA_038249035.1 Actinomycetales bacterium
GGGCGAGCTTCTCGATCACCCGTGTCACCTTGCCCAGCTCATCCATGAGGCCCTACTTAGTCTGCAGGCGCCCAGCCGTGTCGATGATCGCGATATCGATACCGTTGTCGATGGCGTACTGCACGGTCTGGTAGGCGACGCTCGCCGGATCTTGCCCCGCGTGCTGCGGCCGCACGACTTGCGCTCCGGCGCGCTCGGCCCACGTCGCGAGTTGATCGACCGCTGCGGCGCGGAACGTGTCGGCCGCGCCGACGACGACCGTGCGCCCGTATCCGGTCAAGAATTTGGCGAACTTGCCGATCGTGGTTGTCTTGCCGACGCCGTTCACGCCGACGACGAGCACAACCGAGGGCCGGTTGCTGAGCGTCAGCGTCGGGTCGTGCGCGGCGAGGCGCTCTTCGAGCGACTCACGCAGCATTCGCTTGAGATCGCGCGGGTCGGTCGTCTTATACTTCGCCACGTTGGAACGTAGCTCGTCGAGAATCGCCTCGGCAGTATCGGGGCCGAAGTCGGCGCCAAGCAGCGCGGTCTCAAGGTCGTCCCACGTGTCGTCGTCGATGGTGGGGCTCGTGAACAGCCCTTTGAGGGCACCCCCGAGACTCCACGTGCGATCGGCCATGCGCCCAGGCTAGCGGGCGACGCCTTGGATGCGGGTTGAGTGCCCGGCTGCGTCGCCGCCAGAGCAGCTGTCGTCACAAACCGTCGATCGCGCGTATCAAGTCGACGACCAGTGACGACAACGTGCACTTTCTTGGACTGGTGCGCGCGTGCCTCGGTACCCGGCTATGGCCGGAAGGGGTGAACGGGGCGTGAACGCCATGATCGGGGCGGCGCCCAACCGGCGCGACGCAGGCGGTTCTCGACACGGTCGATGAGTTCTGCGGTGTCTTCGAAAAGGTCACTTCGAGTCACCCGTAGTGCTGACCACCCGCGGTCTACGTACCGCTCGAATCGGCGGATGTCATGCCTGAACTGCCGAGCGTCGGTACGGTGCTGATCGCCCTCGTATTCGAGCAGTACTGAGTAGCTCGGCCAGGCAAGATCGGGGGTCGCCTTCCATCCCGCAGCCGCAATCGTGTGCCCGACGACTGGGTCAGGAAACCCTGCGCGCGCGACCAGCAGTCGAAGCAGCGTCTCAGGTCGGGAGCGTACTCCCTCGCGTGACAGCGCCACAGCACGCCGAACGCGTTGAGCGCCTCGCCGCCCCGGAGCAAGCGCCCGAGTGAGTTCAAGGGTGCGACCCTCGTTCGCTGCTCTCTGCCGAAGGGCGTCAGCGATGGCGACCAGGTCGTCACGCTCGAGCTCCGTACCCAGTGAGGCGATGAGCCAGTCGTCTCGGAGCACCGGAAGTAGATGCAATTCACGGCTGCTCGGCGCGACGAAAAGCGCGTACGCGACCGCCTGGGGAGGATGACGGAAGGCGTGCGCGTCGACCCCGACCAACCGAGACGCACGAGCCGGGTGCGCCACGGTGATCTGCAGGTCGTCGCGCCGAATATGTCGAGGAAGCGGAAGCCCCCGCAGCTGTGCGGCCGTCACGTGCGAGAACGCGAAGGTCGGCATTCCGTGCCGCCGGGTGAGCGCGGCAGCGCGCACGACAAGGTCATGCAAATCGACGCCGTGTGCCGCGACTCCGTGAAACGGATGCTCGATGTCGGCTCGGCGAGAGCGCTCGATGCTCGTGCTGTGGGCACGAAGGTCGGCGGGAGCGAAGGAGTCGTGCTGGAGCGGAAGCGGGAGGTCGCGGCGCGCGGGGGTCACGCGAGCGAGCATCCGTCATTCGCATCGGCACTGGCACGCGATCACCTCGCAGCGCGGTGTCGTCACAGAACGTCGCCCCTGTGATGGAGGCCGACTATTTGTGACGA
>JBBRWT010000230.1:0-1845 GCA_038249035.1 Actinomycetales bacterium
CCTTGCGGCACATTGCTCTCCGGCACCCTCCGTGCCAACATGAGAGAGACACGCGTTAGCGGTTTGTTTAGTGTCGAGGGCGTAGGCAAGATCGCAGATGACAAGACGGTCGAAGAACGGTTCCGTGGATCGCCCGGTGTTGGCATCCACGGAGCGGAGCCCAGGCGAGCGCAGCGAGGCTGGGCGTAGCGGAGTGGATGCCAACACCGGGCGGGCCGACGAGGTAGATGTCGGGCAATCGAACGAGACCCTCGAACGACCGCGGCGTCGCTCGTTCACCGCCGACTACAAGGAGCGGATCTTGCGCGAAGCCGACGCCGCGGCAGGGCAACCGGGTGCCATCGGCGCGCTGCTTCGGCGTGAAGGGCTCTACTCGTCGCATCTGGCGAAGTGGCGCAGTGACCGCGCGAGCGGCGGCGTGACAGGGCTGGCCCCGAAGCGCCGTGGCCCGGCCCCACAGCAAGCCACCGCGGACAGGAAGCTGGTGGCGAAGCTTGAGCGCGAGAACGCACGGCTGCAGCACCGGCTCAAGCAGGCCGGGATCATCATCGAGTTCCAAAAAAAGTTGAACGACCTGCTGGGCATCCCGGTGGGCTCGCCGCCGGAGCTCGACGACAACTCGCGATGAGCTTCGCCGATCAACTCGCGGAAGGCGTTGGCACCAAGGCCGCATGTGCGGCCTTGGTAGTGCCGCGCGCAACGATCTATCGCGCTCGCGCAGCTCGGCGTTCGCCCTGCACTCCGCCGCGGGCACCACGTCAATCAACTCGCGCCCTGACGCAAGACGAGCGACGCGAGGTGGTCACGGTGCTCAACGCCGAACATCATGCAGACCTCGCCGTGCCGCAGGTCTACGCCCAGCTGCTTGATCAAGGGCGCTTCCTGTGCTCGACCCGCTCGATGTACCGCATCCTGCAGCAGGAGAACGGCGTGCGTGAACGTCGCAATCAGCTTCGACATCCGAACTACAAGAAGCCCGAGCTGCTGGCCACCGCCCCAAACCAGGTCTGGTCGTGGGACATCACCAAGCTGCTTGGCCCGCAGAAGTGGACCTACTTTCACCTCTACGTGCTGATGGACATCTTCAGCCGCTACGTCGTCGGCTGGATGGTCGCGACACGCGAGTCTGCCGAACTCGCCCAGCGGCTCGTCCGCGATGCGTGCGAGCGCGAGGGCATTGTTGAAGGGCAGCTCACGGTCCACAGCGATCGCGGCCCTTCGATGACTTCCAAGCCTCTGGCTCTGCTCTACGCCGACCTCGGCGTTACCCGCAGCCTGAGCAGGCCGCACACCTCCAACGACAACCCATTCTCCGAGGCCCAGTTCAAGACTCTGAAGTACCGGCCCGACTTCCCGGACCGCTTCGGCTCCGTCGAGGATGCCAGGTCGCGCTCAGCCGCCCTGCTCGACTGGTACAACAACCAGCATCGGCACTCGAGTCTTGGCCTGCTCACGCCCGCCGACGTGCACCACGGCCGCGTCGCCGAACGCCTCGCCATCCGCGACCAAGCTCTCGGCGCCGCCTATGCCGCCCGGCCGGAACGCTTCGTGCGCGGTGCGCCGCTCGCGCAGCGCCCGCCCGAAGCCGCTTGGATCAACCCACCAGTGGCCCGCACAAGCTCTGCTGCCGAGGTGCCGCCACAACCGGTGGCTGCTCACTAATCTCCTTTTCCATGTGTCTCATTCACGTTGACACGCACCGGCACGCGCCGGTTCGGTCCCACTCTGACAGGAGCGCTCCTGATCGATCCGCAGTCAGCAGCGTGGTTGCTCCGCGGGCCCACGGGTCACCCACCACACGACGACCCCCACCGCGGCCCCACCAAAATGCGCTAGCGCAGACAC
>JBBRWT010000231.1:0-1838 GCA_038249035.1 Actinomycetales bacterium
GGCGTCGCCTCCGCCGGTGTGGCGCCAGCCGGTGTGGCCCCGAACGCCGGGGCGCTCCCGCTACTCGCTGAACGCATATTGGGTGTGCTCGATCGTCGGCTTGCCCGTGTGGTTCGGGTCGTCGACTACATAGAAGTCCCTAAAGGCGTCGTTGATGCTCTCGTTTGCGGCGACGTGGGACTCGAGAGTGTCGTAGTACTGGCCCGCATCGTGGCCGAGCGTCGTGCCCGTCTTGCGACCTAGGCCGATGCCCGACCGCGCGCCGTCCCACACGCTGATGTGAGATCCCCGGTCAGGGACGTCGTCGATCATGTCGCCGCGGTGAACAGGATCGTTCATGTGCTTGACCTGAATCACGGGGATATCCGCGGCAATGTCCATGTGATCGATGGGGGATCCGGCCACGACAAGCCCCGCGTAGTCGTATCCACCGGCGCCGGTCTCGGCGAGATGCCCTGCCAGGATTCCACCCAGGCTCCATCCCGTGAGGAGAACGGGCTCCGTGATGCCGATTCCCGCTTGCGCCATCGCGTCGAGAACCGCCTTCTCGTATTGCGATTTCAATTCGGGGAACGCCATCAACAGGAGATCGGCATCGAGGTCGTTCACCGCGCCGGTGTCTGACGGCACCACCCAGTCCTTGGTGGATGGCAACGTGACGATCCACGACACGCTGCCGTCCTCGTGAACGATCTTGGCGATGTCGACCACCGTCTGGGCCTCGCCGCCGATCGTGTCAACGGCCCCTGCCTGCCATAAGAAGTCATCCACCGAGTCCGGTTCGTTCGTTTCCATGGCCGCGAGCGCCTGTTCTGCTGCAGAGACTCTCGACGCGTCGTGGTCGTCAACGACCTTCGGGTCGAGCAACGTGACCTTCGGGGCGGGCTTGAAAAGCTCATCGCGGATTCGCTGCACCAAGAAGTATCCGAGCGCCGGGCAGGCGACCGCCACTGCCGCGAGCACGATCCGGATCCGCGTGAGGTCATCAACACCGAGCTCACTTGCGACGTGATACGCCACTGCGCCCACGGCCAGCAGAAGCACCACAGTCGCAGCGAGCCCAACAATCATGTTGATGATCACCGCAACCGATGCCACGAGCAGCAACATGACCAATGCCATGAGATTCACGACAGCAATCACGATGAGGACCGCCGCGATGAAGATCGCCACGGCCAACACGACCGCCTCGACAGCGGTCTTGAGAACCTCTACCGCCCAGACGGCAAGGTTCGACAGCATGGACGCGAGCTCGCCGAACGCGTTCTTCATGCGATCCAAGCGGCTATCGTCGGTGCCGTCGAAAGACGCATCGATCAGGCCCATCGCCCGCTGGGCCGCCTGCTCCAGGGCATCGGCCGCCTTGGAGTAGTCAGATTGGGCCGCAGCGATAGCGTCCTCGGCTGTGTCGACCCGAAGCCGGGCGAGGTGGGCCTGAGTGTGCCAGTGGTCGATTGTCGCCTGATCGTCAGGGTTCATGGCGGCGGACCGCGCGTGATGCGCCGCCTCCGTCAGATCAAGGTTGGCCTCGTGGGCGAGGTAGCGCGCCGTGGTCTCGCGCTCGATGGCCGCTGTAGCGTCGGCATGAAAGCTCTCGAGATCAACGGTGTAGGAGCGGAGCGCCGAGCGCGTGCCCTGGTAGCGACCGTGCGCCTGCATCAAATGCCCCGTGGCGCTACCGGCCCTGTTGCTGAGTGCGCGCAGCGACATCTCGGCCATGCTCATCTCATGCGCCGTCGCGGTGCCGGCCAGCAGCGCCAGCAGCAGGCCGAGCAGGGCTGCCATGCCCCGTTGCACAGCCCCGCTCATGGCTGGACGACCTCGTACTCGATCTTGTA
>JBBRWT010000232.1:0-1834 GCA_038249035.1 Actinomycetales bacterium
GCCCTGACCCGTGAGCAGATGGCGGCCCGCGCAGCGCGCGAGCTCACCGACGGCGCCTACGTCAACCTCGGCATCGGGCTTCCGACTCTCGTGCCGAACTATGTCGACGAGGGCATCACCGTTGTGTTGCAGTCAGAAAATGGCATTCTCGGGGTCGGGCCGTATCCGAGCGAAGACGCTGTCGACCCCGACCTCATCAACGCGGGCAAAGAGACGGTGACCACCCTGCCCGGTGCGGCCTACTTCGATTCAGCGCTGAGTTTCGGCATGATCCGCGGGGGAAAAATCGACGCCGCGATTCTGGGGGCGATGCAAGTATCGGCGACGGGCGATCTGGCCAACTGGATGATTCCGGGCAAGATGGTGAAGGGCCCCGGCGGCGCCATGGATCTCGTGCACGGTGCCGCTCGCGTGATTGTGCTCATGGAGCACGTCGCCAAAGACGGTTCAGCCAAAATCGTGAACGAGTGCTCGCTACCGCTCACGGGCCGCGGCGTCGTTGACCGCATCATCACTGACCTCGCCGTCATCGACGTTACAGACCACGGTCTCGTACTCGTCGAACTCGCCCCCGGCGTCAGTGTCGACGAGGTCGTGGCGGCGACCGAACCCGAGCTGAGCATCCCCGATCGAATTCGTGCACTCGCCTGACGCATACTGGTGCCACCACCCACACGACAAAGGAGTCACCCCCGCATGACCGACACAATTCTGGCTGGAATTCACACTCACGATGTCACCACCGATCGCCTTCGCGCTCGGGTGCTTGAGCGGCCGGCGGTAGGCACGGCTGCTGGGACCGTCGTCTTCGTTCACGGCAACGTCTCGTCGTCGCTGTTCTATCAGCCGACGATGCTTGCGCTGCCCGCACAGTGGCGAGCACTCGCCATCGATCTGCGCGGCTTTGGGGAGTCCGAGACTCTTCCCGTTGATGCCTCGCGAGGGCTGAGCGACTTCTCTGACGACGTGCTCAGCGTGCTCGATGCGCTTACGCTCGACGCCGTTCACTTGGTCGGCTGGAGCATGGGCGCGGGAGTGGTCATGCAGCTTCTGCTTGATGCCCCTAAGCGGGTTCTCAGTGTCACCCTTGAGTCGCCTGTCTCGCCCTACGGCTTCGGTGGCACCGCTCGCGACGGCTCGCTTTTGACCGCCGACGCTGCGGGTACCGGCGGGGGAGGGGCCAACCCTGACTTCGTCGCACGGCTGCTGGCGGGCGACACGAGCGCCGACGAAGCCACCTCGCCGCGGTCGGTGTACCGCTCTGCCTACGTTGCTGCAGCAGACAGTCTCGACCACGAGGATCTGTGGGTCGCCTCGATGCTCACGACCGCAACCGGGGTCGACAACTACCCGGGCGATAGCAGTGCGTCAGAGAACTGGCCTGGGTTTGCCCCCGGTGCCCGCGGTGTGCTCAACACCATGGCCCCGACGCACTTCAACGTCAGCGGCATCGTCGACCTTGAGCACAAGCCGCCCGTGCTGTGGGTGCGAGGCTCAGCTGATGCCATCGTGTCTGACGCATCGTTCTTCGACCTCAACATGCTGGGCCAAGTCGGCGTCATTCCTGGCTGGCCAGGAGCAGATGTCGCTCCACCCCAGCCGATGGTGAGCCAAACCCGCGACGTGCTCGAGGCATACGCCGCCAAGGGCGGCACGTTCAGCGAGGTTGTCTTTGACGGAAGTGGCCACGCACCGCATCATGAGAGTCACGACGAATTCGTGGCAGCGCTCACCGCGCACCTCGGATCGGTCAGCTAAACACGGCATGGCGCGGGGCATCCTCCCGGAAGCGCGGGTCCTGGGAGTCGCCGACGTCGTCGAAGCGATCTCCTCC
>JBBRWT010000233.1:0-1834 GCA_038249035.1 Actinomycetales bacterium
ATCGGTGAACGACGAGGGCACTCGTGCTGACCTGCAGTTCGGCACGATCCCGGCGCTGCTGCGCTCCGCCGCAGACGTACATGCGTCCGCCGAGGCGGTCGTCGACCACTCGTGCGAGCCGCCAGTTCGGCTGCGCGTGCGGTGCTCGGTGCGGAGGCTATTCCGCGCTACGAGGCCGGGCTGCCGCGGGGTGGCGTACGACGATCGACCGCGATCGGTGGCTCGGTGGCCGCATCCCCCAGCACGGATGCGGATGTGCCAACAGTGATCTACCTGCCCGCGTGCGTCGGCACGATGTTCGGCCCAGAGGCAGCCGGAGCAGGCGGTGCTGGCGGCGCGGGCTCGACTGGCTCAGCAGCCGGAGATAGCGAAGGCGTAACCGCAGCTCTGCTCGCGCTGTGCGAGCGAGCGGGAGTGACCCTGCTCGTGCCGGAGGGAATCGATGGGTTGTGTTGCGGCACCCCCTGGAAGTCGAAAGGCCACACCTCTGGCTACGCTGCGATGCGCGATCGCGTGCGAGCGGCCGTTGCGGCTTCGGCTGAGGGTTTCACGACACTCTCGATCGTGAGTGATGCGGCGTCGTGCACCGA
This sequence comes from Actinomycetales bacterium, assembly GCA_038249035.1. Lineage (GTDB taxonomy): Bacteria > Actinomycetota > Actinomycetes > Actinomycetales > Microbacteriaceae > Microcella. Next base: position 591 of record JBBRWT010000233.1, read on the forward strand.
AGGCTTTGCGGGGCTACTTAGAGACGAGGCCGTGCCTCACCGTGTGATCGACGCGGTGACGTTTGCCGCCGACATGCTGCTGCCCCGGCTGACCGTGGTCGAGCGGCAGGGCCGGGTGGCCGTGCATCCCACCTGCTCGACAGAGGAACTGGGCGCGACGGATGCACTCATCGCGATCGCGCGGGCGGTAGCCGATGACGCAGTGGTACCCGAGGCCTGGGGATGCTGCGGCTTTGCGGGCGACCGGGGCATGCTGCATCCCGAACTCACGGCGGCAGCGACGGCCGACGAGGCTGCTGACCTGGCGCGGCTCGCGCGTGAAGGCGGAGACTTCGACCACGCTGTGAGCGCTAACCGAACGTGCGAGCTGGGCATGAGTCGGGCCACGGGGATGCCGTACGTGCACGTGCTGGAGTTGCTCGAGCGGGCAACCCGCACGTGATCCGCGACGACACTCGGTAAGCACGCACCCTGCGCCAGGTTCGCTCTAGACCACGGTGATGGGCAGGCTGAGTCGGCGGGCTGCGACGGACACAGCATCCGGGCTCGCATCGATGCTGATGGTGCGCCGCCCGAGAGCGCGTGCGGCGGCGGCTGTCGTGCCGCTACCGGCGAAGGGGTCGAGAACCCAGTCGCCCTCGCGGCTCGAGGCCTGCACAATGCGACGCAGGACTCCGAGCGGTTTTTGGGTCGGGTAGCCGGTCTTCTCGGCTCCGCTCGTCGGCACGATCGTGTGCCACCAGACGTCGGTGGGCAGCTTGCCGCGCGCCGCCTTCTCGGCAGTCACGAGTCCGGGGGCCATGTACGGCTCGCGGTCGACGCCGTCACTGTCGAAGTAGTACGTGTCGGGGTTCTTTACGTAGACCAGGATCGTGTCGTGCTTGGTGGGCCAGCGGCTGCGTGATTTGGCGCCGTAGTCGTAGGCCCAGATGAGCTCGTTGAGAAAGCACTCGCGGCCGAACAGGGCGTCGAGCGCGACCTTGGCGTAGTGCGCTTCGCGCCAGTCGAGGTGCAGGTAGAGGGTGCCATCGTCGCGGAGCAGGCGACGCGCTTCGATGAGCCGGGGGGCGAGAAAGCCCCAGTAGTCAGTGAAAGTGTCGTCATAGCTGCTGAGCGCCTCGATCGTGCGTGCGTACGTTGTGCCCGCGAATCCCACGTGGGTTCCGTCGGGGTCGCGCACGCTGCGGGTGGTTCGGCGCTGTTGAGCTCGGCCCGTGTTGAACGGTGGGTCGAGATAGATGAGC
>JBBRWT010000234.1:0-1827 GCA_038249035.1 Actinomycetales bacterium
CACCACGAGAGCGAAGCCCGTTGACCCGATCGCTTCGCTCGTCGTCGCACTGTGCGGGTACTGCAACAATAATTGTGAGAAGCGGTCTTGCCACGACTCTTCCGGAAAACCCTGCGGCGCAAACCGGTTGCCTAGCTCGCCCAGTCCGTATCCGATCACCATCAGACCGGCGCCAATGACCCCCAGCCGAATGTGGGTGCGCACAGCGCCCATATCGAGGCGCCCGATGACGATGCCGACCATCAGGAACGCCACCCACAATACGGCCGAAAAATCACTGAGGATCAGGATGTAGATCAGGTCTGTGGAGACCACTGGCAGTTCGGGATCAGAGAAGAAAAACACGCCCCGGGCGAAGACAACGAGCACCGGTGCGACGAACATCGCGATGCCGGCTGCGAACAACAGTGTGCGCGAGCGCACGCTGATCAGCCACGCGCCGGCGACGAAGACGACCGCGTACGTTCCCAGAATGATCGGAAAACCAGGGTCAATGGCTTCCAGAAGTGTGGCTATGACAAAGATTGCTACCGCGCGCACCAGAATCGAGAGTCGAGCGCGCACGAGCTCTACCCCGCCAGCTGCTCGCCCGCGTGCGCCGACCAGGCTGAGCGAGACTCCGGCCATGACGCCGAACAGGATTGCTGAACGTCCATTCACCAGGTCGAACCAGGTGTTGGGATACCCCCAGTCGAACGCGTCAACGAGAACGAGGTGAGCGCCAATCATTCCTAACACCGCGAGGCCCCGCGCTGCATCCAGACCGACGATGCGACCACGGCTTCGCGACTCGGTGACAGGAGAGGTCGTGCGGGAGGGCAGCCGATCTATTGTCTCCACAGGCGTCGTCACAAGCGATCCCTTCATCGATGAGTGCGCTTCACCCGTGAGGTTCGCCGCCTTCTGGCGACTGTAATACCCAGAACCGGTAGTGGCGAGACCCTCGCTATGGCTTGCGTGACACCGTCACCGTGAACTTTGGAGTTCGAGCGGCCTGCCGGGTGGCGCCGACCGCACGCTCAAGGGAGGGCGCGTAGTCGAGGTGGCTGTTCCAGACGCTCCACAGCTGACCGCCCGGGCGCAGCACGCGCCTCGCCTCCGCGAACAATCGCAGCGCAATGCCCGTGTGCACCGCGGCCCCAACGTGAAACGGCGGGTTCATCACGATGAGGTCGGCGCTCGCGTCAGGCTGCTGCGACAGGCCATCGTCGTGCACCGTGTCGACCCGCACTCCATTCGCCTCGGCCGTGAGAGCCGCGCTCTGCACGGCGACGGCAGACACATCGCTCGCGATAATGCGAGACCCGGGCTCGCGGCGCGCGAGAAAGGCCGCGAGCACGCCCGAGCCGCACCCCAGATCGATCGCAGTCGCGTAGGCGGGCAACTGATCGGCGGCATCGAGCAGGGCCCGAGTTCCCCTATCGACGGATGCCCCCGCGAACACCCCGGGCAGTGCCACGATGTGCAACTCGTGGTCGGGGTCGTACCCGCGCGTGGGGGCCAGGGGCTCGCGCACGCGCGGCCCACTCGCTGTCAACAGACGGGCCTTGCCGCGCGCGAGCGACACGTCGACCCGCTCAAAGTTCGCGCGCAACACGTCGTTCTGAGAGGGGGTCATGTGCTTGATCATGTTGCCGGCGATAAGCACCAAGTCGGGGTGGGCACGTGCCGCGAGCGCTCGAGCGACCGCGTCGAGGCGGTCGAGTGAGCGCGGCAGGCGCAGCAGGGCGAGCCGAGCATCCGGTGTCATAACCGTGTCGAGCGGGTGGTGTTCGAACGCGGTCACAGCGGCGTGGCCGGCGCTGCCGTCGCGGGCATAACCTTCGC
>JBBRWT010000235.1:0-1825 GCA_038249035.1 Actinomycetales bacterium
AGCAGTGCTCGGGCGGTTTCTTGGCCGACAATGCCATTGCCGCCCAGGATGACGTGGTTCAGGTGGGCCAGGGGAGCGGTCATGATGCGTCTCTTTTCGGTGTGGTGGGAAACAGGTGGTGGGTGGAGTTTTCGTGGGCGATGCGGCGCAGCCCGGCGAAAAACGGGTCGCCGAGAATGGTGCCGACCACCATGAGTTCGGTCAGCTCGTCGGGGTCAGTGAGCGCGGCGAGGGCGTGAAGGTCAGCTGTCGCGGCCGTGGCGGCTGCTGTTGCGTAGGCACTCAGGTATTCGTCGGTCAGGGTGAAATCGATGGCGCGTAGCCCGTCGAGCGCGCGCGCCGCAGCATCGATGCCGGGGTTGTCGGGCAAGAATCGCCAGCCTTGTGATTGAGCCAGTCGCATAACCAGATCTCGTGACTCAGCACTCGGAGCCGACGGGGTCGTGCGCGGCGTGCTCATAGCGTGCTGGGCGACTCCAAAGGTGTCGGCCATTGACATGCCCTCGGCGTCGACCGCCGTGATCACTTCTTTCGTCGCGGCGATCGACAAGCCCCCCGTTTCGAGCAGCGCCCTGATGAGGCGCACGCGCTTCACGTGTGTCTCGTCGTATGCGACTTGATTCGGAGCGGTCTTCACTCCGTCGGGCAACAGACCTTCGCGTTGGTAGAACTTGACGGCAGACAGACGGATGCCGGCGCTGGTAGCTAGTTCGGATACTTTCACTCTCGGATAGTAGCACTATTCATTTGGAGTGTGCAATCGGTCTCCGGCGAGAGACTTCGTGCACTTGTATAACAATCTGGTACTGTCGGCGGCATGAGCAGTAACGCCCTTGCCGTGACGCGCGTACCCGACGCGGTGTACGAGGCGCTGCGAGAGAGCATCCTGAGCCAGCGCGAAGCGCCCGGGTCTGCCGTGACCGAGCAAGCCATCGCCGACCGTTTCGGAGTCGCCCGCCCCACCGCCAAGGCCGCACTCGAGCGACTCGTGGCCGACGGGTTGCTGCGGCGTGAGGCGCACAAGACCGCACGCGTGCCCGAGCTGACGCGCGTCGACATCGTCGACCTCTACGCCAATCGCGCCATCGTCGAAGAGGCCGCGCTGCGCACGCTCGCGGCCGACGGCGTCGTGCCGATCGCGGCCATCGCGGCGCAGCGGATGCTCGTCGACGCCGCCTCAGACGCGTCGACCGCTGACCGCTCAGGGCCGTTAGCCCGGGCCGACATCGCCTTTCACCGTGCCCTCGTCGAAGCGCAGCGCTCCCCCCGACTCGCGCGCCTGCACGCGCTGCTCATGGGCGAGATCGAACTCTGCACGGGCCAGGTGCAAGCCCACCGGCTGCTCGCGCTCGACGACGTCGTCGCGCAGCACCAGGGCATTCTCGACGCCGTCGATGCCGGTGACCCCGAGCGTGCCGGCACCCTCACCCGCGCCCACATCGAAGGCGCCCGCGACCGGCTCCTCGCTCGCTACGACGCTCAACACGCCGACGCGCGTGCGTCACAAATCACGGAACTCCTGACAGAGGAAGCCCCGTGAACCGCGTCGACGAGCCTCGCCTCCCCCCAAACTCCGTGATTTGTAACACGACCGCCCCGAGAACGAGGACTGAACCATGGTGAAGAGACGCTTTCCGCGGCCGAAAGAGCTCGCGCCACTCATGCGCTTCAAAAAGCCCGAGCTCAACGCGAAGAAGCGCCGGCTGCAGGGCGCCCTCACGATTCACGACCTGCGGGCGATTGCGCAGCGCCGCACGCCGAAGGCGCCGTTCGACTACACCGAGGGTGCGGCCGAAGCCGAACTGAGCCTGGGCCGCGCGCGCCA
>JBBRWT010000236.1:0-1808 GCA_038249035.1 Actinomycetales bacterium
AGGCAGATGAAACGGCCCTGATCGTTGCGAATCAGTCCGCCGTCGAGCAGGTGGGCCTCGGTGAGCATCTGGAATCCATTGCAGATGCCGAGCACGGGCATGCCCCTATTCGCCGCATCGATGACCTCGGTCATGATCGGTGAGAGACTCGCGATGGCGCCGGCCCGCAAATAATCGCCGTAGCTGAACCCGCCGGGCAGCACGAGCGCATCGACCCCGTGCAGGTCGTGGTCGCCGTGCCAGAGAGCTACGGCGTCGGCGCCGGCCAGGCGAACCGCGCGGGCGGCGTCCCGATCATCGAGGGAACCCGGAAATGTGACGACGCCGATGCGCATCAGGCGACCGCTGACGAGGGGGCGTCCTGCACGTGGATGCCGACGACGTCCTCAATGACGGAGTTTGAGAGCACGGTATCGGCGAGTTCGCGCACGGCGGCGAGGGTGGCGGCATCCGCTTCACCCTCGACGGAAATCTCGAAGCGCTTGCCGACGCGCACGCCGGTGACATGGGACAACGCTGACTGGGTCTGACCGAGGCGACCGAGGGCGCCAGCGACGGCCTTTCCCTGGGGGTCAAGCAACTCGGCCTTGGGCATTACTTCGACGACGATCGTTGGCACAGGGCACTCCGCATACAGTCTGGGGCTTATAGTCGTGACACATCACGGCAATACTGAATCTCTATAATTCTACAGGTCGAGCTGACCGGCCTGGCCCGCCGGGCCGCGGGGACGATACGGCGGCGCCGCAGTGCCTATTCAGCTACTCGACGCCGCTGCGCCCGATCAGAATGCCGCGCAGCACATCGCGTACCGCGGCCACGCCGTCGTAGGTTTCGACGAAACTCGTGCTGAGCGGGGCGAGGCCGAGCCGCAACCCGTTCGGTGCCCGAAAATCGGGAATCACGTCGTTGTCCCACAGAATCGTCGTCACGTCACGCATGAGCGGATGATTGATGGTCACGTGAGCGCCACGATGCGTCTGTTCTCGCGGCGACGCGACGGTAACCCCCATGGGGGCGAGCCACTCGTCGACGAGGGTAATGGCGAACTCCGTCAGTGCCACCGACTTGGTCCGCACCGATTCGATCGTGGCTTCGTCGAGCATGGCGATCGTGTCCTGCATGCAGAGCATGCCCACGACCGCGGGAGTACCGCTCATGAAGCGACGGATGCCGGTGGCCGGTAGATACTCCGGCCCCATCTCGAAGATGGCCTGGGCCCCCATCCAGCCCTGAATCGGCTGGGTCAGCACCTCCTGCAGATCACTCTTGACGTAGCCGAACGCCGGGGCACCCGGCCCGCCGCTCAGGTATTTGTAGGAGCACCCCACCGCGAGGTCGACGTTGCAGCGGTCGAGCTCGATGGGAACCGACCCGACCGAGTGGCTCAGGTCCCAGAGTACGAGGGCGTCGTGCTCGTGAATGATGGCTGTAATGGCCTGCATGTCGGCGAGGTAGCCCGAGCGGTAGGCCACGTGGCTCAGCAGCACGAGGGAGGTCTGCGGGCCGACGACCTCGCGCACCTGTTCGGCGGTGACCCCGCTCTCGGTGTCGGAATCGATCCAGCGCAGGGTGAGTCCGCGCTCGCGCGCGATGCCCTCGAGAATGTAGCGATCGGTGGGAAAGTTGTCGCTGTCGAGCACGATTTCAGTGCGCTGCGGGCGTGAATCCACGGCCGCGCGGGCAAGTTTGTAGAGCAGCACGGTGGTCGAGTCGCCGACGAAGACCTGCCCGCCGGCGGCGCCGAGCACGACCCGCCCGAGGTCGTCGCCAATCTGCAGGGGCAGTTCCATCCACTCGTCATCCCA
>JBBRWT010000237.1:0-1798 GCA_038249035.1 Actinomycetales bacterium
CTGGCCGCCCGCCGCGCGCAAGGCACGCACGTTCTCGATCGCGATCGCCCGCTCAGGCTCGTCGTGAATCGCCAGCGTCGACACCCAGCGTTGCCCCTGCGCCACTGCCTGGGCGATGAGTGCTTCGGGTAGCACCTCGCTGAACGGCGCGTGGGCGAGAATGTCGACACCCGCTGCAATCGCGCGCTCCGCCTGCCCGGCGCCCTCGACGTGGGCAACAACGGGGAGCCCGGCATGTCGCACCTCGCCGACAACCTCCGCGAGCAGGGCATCACTCCACACCGGGCCCGCATCGGCGTTCAGTGCGATCTTGATGCGGGATGCTCCGAAACTTGCCTGCTCGGCCACGGCCAGCTCCGCATCCTCCGCAGACGCCACCTCGCGCCACGATCCGCGTGGGGCCCAGTCGCGATCGCTCGGGTAGCCGCCCGGCGCGGTGAGAAAGGCGCCAGCGAACTCAACTGCCGCGTGCCAGGGGTCGGGCTCGGAGAGCGCAGCGAGCGTCTCGGGCTCACCACCGAGATCGATGACCCGCGAGACCCCGCCACCGGCGATCGCGAGTGCGGGGCTTGCATCGACGATGTCGACCAACTGCAGGTGCACGTGGTGGTCAGTGAAGCCGGGAAGCAGCACGCCGGGCAACTCGACAATGTGAGCCACCGCCCCCGATGCCCCGGAACCCGCCGTCGCCGCATCCGCTTGCCCCAGATAGTGCAGAGTCGCCCCGGCGCGGCGGAACAGGCTCGGGCCCATCCACTCGCCGCGCCAGGCGTCGGCGACGCGGAAGACGGCGGGAGGGGCATCCATCGCCTTCGGAGTCATCGCTGGCCGATCTCCGTGCGCACCGCGTACAGCTCAGGAAAAAACGTGAGGTCGAGAGCGCGCTGCAAAAAGTCGACGCCGGCTGAGCCGCCTGTGCCGCGCTTGAAGCCGATCGTGCGGCGCACCGTGCGCAAGTGTCGAAAGCGCCAGAGTTGAAAGTTGTCTTCGAGGTCGACGAGTTCTTCGCAGGCTTCGTAGAGCCGCCAGCCCTCAGCGTCGGCGTCGTGCGCACCCTCGTAGATCGTCACGAAGACCGGCACGAGCTCGGGCGTGAAGACGTGTGCGAGAGTCACATCGCGCTCGAGCACACTCGCCGCAATCGGGATGCCCCGGCGCGCGAGCAACCGCAGAAACTCGTCGTACAGGCTCGGCTCGTGCAGCAGGGCGTCGAGCACCGCGTGCGCAGCGGGGTCACTCTCGAACACCGTGAGCATGCCGGCGTGCTTATTACCGAGAATGAACTCGATCGCCCGGTACTGGTGCGACTGAAAGCCCGACGAGTTGGCAAGAAAGTCGCGAAACTCGGCGTACTCGGTCGGGGTGAGAGTGGCGAGCACGCTCCACTGCTGAATGAGCGCCTCTTGAATGTGCTTGATGCGCGCGATGCGCTTCAGCGCGCCGCCAAGGTCGTCGTCGATGAGGCATTGCCGAGCCGAGCGGGCCTCGTGCAGCAGCAACTTCATCCAGAGCTCGCTCGTCTGGTGCTGGATGATAAACAACAGTTCATCGTGATGCTCGGGCTCGCTGATCGTGCGCTGCAGGTCGAGCAACTCATCGAGCGCCAGGTATGAGCCGTAGCTCATTCGGGTCGAAAAGTCGGTCACCACTCCCTCGTCGATCGGGCGGGTGTTGTCGTGAGCTCGCTGGTCTGTGTACTTGTCGGTCATGTCAGCTCCGGGGTAGAGGGCGGCGCGACCCGAGTTGATCCGAGGGCCGAACCGGGGGCGTTGGCGGCGTGCTCGAACGCCCATGCGAA
>JBBRWT010000238.1:0-1777 GCA_038249035.1 Actinomycetales bacterium
CACGGGGCATCCGGTCAGCGAGGTGACGCACACCGAGCGGCCGGTTCCGCTGACCTTCGAGTACGTGAAGACTCCCGTGCACGAGACCGTCGAGACGCTGCTGGGCGACGGGCAAGCGCCGATCTACATTGTGCACTTCAGCCAGGCCGCGGCGATGGAGCGCGCGCAAGCGCTGTCGAGCATCCGCATCGTCAGTCGTGAACAGCGGGACGAAATCGCCGACGCGATCGGCAACTTCCGGTTCACGACCGGCTTCGGCTCGACGCTCAGCCGCCTCGTGCGGGCGGGTATCGGCGTGCACCACGCCGGCATGCTGCCGAAGTATCGGCGGCTCGTCGAGGTGCTTGCCCAGCGCGGGCTGCTGCGCGTGATTTGCGGCACCGACACCCTGGGCGTCGGCATCAACGTGCCCATTCGCACCGTGCTGCTGACGGCGCTCAGCAAGTACGACGGTGTGCGGATGCGCCAACTGAGCGCTCGAGAATTTCACCAGATTTCCGGGCGCGCCGGTCGCGCCGGGTATGACACCGCCGGGCTTGTCGTCGTGCAAGCGCCCGACCACGAGGTCGAGAACCACCTCGCGACGACCAAGGCTGGAGACGACCCCAAGAAGAAAAAGAAGATCGTGCGCAAGGCCGCGCCTGCGGGCTTTGTGACGTGGAGCGAGACCAGCTTCGAACGACTCATCGGCGGAGCACCCGAACCACTCGAGAGCCGCATGCAGGTGAGCGCGGCCATGCTCATCAACCTCATCGCCCGCGGGGGAGACGTGTTCGGCAACGCCCGCGCGCTGCTCACTGAGAACCACGAGCCGCCACACCGGCAGCGCGAACTCGTGCTGCGGGCGCTCGGCATCGCCAAGACCCTGGTGCGCGCGGGCGTCGTGGTGATCGACCGCACCGTTGAACCCGCGGCGATCACCCTCACCGTCGACCTACAGCCGAACTTTGCGCTCAACCAACCGCTCAGCCCGTTCGCGCTCGCCGTGATCGGCGTGCTCGACCATGCTGATGCGAACTACCCTCTCGAGCTCATCAGTATCATCGAGTCGACGCTCGACAACCCGCGCCCGGTGCTCGCCCAACAACAGTTCGCGGCCCGCGGCGACGCAATCGGCGCGATGAAGGCCGAGGGCCTTGACTACGACGAACGCATGGAGGCTCTCGACGACGTCGAGTACCCGCAGCCCCTTGCTGAGCTACTGACCGCCATGTTCGAGACCTTTGCGAGCACCCAACCGTGGATTCGTGACGTCGAGCTGCGCCCGAAGAGCGTCGTGCGTGATCTGTTCGAGCGCGCCATGACCTTCACCGAGTACGTCAGTCACTACAAGCTCGCCCGCAGCGAGGGACTGCTGCTGCGCTACCTCAGCGACGCCGACCGCGCGATTCGTCAAACGGTGCCTGATGACGCGAAAACCGACGAGCTGCGCGACATCATCGAGTGGTTGCGCGAGCTCGTGCGCCAGGTCGACTCGAGCCTGCAAGACGAGTGGGAGCTGCTCAGTAATCCCGCGGCTGCCGGCGCACATGCGGCGGTCGATGGGCCTGTGTTGCCGCCCCCGCCGCCGGATGTCACCACCAACCAACGGGCATTTCTCGTGCTCGTGCGCAATGAGCTTTTTCGGCGCGTGCAGCTGGCGGCGCTGCAGCGCGACGACGATTTGCAGACGCTTGACCCGGATGCCGGGTGGCCCGAGGCGCTCGACGCCTACTACGCCGACCACGACGAGGTGCTGACCGGCGGTAACGCGCGCAGTGCATCCCTCGTTCAGATC
>JBBRWT010000239.1:0-1707 GCA_038249035.1 Actinomycetales bacterium
CAAGGGGCAAGTGCGCGAGGCCTACCGCACGCGCGACATGCGCAGCCTGCTGGGCACCATGGGCCTGGGGCACGTGCGGTACGCCACGCGCGGTTCAGCATCCCGAGAAGAAGAAGCGCAGCCGTTCTACGTGAACGCGCCGTACGGCATCATCCTCGTGCACAACGGCAACCTCACGAATACCCGCGAGCTCACCGCTGAGCTGTTCGACATTGATCGCCGCCACCTCAACACGAACAGCGACACCGAGTTGCTCGTCAACGTGCTGGCCCATGAGCTGCAGGCGCAGGTGACAGGTGAAGACCTCGACCCTGACCAGGTCTTCGCTGCGATCACGCGCCTACACGAGCGCGTTGAGGGCTCGTACGCCGCGATCGCGCTCATCGCCGGTCATGGCCTGCTGGCGTTCCGTGACCCCTTCGGCATTCGGCCTCTCGTGCTCGGTCGACGCACGACAGGCCTCACGGGTGACGAGTGGGTGGTCGCGAGCGAGTCGCTCGTACTCGAAGCCGCCGGTTACGAAACGGTGCGCGACCTGGCCCCCGGCGAGGCGGTCTTCATCACGAGTGCCGGAGAGATGGTCTCGAAACAGTGCGCCGCGAACCCGCGGTTGATCCCGTGCTCGTTCGAGTACGTCTACCTAGCGCGCCCCGACTCGATCATGAACGGCATCTCGGTGTACGAGGCCCGACTGCGTCTCGGTGACCGCCTGGCCGACACGATCGCCCGGTACACGCCCAAGGGCGATATCGACGTCGTCATGCCGATTCCCGACTCGTCGCGGCCCGCCGCCATGCAGGTTGCGCAAAAGCTTGGCATCGAGTACCGCGAGGGTTTCTACAAGAACCGGTATGTCGGCCGAACCTTCATCATGCCCGGCCAGGCCGAGCGCAAGAAGAGCGTCAAACAGAAGCTCAACGCCATGTCGAGCGAGTTCGCGGGCAAAAACATCCTGATCGTCGACGACTCGATCGTGCGCGGCACGACCTCGAAAGAGATCGTCGAGATGGCGCGGGCGGCAGGCGCCAACAAGGTCACCTTCACGTCGGCTGCGCCCCCCGTGCGCTACCCGCACGTGTACGGCATCAACATGCCCACGCGCACAGAGCTCGTCGCGCACGGCCGCAAGATTCCCGAAATCAACACCGAGCTCGGCAGCGACTACCTGATCTATCAAGAGGTAGCCGACATGCAGGCCGCCATCATCGAGGGCAGTAGCGTCACCGAACTCGACATGAGCTGCTTCACGGGTGACTACGTCACGGGCACGGTGACCCCCGAGTACCTGCGCTGGGTCGAGCAGAACCAGCTCAGCTAGGGCGCGCCGGAGGCGTCACCGCGCGGCGCCCACGTCAGTCGTCGATTTCGCCCTCGACGGGCGCTGCGTCAACGACCTCCCGCTCGGCCTCGACCGTGCGGGCCCTGCGTTGCGATCGACGGTCGAGTACGACGGCGATGATCGCACCCAGCAAGACTCCGGCCGTCACGCCGTACAGCGAGAAGTAGCCGAGCAGAGCCGCGTAGCCGACGAGCGGGTCGGCGGGAAACAGGGTCGTCGCCACGAGGGTCGCGAGAAAGCCGAAGAGCCCTCCGACCACCATGAACGCCGAAATCTTCGGCGCTCGGCGCACCTGTACGGTCGTGCGATCGGGGGTTGGCTTTTCGGGACTGCTCACTCTGACATTCTGGCGCAGAGCGCTGAGAGCG
>JBBRWT010000240.1:0-1688 GCA_038249035.1 Actinomycetales bacterium
AGCAGCCGCTGCCTTTGCCTTAGCCGCAACAGTCGCCGCGGAGGTGTTTGTCTTGGTGCTTGACGATGAAGACGTCGTCACGCGGTGGCAACCGCTGTTGCCGTGTCCGGCGGACGGGTTACACGATTTTCCCGGCGTGCTCAGCGCGACAGTAGGCGCAGCGAACAGTGTGGCGCCGAATGCCACAGCGACGACCATGCTTACGAGCTTCTCCACAGAGCAATCCCTTCAGTCCGGTTGCGCCCCAACAGCGATGAGCGTGCCGTTTTTGGCTCCGTGAGAGGATTCAAAGAACCATCCCTCGCGCGGGGCCGCCGCAATGCGAGCTACGCAAGCGGCGACTTCTGCTCGCTCCAGGGCACCGGCCGCTCAGTACCGCTCCGGCACGAACGTCTGCGTGTCGATGGGCACACGCACGTAGCCCTTGCTCGCTGCCTTGCGCGGCGGCAGCGTGATGACAGGCGGGATGACGTCCTGATAGGGAATCACGCTCAGCAGGTGGCTGATGGTGTTGAGGCGAGCGCGCTTCTTGTCGTTGCTGTCCACCACCCACCACGTGGACTCCCTGGTGTCGGTGTACTTAAACATCTCGTCCTTGGCGCGCGAGTACTCTTCCCATCGGTCGCGCCCCTCGAGGTCCATCTCAGAGAACTTCCAGCGCTTGAGCGGGTTGTCGAGCCGGTCTTGGAAGCGCTGGTCTTGCTCTTCGTCGGAGACCGAAAACCAGTACTTCACCAGCGTGATGCCCGAGCGAATCAGCATTCGCTCGAACTCCGGGCAGTCGCGGAAGAACTCCTCGACCTGCTCAGGCGTCGCGAAGCCCATGACGCTCTCGACGCCCGCCCGGTTGTACCAGGAGCGGTCGAACAGCACGATCTCGCCGGCCGCCGGAAGCTGCTCGACGTAGCGCTGGAAATACCACTGTGAGCTCTCGCGGTCGGTGGGGCCAGGAAGGGCTACCACCCGGCAGACACGCGGGTTGAGCGCCTCGGTGATCCGCTTGATCGTGCCGCCCTTGCCTGCGGCGTCGCGGCCCTCAAAGACCACGACCACGCGCAAGCCCTCTTGGCGCACCCACTCCTGCAGCTTGACGAGCTCGATCTGGAGCTGCAGGAGCTCGCGCTCGTAGTAGGCGCGGTCGAGCTTGCCGTGCTTTGTGGTGTGGGGCTCATGATCATGAGTTCCGGGCTTGTCGGCGTGCGCGCTCTTGGGCTCGTCCCTAGACATGCTGCAGCTCCTTGGCGGTGTGCGGACTGTCCACAGTGATGGTACCCCTGTGCGGGGGAGCCCTACGCGACTACGTCGAATTCAGCCTTGCCGATGAAGACGCACGCGGCCCAGGCGGGCGGGTACAATGGAGGTCAGATTCGCAGACCATCCCGAGCCCGCGGGCTCGCCGTACTGAGGAGCCGATATGACTGACGACATCACCCCAGACGCCCCGCAGGACGCTCCCAAGAGCGATGCGCCCTCCGCCGAGTCGCGCGCCGAGTCGCCCGCCGCGCCCGCGCCTGCCGAGCAGCCCGCCGACAAGCACCCCATCAAGCACGGCGTACGCGATGCGATCGGCAAGGTCGTTGGTATCGCCGTAGAGACCGGCTCGATGCTGTCGGGCAACTCCGGCGATCTGGTCTCTGCAGAGGGTGCTGTCGCCGAGGCCGACACTGCCGGACTTGACCGAGTCGCGC
>JBBRWT010000241.1:0-1687 GCA_038249035.1 Actinomycetales bacterium
GATTCTGTTGAGGTCGGGGCCGCTGCGGTGGGCGCGGCATGACCGAGTACCGGCGCATTCTGCTCGACGGCTCAGCCGTGCAGGTGGTGCGGCACGGTGACGAGCTGCGGGCATCCGATGGGCGCACGATCGGGGTTGACGAGGCCGTGCACTTGCCACCCAGCGAGCCGACCAAGATCATCGCCGTGCACTTGAACTACCCGAGCCGCAGCGATGAGTTCATGACGAAGCTGCCGCTCGCGCCGACCTACTTTCACAAGCCGATCACGGCGCTCAACAGCCACAAGGGTGCCGTCGTGCGGCCGGCGGGGCTCAAGTGGCTCAACTACGAGGGCGAGATCGTCATCGTCATCGGGCGAACGTGCCGCAATGTGTCGCCGGCCGAGGCGGGCGACTACATCGCCGGGTACAGCGTGGGCAACGACTACGGGCTGCACGACTTTCGCGACACGGATGCTGGCTCAATGCTGCGCGTCAAGGGCAGCGACACGCTCGCGCCCGTTGGCCCCGGCCTCGTCACCGACTGGGATTTTCGCGGTAAAACGATTCGCACTCTCGTGAACGGCGCCGTCGTGCAAGAAGACTCCACCGACACGATGGAGTGGGACATGAACTACCTCGTCGCCGACCTCGCGCGCACCATCACGCTCGTGCCGGGCGACATGATTTACTCGGGCACGCCAGCGAACTCGCGCCCCGTGCAACCCGGCGACGTCGTCGACGTCGAGGTCGAGGGCCTCGGGATGCTCAGCAATACGATCGTTGAAGGCCCGACTCCGATCCGCACCGACGTGGGAGCCCAGCCAACCTCGAGCGAAGAGGTCGTCTCGACCGCGCTCGGCGGCGACTGGGAGTACCGCGGCATCCGTACTCCCTCCAAAGATCTGTACCCCTCCCGCATCGAAGAGAAAGACAACGCATGATCAAGATCGATGTCGACATGGACAAGTGCCAGCACTACGGCCAGTGCGTGTTCGAAGCGCCTGAGGTATTCGTGCTGAACGCCGACGACAAGCTCGAATACAAGGCCGAAGCGCCCGATGAGATGCTCGCCGACCTTGAGGCGGCCGCTGACGTCTGCCCCATGCAGGCGATCCTCATCACCAAGGTCTGATTCTCGATGGCTGAGGATGCTGGGCTCCTGATCATCGGAGCCTCGATGGCGGGCCTGCGCACGGCAGAGTCCGCGCGGCGCGCGGGCTATGCGGGGCCGATCACTTTTCTTGGAGCCGAAGCGCACGCGCCGTACAACCGGCCGCCGCTGTCAAAAGAGTTGCTGCAGACCGAGGGGCAGGGGCACGCCGACGTGGCGTTTCCCATCCGCTCAGCTCTCGAGACCGGCGTGACCTGGGTGCTCGGGCGCGCGGCGACGTCGCTCGATGTCGTGCGGCGCGTGGTGACCGACGATGTCGGGGTAGAGCATCCCTACAGCGCCGTCGTGATCGCGACCGGGTTGCGCCCCAAGCCACTCCCAATCGAGACGCACGGGCTCCGCGGTATTCACGTGCTACGCACGGTCGACGACGCAATCGGGTTGCGCGACGTGCTGCGCCCCGGCGCCAACGTGGTGATCCTCGGGTCAGGATTCGTCGGTTGCGAGATTGCGGCGACGGCAGCCAAGAACGGCGCGAACGTCTCGATCGTGACGCAGAGCAGCATTCCGTTGGAGCGCGCCCTCGGCACGCAC
>JBBRWT010000242.1:0-1669 GCA_038249035.1 Actinomycetales bacterium
GCCACCGTAGACTTGCCATCCGCTCGGTCCAGCCAGCGCAAGGTGAGTTGGTCGACGGCTACTGAGTCCGCGGCGGGGGCGTGAACCGAGATCACGTCCCCGGGCGCCACCACGCCTTCGCGGAGCACGCGGGCGTACATGCGCGAGTCGGTCGGGTATTTGTCGATGAAAATGCGGTTGAAGTCGCCATCGCTGAAGTTGCGCGTCTGCGTAACGCACGGCATCGACACGGACGACATCTCGAGGACCACCTCGTCGCCAACGTGGATGGTCACGCCGATTGGCAGCGTCGACCACTCGATGCCCAGCGTCGTCAGGTTCTCGCCAGCGAATCCAGCGTCGATCGGGTGACCCTCAGCTTGTAGTCGCTCGATCACCTCCATGCCGTACAGGCACACCGCTCGATGGGGGCCACCGTGGACTGTCGGTTCATTGTGCTTGTCGCCGTCCAGCCCGTAGATGCCAACCCACGCTTGTTCTATGGGCAGCTTGGGCACGCCGCCTGGAGACATGTTCACCTGTACTACGCGCCCCGCGGCAATTTGCGCTCCGGACATCTCGCTCACGATCATGCCTCGTTGGGCAGCTGCATGACGAACATGCCACACGACTCGTCGAAGGCCCGGTGAACCGCCGTCGTCTCAGGCATCAGCCACACCTCGAGCGTTGGATGGACGCTCAACTCGTTCAAATGGCCACCGATCAGCGACAGGTCGCGCCGGCCCAGGCCCACGTGAGCATGCACAAACGGCTGACCCTCACGAAGCGTCACGTTGCCGACGAGCGACACGACCTCCATCTGCTCCTTGAGCTGATGCGCTTCGTACTGCTTCGTGTCCATGTTCAGATAGCTGATGGCCGCGCCATTGACGGCACCGAGGCCGGTCATCGTCGCGTAACCGATGTGCTCCGCGGCCAACCACTTGAGCAGTGTCGCCACGAATGGCTCCCCATCCATGAAACGCAGCTGCACTCGTTCGCCCTGGCGCAGGTATTGCATGTGTCTATCTTCGACTACATCCTGAAGACGCCGAACTTCGTCTCCTGAATTGGCGTGTTGAGCGATGCGGCGATTGCAATCGCGAGCACGTCGCGCGTTTGGGCAGGGTCGATCACGCCGTCGTCCCAGAGTCGCGCGGTCGAGTAGTACGGACTGCCCTCGCGCTCGTATTTGGCGCGGATCTCTTCCCGGTACGCGTCGCGTTCCCTGTCGCTCTTGAACGTCCCGACCATCGATAGCACCATCGCCGCCTGCTCGCCGCCCATGACGCTGATGCGCGCATTGGGCCACATCCATAGGCCGCGCGCGCCATACGCGCGGCCGGCCATGCCGTAATTTCCAGCGCCGAACGAGCCGCCAATGATGACCGTGAACTTGGGCACCTCGGCGCACGCGACTGCGGTCACGAGCTTCGCGCCGTCCTTGGCGATGCCGCCGCTCTCGTACTCGCGACCGACCATGAAGCCCGTGATGTTCTGCAGGAAGACCAGCGGAATCTTGCGCTGGCACGCGAGCTCGATGAAATGCGCGCCCTTGAGCGCCGACTGCGAGAACAGCACGCCGTTGCTCGCCAGGATCCCGACCGGATAGCCATCTATGTGGCCGAAGCCGGTCACGAGCGTCTCGCCGTAGCTGGGCTTGAACTCGTGGAACTCGGAGCCGTCGACC
>JBBRWT010000243.1:0-1646 GCA_038249035.1 Actinomycetales bacterium
GAGCTTCGCCTTCGCGGCGACGGACGGCACTCCCGGAGCGATCGTGGAGGTGGGCGGCGTGTGGAGGGCGGTCATGCGTTCGCCGCCGATCCGTCGATGATGGCGTTTGCAGCGTCGAGTCCCGATGCGGAGTCGTCGGTCATCAAGGCATTGAGTCGCTTCCGCACGAGCTCGCCCTGGTCGCCCGCAATCCCCGTGGCGTCGAACGGGGTGGCGAGCACGAGCGCGGCGGCTCCCTGTGCCCAGCGGTCATCCTGCCAGGACTCGACGATCACGTCGAGGTTGCGCTTGGCGGGGATTAGTGAGGCGCGGAAGGACGGCTCGAAGCCAAAGGCCCAGTGCGGCCATGCAGGCATCCCCTCGCCGAGGAGGAGCACGACCGCGGGGTCGAGCAGGTTCACGACGCCGGCGAGAGCGCGCCCGAGGAGGTGCCCGGCATCGCCGAACAACTTCTGCGCGACAGGGTTGCCCGCGTTCGCCTCGGCCAGAAGGGATGCCATTCCCGAGAGTCGTCCGATCACGCCGAGCTCGCGCGCCTGCGCCACGAGGGCAGACTCGCCGATGATCGCCTCGAGGCACCCGTGGTTGCCGCACTGGCAGAGCGGGCCGTTCTCAACGGTGGGGATGTGGCCGATCTCGCCCGCCCCGCCCGCGTGCCCACGCATCACTGCACCGTCGAAGACGATGCCGCTCCCGATGCCGGTGCCGACGGTGACGACGAGGAACGAGGAAACCGTGCGGCCTTCTCCGTAGAGCAGCTCAGCCATGCTGAGTGCAGTGACGTTGTTGTCGATCAGCACGGGCAGCGCGAGCGCGTCGCGGAGCGCCGCCCCGAGCTTCACGCCGTGCCAGCCGAGTTGGGTCGACTCGACGATTCCCTCGCCCTGGTCGTCGACCGTTCCCGGCAGGCCGACGCCGATGCCGAGGATGGGTCCTTCGCTGTCACCCTCGATGAACCGGCGCAGCAAACCAACGAGGGATCCGATGGCGTCGGGCGAGGTCGCGTCGAACGGCTCGATTGCGCTGCGGATAACGGAACCGTCGATGCCGGCCTCGACGAACGCGACGTGGTCGGCGGCGATCTTCACGCCGATGGAGTGACCCGCGGCGGATGCGAGTCCAAGCAGGCGTCCGGGGCGGCCGCCCTGAGACGACGACGTCTCGAGCTCGACGATGAGACCGTCGGTGATCAGCGCGCGGGTGAGCTGGGTGACCAGCGCGGGGGAGACGTCGAGCGCGCGGGCGAGTTCGGCTCGCGACGCAGAGCCCTGCGCGCCGAGTCTGGCGAGAATCGCCGACCGTCGCACATCGGCTGCACGGGAGATTCGAGTACTCATATCAACACCTTTGTTCAGGACTAAATAAACATACTTCGGCTGTTTGCGCAAGCTTCAATCGCCAGAAGACGTAGGTTTATTGCCCAAATTGCAGAGAACTCGCGATTGACGCGGCCAATTGAACCCGGTTGTGAGTCATCTTTATACAGTCGTGAACTAAGAGATTGCGAAGTGCCGGTTTACGCGGAACATGCCGCACGTCCACTACTGGAATCGGGGCAAGTTCCCAGTCGATTCGTGGTCCGGGTGCGCTCCGAGCGATTTACTCCTACCGGGCACGCACACGCATCGTGATGACCTGCGCGATGA
>JBBRWT010000244.1:0-1645 GCA_038249035.1 Actinomycetales bacterium
CCTACTTTGAGGGCGAGCGCACTCCCAACCTGCCCAACGCCACGGCGACACTCACCGGCATGTCTCTGGCAAGCACAACCCGCGAGAACCTCGCGCGGGCTGCAATAGAGGGGATGCTGTGCGGCCTCGCCGACGGACTCGACGCCATCGTGCGCCACGGCCTGCACCCCCGGCGCCTGCTGCTCGTCGGCGGCGCGGCGCGATCGCGAGCGGTGCCCGCGATAGCCGCGCAGGTATTCGGCCTGCCGATCGTGGTGCCCGAGCCGGGGGAGTATGTGGCGCGCGGCGCGGCCCGGCAGGCGGCGGGGGTGCTGCGGGGTGCAGCGCCCGCCGGCACCGTGCGTGCCAGCGCAGAGCTCGCCGGCACCCTGCCCGAGTGGCAACTTGCGGTGCATGCCGCGGTGGAGCATCCGGTGCAACCAGAGGTGCGCGCCGCATTTGCCGCCGCGTTTGCGGGCACCGCTCACTAGCCTGGGGGTATGGCTCACCGTCCTGCCCCCATCGTCACGCTGACTGTCAACCCGGCGCTCGACGTGAGCACGACGACCGAAACGGTCATGCCCGAGCACAAGATGCGCTGCGGCCCTAGCCGGGTCGATCCTGGCGGCGGGGGAGTCAACGTCAGCCGAGTGATTGAGCGACTCGGGGGGCACTCTACGGCGATTTACGCGGTCGGCGGTGCGACCGGCCAGGCGTATCGGCAACTGCTCGAGGCCGAGGGCATCATCGGCCTGGCAATCGGCATCGCGGGATCGACGCGCCAAAACGTGACAGTCGATGAGACGGCGACGGGTCAGCAGTTTCGTTTCGTGCTGCAGGGTCCGCAGTTAACCGAGACCGAGTGGACGCAGTGCCTCACCGCCACTGACGCCGCGATGCACCTCGGCGGCTACGTGGTGCCGAGCGGTTCACTTGCTCCGGGGATGCCCGACGACTTCTATGCGCGCGTCGCTCGCCGCGCCCGCGAACTCGGCGTGCGCTGCATCGTCGATGCGTCGGGTGACGCGCTGGCCGCGGCAGTTGACGAGGGCGTCTACCTCGTGAAGCCCTCGGGCCGCGAGTTGGGCGAACTCGTCGGCGCGACCGTCATGACGATCGACGAAAAGGTTGAGGCGGCTCGCGAGCTCGTTGGCCGCGGTCGGGTCGAGGTCGTGGCGCTCACGCTCGGCGGTGACGGCGCCGTACTGGTCACGGCCGAGAGTGTCACCCGCCTGGCGTCGCCGCCCATCACCGTGCATTCGACGGTCGGCGCGGGCGACAGCTTTCTCGCCGCGATGGTGCTTCGGCTGGCGCAGGGCCACGACCTTGCGGCGGCCTTTCGCGGCGGTGTCGCGGCCGGCGCGGCAACCGCAACTACCGAGGCCACCGAGCTGTGCCACCGTGCCGACGTCGAGCGGTTCGAGCTCGAGTTGGCGGGCGCTGCGCAGTGAGCATGCCGCGAAACATCGCCGCAACACGCCGCCACTAGGCTCGCGTCATGGCTGACCTTTTCGACGGGTATACGGCGACCGCCGCCCGATCGGGCACGGCCGTTGCCTTCGACGAGATGTTCACGCCCGACAGCCAGGTGCGTCTGCCGTACCGCCAGATTCACGCCGCGCTCGCTCAGATGTCGCAAGACGAACTACGCGGTCGCACCGAGGCA
>JBBRWT010000245.1:0-1641 GCA_038249035.1 Actinomycetales bacterium
ACACTCGTTGACTGTGGACGGATTGCGAGTAGCTCCGTTGCGGGGCGCACGGTCGTGCGTGGTCGCGCAAGTGAGTGCCTGCCCAGGGGCTGCGCCATATCGAGGCTGATGAATAAAACGTAGTCGTTTGTATTACGATCACGACCGGCTGTTGATGGTGCCGCTTGCGCCTTCGGTGCACGACCCCACAAAATGTCGACCAATCGGATGCTGCGTCGCATCCAGATTTCTCGCGCAGACGTATCGGGAGGACCGATGACACACACGATGACGCCTGAAGAAGAGCTCGAGTTCTATGCCGACCCGGCGAACCAGGTGCCGGTCGGGCCAGAGGTGCGTCGTCGGCCCCGGTTGAGCGCTCCAGTACCCGTGCGCTTCTCCGACGAGCTTCTGGCAAAGGTTCGCGAGCAGGCCGAGGCGGATGATCGCTCTGTGTCGAGCTGGATTCGCCGAGCAGTCGAACATGAGCTCGAACGCAACGCCGGCTAGCAGCCGCGCGAGCCCGAGCAAGATCGGCAGGCAGCGCTGTGCTAAGCGGAACGGGCGTTGTGCAGCCGCCGCTCGAACTCGGGCACGTCTTGCTCGACCGTGGCACGAATGATGGTGAGGTCGATGTAGGCGTAGCCGTGTGCGATGCGGTTGCGAGTTGACCACATGTGATTCCAAACATCGCCGAAGACTCGTTCGCGAAAGGCGTCACTTGTCGCCGCGACTGCCTCGATCGCCGCCGACAGCCGCAGCGCGACGGCGTCGACCACTGTCTCGTCGTTCAGGTCGCCGCGGTCCATGTGACGGCGCAGCGCGGCGAGATGGTCGAGAGACTCGGCGATCAGCTCGTCGTCGGAGCGGCTCATAGGCGCACCGACTCGCCGCGCACGCGCTCGGCAATGTGCGGCTTGAGGCCCCTTGCTGAGACGAGCTCGACGCTCACACCAAGAAGTTCACCAATCTCGCTTTCGAGCCGCGCCACTGTGAAGAGACTGATCGACTCGGGCAGATCAACGAGTAAGTCGACGTCAGAAGTGGGGCCGTCTGTTCCGCGAGCGACGCTGCCGAAGACGCGGACGTGGCTCACGTCGTGCGAAGCGAGGAGATCAAGCACGCGAGTGCGATGGTGACTGAGCGCACGACCGAGCGGAGTCGAGCCACGGAATCGAAGAAGGCGCGAGACCTCGGGTTGGCTGCGACCGACAGCGTCGGCTATCTGGCGCTGGGTCAGACCTGCGGCCGCCCCGGCTCGCACAGCACTCGTGAGCGTTGCCCGCGAGCGTTCGTGCAGATCGTCTGCAGTGCGCGCGGCAATGCGCAACTGCTCAACCGTTTCGACATTGGTCATATAGCAAATGCTATCAATACGTGGAACATCGGGTCGAAGTTGCCGGGCTTCTCAGAATGCCGAATCAGATGCCACTCGTGCGCACAGGTCGCGTGCGCCGTGATTCAGGATGCCCGACTCAGCCGCGCTTCGGCGGCGCGACTGTTTGGCGCGGGGGTTGCGGACGCTGCACGGCGAATTCGCCGCCGACTCGACCGCCGTAGGGGCGGCCGTGGTCGGCGAACTCTTCGCGAAAGAAGGCGAGTCGCCACTCGCCGAGCGTGATGAGTGATCCGGTGCGCAGGATGCGGCCCGGGCTCGGGTGG
>JBBRWT010000246.1:0-1639 GCA_038249035.1 Actinomycetales bacterium
GCTGCCGCCGTGCGACTCGACGACCTTCGTGATGCGGGCATTCGCCATGGCGTTGCCCGCATCCGAGTTCACGCAGTCATGTGTCGGGAACGCGCGGCGCGGCCGCACGGTGTCGAGGTAATCCATGACGTCGCCGATCTTCAGCCACGGGGCGCTCGCCGGAACGGCGAGCACATCCACAGGCCCCGCCGGCACCGTGTAGGAGTCGCCTGGGTAGTAGAGCGTCTCGTTGACGAAGACGCCCACGTTGTCGACGATCGGAATCGAGCGGTGAATCGTAGCGTGATGCCCGCCCGAAAAGGCGAGCGCGAAGGGTCCTGCGGCACGCACATCGCCCGCGTCGACGATCTGCCAGTGGTAGTCGGGGTACGCGGCCGCGACCCCCGCGGGCGCGAACAGCTCGACAGGGCGGAGTGCGGCGGCCAGCAACCGATCGAGGTGTTCGCGCGTCACATGATCACCGTGCTCGTGTGTGACGACAATGGCAGCGAGCTTGTCGACGGCGAACGGGGCCGTGAAACTGCCGGGATCGATCACGAGCGTGGCGCCAGAGTGCTCAACGACGAGGCAGGCGTGCTCGCGTTTGGTGATGATCATGGGCACACTGTACTCAGAGAAGATTCGTGTCTATCTTGACCAAAATACCCCCGGGGGGTATTTTAGGCTCATGATCGAAGACATCAAGAAGCGGGCCCTGCATCGCTCGCGCATTCTGCAGGGCCAACTGCGCGGCATCGAGAAGATGATCGAGAGCGAAGAGTATTGCGTCGACATCATCACGCAGTCGCTCGCCGTGCAGAAGAGCCTGCGTAGCCTCAACAAACTGCTTGTAGAGAACCACTTGCGCACGCATGTGACCGACATGTTTGATGCCGGGGGAGAGCAGCGCGAGAAGGCTATGGCCGAGTTGCTCGCCGTCTACGAGTTGCAGCAAAATCGCGGCAGCTGAAACCCGGTCATAATCAGCGCATGACATCGTCGTCGAAACGCATCGTTGTTGCCATCAACCCGAATGCCGCGTTCGGGCGTGGGCGAGAGATCGGCCCCGCCGTCGTGACCACATTGCGCGGTCTCGGTCACGAGGTGACCAGCCTGACCGAGCCCGACTTCGCCCAACTGCTGGAGGCGACACGCGCTGCGCTAGCCGACAAGCCCGACGCCCTCGTCGTGGTCGGCGGCGACGGCATGATCAACCTCGGAGTCACGGCCCTCGAAGGAACGCGCGTGCCCCTCGGCATTGTGCCGAGCGGCACCGGCAATGACATGGCTCGCGGGCTGGGCATCCGCGTCGACGACACAGAGGCGGCGATAGAGGCACTCGTCGGCGCATTGCAGCATCCACCGCGAGTGATCGACGCCGGTGCGATCGGATTCGGCGGCGACGGGGGCGAGCCCCGCGGGCGCGCGCGCTTCGCATGCATTCTCTCGGCCGGATTCGACGCCCTCGTGAACGAGCGCGCCAACAGCATGAGGCGCCCCCGCGGCGCCAGCCGCTACACGATCGCCCTTCTGGTGGAGCTCGCAAAACTGAGGCCAATCAAATACACCCTCACGCTCGACGGGGTCGTGCACCACGAACGGGCGCTGCTTGTGGCGGTCGCGAACAACCTCTCGTTTGGCGGGGGCATGAAGGTCGCAC
>JBBRWT010000247.1:0-1611 GCA_038249035.1 Actinomycetales bacterium
GGCCGTGTCGCTGACCGTTGCCGAGTCACGCCGAGCAACCCGTCGAGCACTCCCCTGTCGAGACCGCTCACGATGACGTCGGCCGCGTACGTCGCCGACTCGGTCGTCACGATTCCTTTTGATACGGATGTCACGGGCTCGCCGATGCGCACCTGCGCACCCGCGTGCAACGCTAGCCGGTGCAGTGCGAGCGGTAGCTCGTTGACACCGCCCTCCGGCACCCACACGCCGTCTTGCGCCATGATCGCGGGCATGCTCGCGTACAGGGCAAGAGTCTGTTGAGGCGAGACGCCGGCGTTGAGGGTGTGAATGGCGATGACCTCGCGCAGCCCCTCGGGCATCCAGCTCAGGCCGTCAAGGAAGCTGCGGGTTGTCAAGCGCCTGCCGTACCGGCGAAAGACGCCGCCAACGGCGGGCAACGACGAGAGCGAGGCCGGGTGCGCCGTGAGCATGCTCGACATCAGCGGCCCGAGCCCTCCGTGTTCTTGTTCAAAGCGCACCCAGGCGGCGTGCCACGGATGCCCGACGGCCACCGGCAGCATCGTCTCGTGACCCTGGTAGAAATACCGACCTACCTCGAGCAGTTTCTGTAGCGTGACGCCCGCCACCGCCGCGGCTTCGTCGGGGGCAGAGCTTCGCGCGCCGAGCGCGTCATAGCGCGCCAGCAGTTCATCCCAGACGGGGGGGAAGGTGACCAGAGCCGGGCCGGTGTCGACTCGCTGACCGTCAATATCGAGTCGTCGGCTCTTGCCGCCGATCCAATCAGAGCCTTCTAGCACTGTGACCTCATGGCCCGCGCGGGCCAAGAGCGCGGCGGCCGTCAGCCCGCCGATTCCGGCACCGAGCACGATGATGCGCTGCGGGGTCGCCGTTGCCCGCGCTCGCGTCATGGGTAGAACCCCAGCAGAATGGCAGCCACGAGATGCGAGCCGGCGACAGAGCCCGCTACGTACGGAAACACGATCGAGTATCGGTAGAGACGTCGAGCCGTCGCCGGAGTCGCGTCACGCCACAACGAGAGCACCAGCCATGCGGCAATTCCCGCATTGACGACGGCCACCGGCCAGCTGACGAGAGCGAACCCCACGGTCGACAGCGCCCACCACACCCCGCTCCACACCACCGACCCGCGCGCGCCGAGGTATACGGCCGTGGTGCGGATTCCGACCGCTCGGTCTTCATCAATGTCTTGCACGGCGTCATAGGTGTGCTTGGCGACGCTCCACGCCATGAGACCGATCGCGGCCGCCCACACCGGTGACTCTCCGAGGGCAAGAGGCACGAAAGCCAGGGGAAAGGCGTAGGCGGCGTTGCTCAGTGCGTCGAGAAAACGCCGAGCCTTGAACCGCAGCGGGGGCGCCGAGTAGAACACAAAGAGCACGATGTAGGCGGCGATCCAGGCCAGCGCCGCTGGCGGCATGGTGACAAGAAAATACGCCAGAAAGGGCACATTCGTCAGTACGATTCCGACGACGATCGCGCGCGTCTCTGAACGGTGGATGCGGGCGCCTTCCAGGCCGCCCTTTCGGGTGTTCAGGGCATCCGTTTCTTGATCAAAAATGTCATTCACCCCGTAGATCAGCAGGTTGAATGGCAGGGTCGCCCACAGCA
>JBBRWT010000248.1:0-1573 GCA_038249035.1 Actinomycetales bacterium
AGCATCTTCGGAGGGGCTACTTGGGCGCTTCGGGGGTGCTACTCGTGCGCTTCGGGCGCGCTCACGTGTCACCGCGCGCGCCGATCGGTCCCGTGTTGCTGCCGAGTGCGGGGGCATCGCAACACGAGACCTATCGATGCGTTCGAGTACCGCTGCGCGGGCTCGCGGGCTCGCGGCAGCGAGATCGCGGGCTCGCGGCAGCGAGATCGCGGGCTCGCGGGCTCGCGGGCTCGCGGGCTCGCGGGCTCGCGGGCTCGCGGGCAGCGCGGCACCGGGCTCGCGGGCAGCGCGGCACCGGGCTCGCGGGCAGCGCAGCTCTATGCAACCGCGGGCCCGGCCACGCGCAGCCTCCAGCGTCGCGGCGGCACCCACCCGCCCTCGCGCAGGCGTCGAGCGACACGACTCAGCAGCTCGCGCGGATCCTCGTAGAGGTCAGTGCGGGTTGCGCGCATCGCGCGCCATCCTTCGTCGGCGTACCGCTCGAAGCGGCGAACGTCGGTGAGAAACGTGCGGCGCGAGGTGCGATGAACGTCACCCTCGTACTCAAGCAAAACCCCAAACTGCGGCCATGCAAGGTCGGCTTCGGCGGCCCACTGCTCGACTGACAGCCCGGTTGACTGCACCGAGTGCGCGACGACGGGCTCCGGAAGCCCCGCCCGCACAATGAGCAACCGCAACAAGGTCTCGGCTCGCGAGCGCACGCCGGCTCGACGCAGCGGCGCAGCGTTTGCAAGACGTCGATGCCCCGGCCGCCCGGCGGCGAGCTCGAGGGCGGCGACCATCGGGTCGGGTCGCTGATCGACCGTTGCCCGCCGAAGCATCGCGTCGGCGAGCGCCACCAGATCGGGCACCGCGAGCTGCGTCGCGCAGGTCAGCAGCGTCAGCGGCTCATCGACTAGGCGTACGGGTAGCAGTTCGCCCGTGCTCGGCGCTACGACCAGCAGGTGAGCGGCCCGGTTGGCGGGCATCTCGATGCTGTGGCCGTGCACCCCGGCGCCCTTCGGGGCGCGCACCGGTCGAGGCACCGAGACGTGCAACTCCGACGCGCGCCGCAGTGCTCGGGGAACGGGGTATCCGCGCACGAGCGCCGCCGAACTGTGGCTGATGGCTGCTCGCTCGCCAAGCAACAGTCCGAAAGCGTGAGCACGCTGGACGATGTCATCGAGATCGACCCTGTGCGTCGCAACCCCGCGGAACGGGTGATCGACGTCGAGGCGGCGGGTGCGCGCGTAGGGCATCCGCCCGGCAATGACGGATGCCCGCACCGCCCACGCGCGATCGATCGCGTCGTTCTGATCCCGGTGATGCTGCTCGCGGTGGTGCTGCTCTCGGTGGTGGGTCATGCGGGTGAGGGTGGCACGAACGGGGCGTGCACCGGGCGGCTGTCGGGCGCGGCAACGATCGGTCTCGTGTTGACTCGATTGGGGAGGATTGCCGAACACCGGACCAATGGATGCGCGGCGCAACGCTGCGCATGGGGTGTTCGCGCGACGCAACGCTGCGCATGGGGTGTTCGCGCGGCGCAGCCCGCAGCACCGCCGCGCCGCACTTCACTGCCAAGAACACCGTCGAT
>JBBRWT010000249.1:0-1570 GCA_038249035.1 Actinomycetales bacterium
CTACTCGGTGCCCACCAGCTACGGCCATCGCGACGTGCTGGTGCGCGGCTACGTACATGAGGTGGTCATTGCCTGCGGCGCCGAGGTGATTGCGCGCCATCCTCGCTCCTACGAGCGCGAAGACTTCGTGTTCGAGCCGCGGCACTATCTGGCGCTGCTCGAGCACAAGACCAATGCACTGGACCAGGCCGCGCCGCTCCTCGGCTGGCAGCTACCGGAGGAGTTCACGACGCTGCGGCGGCTACTGGAAGCCCGGATGGGCAAGCCCGGCAAGCGCGAGTTCGTCCAGGTTCTGCGGCTGATGGAGAGCTTCCGGGTCGATGAGGTCGCTGCCGCCGTGCGCGACGCCATCGCCCGTGGAGCGATCGGCGTGGATGCCGTCAAGCATCTGGTGTTGTGCCGCATCGAGCGGCGGCCGCCACGGCTTGACCTGACGCTCTATCCCTACTTGCCACAGGCGCAGGTAGCGACCACGGCTGCCGGCTCGTATATGGCTTTGCTCACTGGGGTGACGTCATGACCGACACGCCCCAGGTTCTGCTAGCCCATCACCTCAAGGCACTCAAGCTGCCCAGCTTCCTGCGCGAGTATGACAAGCTGGCGCGGCAGTGCGCCGCCGAAGGCGTCGAGCACACCCGCTACCTGCTGCGCCTGGCCGAACTGGAGCTGATCGAGCGCCAGCGGCGGATGGTGGAGCGGCGGATCAAGGAGGCGCGGTTCCCAACCGTCAAGAGCCTCGACAGCTTCGACTTCCTCGCCCTGCCTTCACTCAACAAGACTCTGGTGCTGGAGCTCGCCCGCTCCGAGTACGTCACCCGCCGCGAGAATATCATCGCCGTCGGCAACTCGGGCACCGGCAAGAGCCACATCGCGCTCGGGCTGGGTCTCGCCGCGTGCCAGAAGGGTCTGTCGGTCGGCTTCATCACCGCCGCGGCGCTGGTGCACGAGTTGATCGAGGCCGGCGACGAGAAGCGGCTGCTGCGCCTGCAACGCCAGCTTGCCGGCTACAAGCTGCTGATAATCGACGAACTCGGCTATGTGCCGCTGTCCCAGACCGGCGCCGAGCTGTTGTTCGAAGTGTTCTCGCAGCGCTACGAGCGTGGCTCAACCATCGTCACGTCGAACCTGCCGTTCGACGAGTGGACCGGCGTGTTCGCGTCAGAGCGCCTCACCGGCGCCTTGCTCGACAGGCTGACCCATCACGTCCACATCCTCGAGATGAACGGCGACAGCTTCCGGCTCAAGCAGAGCAAGCAACGAGCTCAGACCAACCCCGACGACACCCGCCAAGCCTGACAATCTCCCACCAACGGGCCGCTTCACGACGCTCGCAAGGTTGTCGCCGCCTGATGCATTTTTACTCCGGCCCGCCGATGCATTTTTACTCCGGCGTTGACACCATCAAGACAAACATATTTTTTGTCGGGGCAAATATCGACACGGCCGCAACCATCGCCAGCGCAGCGACGGCAACCTTCGAGATGCCAACGAAGGGCAAAGCAAACGCAAATGTACGACTAGCGATCTGCAGGCCCATGACCAGGGAGATCAGCGCCGCCACAGTCACACC
>JBBRWT010000250.1:0-1554 GCA_038249035.1 Actinomycetales bacterium
GCGGTCAGAACCCCGCGTCGCCACTGTGCGCGACAGCGACAGCGTCAGCGTCAGCGACAGCGTCAACGTCAACGACAGCGTCAGCGTCAACGACAGCGACAGCGTCAGCGTCAGCGAGCACTGCGCCCATATTGCCGCGTTGCTGGAGGGACGGCTACCCGTCGAAGTCGACGAGGTCGGCCTCGACAATGCCCTCGGGCGAATGCTCGCCGAGACGGTACTCTCACCACTGCCCCTGCCGCCGTTTCGCAACTCGCAGATGGATGGCTTCGCGGTGCGCGCCGCCGATACCGTGGCTGGTCGCCCACTGCCCGTCGTGGGAACCGTCGCCGCCGCTCCGGGAGCAGTGCCCGCCCTCGCGCCGATGACGGCGGTGCGCATCATGACGGGAGCCCCCGTTCCCGAGGGTGCCGACGCTATTGTGCCGGTCGAACGCTCCGCCGTGACGATGACGGATGCGGGGGAGACCGTCGAGTTCGCCGTCGAGTTCACCGACGCTGTGCAGGCCGGTGCCTTCGTGCGCGAGGCCGGAAGCGACCTGCCCGCGGGCGCCGAGCTGCTGCCCGCCGACACTCTGCTCGCCTCGCGCCACCTCGCCGCGCTCGCCGCCGCCGGAATCGATCGGGTGCGCGTGCGTCGGCGCATCCGAGTCGCCATCATCAGCACGGGTTCAGAGCTCGCAGCACCGGGCACAACACTCGGCGCTGGGCAGATTTTTGACGCGAACGGCCCCGGGCTCGCGGCCGCGGTACACGCAGCGGGCGCCGAGGTCGCGCTGCGCGAGCGGGTTACCGATGACGCGGCAGAGTTTCTGATCGTGCTCAGCGCGGCGGCCGAAGCGGCCGACCTCATCGTGACCGCCGGCGGCATCTCACAGGGCGAGTTCGAAGTGGTGCGCGAGGTGCTCGAACCGCACGGTGCCTGGGTCGGCTCCGTCGCCCTGCAGCCGGGAGGGCCGCAAGCCACGGCCAGTTTTGCGGGCGTGCCCGTGCTGTGTTTTCCGGGCAACCCCGTGAGCGCGCAACTGTCGTTCGAACTTTTTCTCGCCCCGCTCTTGCGCGAGGCCGCCGGGCTGCCCGCCCGCGTCGTCGAGTCGCGCGTGTTGTCGGTCGACCTCGAGTCGGTGCCTGGCAAAGTGCAACTGGTGCGGGCGAGGGCCGATGGCGCAGGTAGCATCACACCCGTCGCGGGGCCGGGGTCGCACCTCGTCGCGGCAATGGCCGCCGCAGACCGCATCATCGTCGTGCCAGCCGAGACAACCCGCCTAACAGCAGGATCAGAAGTGACAGCATGGGTGCTGTGAACGACGACAGCACCCTCAGCCACCTCGACGCTGACGGGCGCGCGCGCATGGTCGACGTGAGCGATAAGCCGGTGAGCGCGCGGCGGGCAGTCGCGCAGGGCCGGTACGTCACGCGCCCCGACGTGATCGCACTACTGCGCGACGACGCCCTACCCAAGGCCGATGTGCTCACGACGGCGCGGCTCGCCGGAATCGGTGGCGCCAAGCGCACGAGCGAGCTCATTCCACTCTGTCATTCGTTGCCACTTGAC
>JBBRWT010000251.1:0-1551 GCA_038249035.1 Actinomycetales bacterium
CCTCTTTCTCGGTGAGCGTGCGCGTGGCGTAGAGCAGGTTGCGCAGGGCGCGGCTGGCTTTCTCGTTGTGGAGAGCGAGCAGGTGCTCGCGGTCAGCGGCGGTCAGGCGGCGCACTTTCGTTCCCGCGCCGGTCGTTGTGCTGACGCTGATGTGCGTCGCGCGGTCGAGGATGCTCTCGGGCGAGCCCTTCGTATACGCGACAAATTCGCCGCCGTTGCCTGTGCCGCCGCTGCGACGAATCGAGGTCATGACCTTGCGAGCCGAGTCGAACGGCAGTTCGTCTACCTCGGTGTGCTCGGCCGCGAGGGCGGCGAGATCGAGCCCCGACTTGGCGGCGACGACGAGCAGGGCGCCCTCGGTCGGGTCGCCGAAGATGCGCCACGTGGCGACATCGCCCGCCGGCGGCGCGAGCTTGGCGTTGCTGGAGAGCACGCCGACGGCGAGAAATTCCCGCAGTCGCGCGGTGGCGCTCGCCGAGGCAACCGAGGGCGAGAACGTGCCCGTCGGCTCGTATCCGATACCGGTTACGTCGTACGGCACCCCTGCGACGACCAACTCGGTGACGGTCATCTCATTCTTGGTGAGGGTGCCGGTCTTGTCGGTGCAGATCACGTGGGTGGCGCCGAGCGTTTCGACGGCGCTGAGCTTCTTCACGAGCACGTTCTGCCCGGCGAGCATCTTCGCGGCTGACGAGAGTGCCGTGTTGACCTCGGCGGGCAGGCCCTGGGGTATCAGCGCGCACGCGAATCCGACGGCGAACAGCAGTGCCGCCGTGAGCGGCAGGTCAGACTGCACGGCGATGACGAGCACGACGGCCGTGAGCACCGTGACGCCGTAGGTCACGTACTTCGCGATTCTCGCCATCTCGAGCTGCAGCGGGCTGGCGGTGCGCTTGGCCGATTGGCTGAGCTGCGCAATCTTGCCGAGCTCGGTGTTCATGCCCGTCGCGACAACGACCGCGAGCGCCTCGCCCGTCGCTACAGTCGTCGCGGCGTACGCCATGTTGTGGCGGTCGGCTACTGGTACCTGTTGACGGATTGTCTTGGCGTGCTTGCGCGTCGGATCGCTCTCGCCCGTCAGCGCGAACTCGTTGGTGGCGAATGCGACTGCTTCGATCAACCGCACGTCGGCTGGTACCGAGACGCCCTCGGTCAGGCGCACCACGTCTCCGACCACGAGGGTGCGCGAGTCAAGTTCGGTGAGTACACCACCGCGGTAGGCCTGGCAGGTGGGCGCGACGAGCTTCTCGAGCGCTTCCATCGTCTTCTCGGCGCGGTATTCCTGCACGAAGCCCATGAGCGTATTGATGGCGACGAGCACGACAAGAACCGCCGCGGTGCCGAAGTCGCCCAAGAACGCCGTGACCGCGGCGCTCGCGAGCAGCAACACGATCATCCAGTCTTTGTACTGGCGCAGGTAGCGGCGCAGGGCCGACTCGCGCTTCAGCTCGACGATCGCGTTGGGGCCGTACTGCAGCCGGTGTGCAGTGGCCTCGGCCTCGGTCAGCCCGTCGCGCGACGTCTCGAACTCGGCGAGCACGCGCTCAACAG